>CAYFUB010000628.1:0-3123 GCA_964346195.1 uncultured Pirellulales bacterium
GCGAAGCATCTCGCTCACGAATAGAACCGACGCTGGTTACCATGCCCACCCCAGATCCTTCGCTGGCGCTCAGGATGACAGCATTGATGTATGCCCCCCCACGAAAATTAGTCGCACACAAGCGTTTTGTGTGCGACTGCGTTTTGTGGCGGGGCAAGCGCCTTTGGTCATGCTGAGCGAGGCGGAGCATCTGGCCAGGAACGGGCAGGGGCGAATAATGATTCGCCCCTACGGCCTTCTATGTGCATGGCTTGCCAGGCAATTCAGTCGCACACAGCGTTTTGTGGGACGATTACGCCAGAGGGAACTTCTTGCTTGCGCAGCCGTCCAGGGGTAGAATAGAATCTTTTCACGGAATCGATGTTGGAACGGTCCGAACTTCATTTGGGAGTGCACGAGATGGCCACAAATCGTGAAAGGAAGGGAATAGTTGCCCGGGGGGAAAGGGCAGATTTGTCGTTTGGCTGGTGCTTTTCGGTGTTGTTGCCGGCGGTTCTGGTCCTGCTATCAGGCTGCCAGGATACGGCGACGACGGCCCAAGCGCCCCAAACGGGGCAATCGAGGACCTTGGTAGCCGGGTCCGCACAGTCCGAAGGGACCGAACCCACGGCCGGGCAGGCCTCGGTCATTTCGCCGAAAATCACGCTCGACAAGGTCGTCCATGACTTCGGCGAGATCGGAACCGAGACCAAACACACGGCACAATTCAAGTTTACCAATACGGGCGATGCACCGCTGGTCATCATCACGGTGGTGGGTTGTTGCGGTGTCACCACGAAGGGCGTCAAGAACGGGCAGAAGTACGCCCCGCGCGCGAGCGGGGTGCTGGAGGTCGACTATCCCGCCGGCGCGTATCCGGGAGTGGTGAACAAACAACTCCACATGCAGACGAACGATCCGGAGCACGCCGTTGTGACGCTGACTCTCAAAGCGACAATTGTCCGCCGGGTGGACTGCAAGCCCGAAAGGCTCCGACTTTTCCTGCGGCACGAGAACGCCGGCAGCGGCACTATCACTCTGACCAGTCTGGACGGCCGGCCTTTCTCCATTACGGGCTTTCGGTCCACGGCGAACACGCTCTCGGCCGAATTCGATCCTGCCGTCACGGCTACCGAGTTCGTGCTGAAGCTCAAAGCTGACATGGAAAAACTCCAACGCAATCGCAGAGGGCAAATCAGTATCGAGCTGACGCACCCGGAATGCAAAAACGTGCGGGCGCTGTATGATGTCGTGCCGGAATTCACGATCAACCCGCCGCAGATCCTGCTGTTCAACCTTAAGGCCAATGAGCCGGTTCAACGCGACATTTGGATCCTCAGCAACTATCAGGACCAGTTCGAGATCGAGTCCACCACGTCGCAGAAAGGAACCGTGAAGGTCCTGGAGTGCAAGAAGGTCGGCAATCGCTATCAGTTGCGGGTCGAGGTGACCCCGCCGGTGCAGGAGGGTGAGCGTGCCGTCTTGGCGGATGTTCTTGAGGTGAAAATCAAGGATGGAGAGACGCTACCCATCCCGTTCCGAGGATTCTATTGAGACGGCCGCATCCGAAGCGCGGTGCGCCGCGCGCGGCTGCGGATTGAGACCGGACGCAGAAGAGTCCATTGAGGGCAGGGGCAGATCGTTGGGCCACCAGACGAACGTAATACTTGTATTCGTAAGCACTTGCGTGCTGATCGGTGGCTTATCGTGTCCTTCTGAGACGGGCAGGCCCGTGACGCAGCCCTCTGAAGAACTGACCGTGTTTTTCACCGGCAGCGAGCTTGGCTCGCTCAGGCCTTGCGGTTGTTCCGGGGGACAGCTTGGCGGTCTCGAAAAGCGTACCGCGATCTTCAGCCGCGTACCGGCAGCGAACAGGCTGATCGTTGAAACGGGCGCCCTGGTTCGGGGCGACAGCGAGCAGGACCTTATCAAGTTCCGGGTCATTTTTGAGGCCCTGCGACGCCTCGGTTATGACGTTGCTCGTCTGACCCATCAGGACCTCGACATCGCCGGGCGCCTCGGGCTGTTGGCGGATCGTCAACAGGGATTCGAGATTATCGGTACAGCAGACCGGTCTCCGGTGTTTGCCAGGCGATTCACCTCTCAGGGGCGCGAAATCGTCGTCCGGGTCGTGGCGGTCGATCCCGAGGTTACTCCCCTGGAAAACACAGCCGAACTCATCGGCGCGGTCGCCGGCGTCTCAACGCTTGATATCCTGATCCTCCAACATTGTGGTCCCGGCCTGCTGAAGGTTCTGGCAGCGCAGGTACCTGGGGTCGAATGCGTCATCTGTCCCTCGGATTCCGACGAGCCGCAACTGGTGAGCGGTCCGGATGCCCGGCCGCTGGTTTTTGCCGTGGGCCGCTTCGGACGCTATATTTGCCGGCTCGATGTGGCCGTCACGCGGCAGACGGAGGAGTTGGTCTTGCAGTTCGAGCGGATTCCCGTGGAGGAGAAATTGCCCGACGACGAGGTCCTCGTTCAGCTTTACCGGCAGTACCAGCAACTGGTGAAGGACAGTAACCTGCTGGAGCGGCACCCGCGTCTGCCGTTACCGCAGGACATTGTGTTTGCGGGCTCAAGGGCCTGCCGGCCCTGTCACGAGTATGAGTACGACCGATGGAGCACGAAGGCTCATGCCGACGCCTTGGCCTCGCTCAAGAGGGTGGGTTCGGACCATGACCCCGAGTGTGTCGTATGTCACGTAACAGGAATGGATTACGACAGCGGCTTCGTCACCGAGGCCGGGACGCCGCATCTGAAGGATGTCGGCTGTGAAAATTGCCACGGGCCGGGCTCCGAGCATATTCGGACCTCCGGACAGACGGCGACCACCCAGCCGAAAATGACCTGCCTGGACTGCCATACGCCCGAAAAAAGCGCCGGCTACGCCGGACACGAGGAGGAGTATATGCAGAAAATTATCCATTGGAGGGAACCCGCAGCCGCCGGCAATGTCAAAATAAATTGATTAAGGGCTATGGATGATTGATGATTCAGTCCGCGCCTTCCATTTTCAATCATCAATAATCCGTCATCGATGGTGGTCTCATGATAAAGACATTGCGCGTGACGAGTGTGGCAGCGGTGGTCCTGGCGAGCATTGTGTTGGCCTCCGTCCTGGTGCCTTCTCTGGTCGGCCTG
>CAYFUB010000629.1:0-16243 GCA_964346195.1 uncultured Pirellulales bacterium
ACTTGGTTCTCACACAGAGCCGCAAAGCCACGAAGGTGAACAACCATTGCTGGCGCGTTCTTCTTTGTGGTCTTCGTGCCTTCGTGTGAGGCAATTCTTTGGTTGCGGCCGAAGGCCGCGCCGTGTGCTTCGTGTGCTTCGTGGTTACAAACCTGTTGTCGGGGTCCGCATGGGCTAAAGCCCATCCTACCGAGAGATTTTCTTACGGAATTTCGTTATTCCTGGCAGGGCAATGGTTTAGGAATAATATAACACAGGCATTTTATTGAGATTCTTGTTGACCGGTGTGTATTGTTGATTTACCATGTTGGCGATGTTGCGTGTGAAGCGATAGGGCGCCGGCAGGATGCTGGCGGGACGCAAGGCCGGGACGGCCTCGCCACGACACGACGGGCGGCGACGGCGCGCCGCAGGGCGGGCGGCGCTGCAGCTTATCGCCTATCGCGTATCACGTACCACCTATTACTTGTCACTGCCCGCTGGCCGGCGCAAAGGGGAGACTATGAAAACGCGGACGGGAAAGAAAAGCGAACGCGGGAAGGGGCGAAAGAAGGTTCCGAAGAAAGGTCTTGGCAAGGCGGGGAGCGGCCGCAGGCGACGGCCGCGGGTACCGCCGCCGGAGAGCGAACTGTGGCCGGTGTGGTGCCGGGGCAAGCTCTGGGAGCCTATCGCCGCCAAGTGGTTCGCGGGACGGTGCCAGTTGTGCGCCTACAGTTGCGAGCCCACGGAAGGACGCCGCCGGCGGGACGCGCAGGCGGGCTGGCTTACCACGCTGCTGTGTACGAACCATCCGGACAGTCCCGGGCATTTGCGGGACGTTTGGCCGACGGAGACGTGCCGGAACTTCAGGGCGGCCCGGTGGCTGCGGCCGCGGTCGGGGACCAGGCGCAAGGGCGGGGGACCGGCCCTCCGCCCGCCGCGCGGCAAGGTCCGGCGCATCCCGCTGGGAAGGGGGCTGTTTGCCACCGTCGATGCCCGGGACTACCAGTGGCTCAGCCAATACAAGTGGTGTGTGCTGCGCAAGTCCGGGGCGCCCTATGCGGTCCGGCGGACGAAGGACGGACGGATGGTCTATATGCACCGCGAGATCATGAACGCGCCGAAGGGCCGCGTCGTGGACCACATCGACCACAATACGCTGAACAACCGGCGGTGCAATCTGCGGATCTGTACGCCGGGGGAAAACCAGGCGAACGCGGGGCCGCGGGGCTCGGCGTCGGGATACGTGGGCGTCAAGCGGGTGGGGAACAAGTGGGAGGGGGAGATCAACTACCGGGGGAAGCGGTACTACCTTGGGCGTTATGACGATCCGGTCGAGGCGGCGAAGGCCCGCGACCGCAAGGCCTACGAGCTTCACGGCGACCTGGCGTTTCTCAACTTCCCCGAAGAAATCAAACGGCGTCGCACGCGCTAATCGGCCTGCCGGAACGGAAGGCAGGCCGCCTAATCGTGAGGACTCATGTGGATGGCAATGGCACGGGCATCGTGCCCGTGAGTGTCATGGGCGAGACGCCCATGCTACGGAAAAGTCATGGGCGAGACGCCCATGCTACGGAAAAGTCATGGGCAAGATGCCCATGCTACTGGGAAAGTCATGGGCAAGATGCCCATGCTACGGAAAAGTCATGGGCAGGATGCCCATGCTACGGAAACGCCTGACGGCGTCACTACGAACGCGCTTGCCGGAGGTGCTCGCGGGGGGCATAATGGCGGACGCTCGATGTTGTGAAGTGCCCTGATACGATTGTGACAAGGAAAGGACGGGGAATGGGTGGTCCGATGAAGAAACCTGTCGGGGCGATGGGCGTTCGTCCGTTGGGTGTACTCGTCTGCCTTCTGGCGCTGGCCGCAGGCAATCCGGGCCGGGCGGTAGCAGGGGGGGCGTCCCTGGTGGGGATCGATGGCTGCTGTGCCGGGGTGAAGGAGCAGGTGATCGCCTGGCGCCGGGATCTTCACCAGCACCCGGAACTGTCGAACCGCGAGGCGCGCACGGCCGGAGTCGTTGCCGACCACCTGCGCAAGCTCGGCCTCGAGGTCAGGACGCAAGTGGCGCATACGGGTGTGGTCGGCGTGCTGCGCGGCGGCAGGCCCGGGGCGGTCGTCGCACTGCGGGCGGACATGGACGCCCTGCCCGTGACCGAGGCGGCGGACCTGCCGTTTGCGTCGAAGGTCACGACGGTCTACAACGGCCGGGAAGTGGGCGTGATGCATGCCTGCGGGCACGATGTGCATACCGCCGTCCTGATGGGCGTCGCGCAGGTGCTGGCGCAGATGCGCGAGGAACTGGCCGGTACGGTGAAGTTCATCTTTCAGCCGGCGGAGGAAGGAGCACCCAAAGGGGAGGAAGGCGGCGCGCGGGTGATGATTCTCGAAGGCGCGTTGAATGACCCCAAGCCCGATGTCATCTTCGGTCTCCACGTGAGTCCGCTCTATCACGTCGGCACGATTGCCTATCGTTCCGGGGCGGCAATGGCGGCTGAAGACGGCCTGCGCATCGTGGTCCGGGGTCGCCAGACCCACGGCGCGGTGCCCTGGGGTGGCACTGATCCCATCGTGGTCGCGTCGCAGATCGTCCTGGCCCTGCAGACGATCATCAGCCGGCAGGTCGATCTGCCGGCGGCGCCCGCCATCATCACCATCGGGAGCATTCACGGCGGCGTGCGCTCAAATATCATTCCGGATGAGGTGGAGCTGGTCGGCACGATTCGCACGTTCCTGCCCGAGATGCGCCGCGACATCCACGAGCGGGTCCGCCGGACCGCGACCCTGATCGCCCAGAGCAGCGGGGCACAGGCCGAGGTGGTTATCACGCCGGGGTATCCCGTCACCTTCAACGACCCCAATCTCACGGCGCGAATGGTCCCGGTGCTTGAAGCGGTGGTCGGCAAAGGCCGTTTGCTGTCGGGGCCGCCGGTGACGGGGGCGGAAGACTTCTCCTACTATCAGCAGCAAATACCCGGATTGTACTTTTTCATAGGGGTCACGCCGGAGGACGCCGACCCCAAAGAGGCGGCGATGTGCCACTCGCCGCACTTCTGCGTGGATGAAGGCGCGTTGGCGGTCGGCGTTCGAGCGCTGGCCCATTTGACCATCGCATACATGAAGAGATGATTGCAGGTCGCATAGTCGGTCTGGTTTGATGAGGGCTTGGGCGCAACGATATGGAAATCTCACGCAGGCAATTGTTGAAGACATCGGTTTTGGCCGGTGCGGCGTGGCCGGGAATTGCGACGGCGGGGCAGCACGGTGCCAAAGCAGCGACGCGGTTCGCCGTCAGTCGCAAGCGGCTGGTGCTGCGGCACACGTGGACGATTTCGCGGAATTCGAGCGAGTCCAAGGACAACGTGTTCGTGCGGGTCGAGCGGGACGGCGTGGTCGGCTGGGGCGAGGCGGCCCCTAACGTTCGTTATGGGCAAAGCGCCGAGCAGACGGAGGCGGCCCTGGAGAAGGTTCGGCCGCTGGTCGAGGGGAGCGACTGGTTTCAATACGTCGGGCTGCGCGAGCAGTGGGAGCGAGCCGTGCCGGAGCCGAGCTGCGCGCACGCGGCCCTGGATGTCGCGATCCTGGACTGGGTGGGCCGAAAGCTCGAGGTCCCGCTGTACCGGCTGTTCGGGCTGGATGCGGGCCAGGCGCCCGTTACGTCGTTCTCGATCGGCATCGATACGCCGGAGGTCATCCGGCGAAAGGTCGAGGAGGCCGGGGATTTTCCGGTCCTGAAGATCAAGGTCGGCGCGGAAAACGATGCCGAGATTCTGGCCGCCGTGCGGGACGTGACGGACAAGCCGCTGTATGTGGACGCCAACGAGGGCTGGCGCGACAAGGAGCAGGCCCTTGAAAAGATGCGCTGGCTGCAAAAGATGGGCGTGGAATTGATCGAGCAGCCGTTGCCGGCGGCCATGATCGAGGAGACCGCGTGGCTGCGGGAGCGGGCCGAGATTCCCATCATCGCCGACGAGGCGGTCAAGCGGGCGGCGGACATCCCGGCATTGGCAGGGGCCTACGACGGCATCAACATCAAGCTCATGAAGGCGGGCGGAATCCAGGAGGCGCTGCGGATGATTCACGTGGCCCGTGCAGTGGGATTGAAGATCATGCTCGGCTGCATGATCGAGAGCTCCGTGGCCATCTCGGCCGCAGTACACCTGAGTCCGCTGGTCGATTACGCCGACCTGGACGGGAACCTGTTGATCTCCAACGATCCGTTCACCGGCGTCACGGTGGAGCACGGCAGGCTGCTCCTTAATGACCAGCCGGGCCTCGGTATCACTGAGCGGCCTCAAAGCTGATTTGAAATCTGCGGATCGAGCGCAGCCCGTTTGTAGTGGGCCCGTGAGGGCATCAAGAGCACGTGTCGCGGGCGTCCCGCCCGCGATCCGAAGGCGGGACACTTTGGACAGGACGCAGCCAAGATGGCCGCGACACGAACATCTCACGGCGTCACTACGAACATCGCTGGGGGTCAGCGCTGGCGTGGACGTGGTCGGCTCGCCGTGCGAGACACATGCTTACGCGGGCGTAAGCGGCACCCGAGCCGATGAGGCAATGGGGGTGTTTACGGGTCGTCGGGTCCGGCCTTGAACTCGTGGGAGTGGGACTTCTTCATCCCGGGAGGCATGGCAAAGCCGCCGGGGCCTTGACGCTCCTTGAAGTCAACGATGATTTTGACTGCGGCGTCGGGGTCGTCCTGCAAGGTGTAGACGTGGAGGTCTTCGGGCGAGATGAAGTGGTACTCGTCCAACATGACTCGCTTCATCCACTCGATCAGGTCGCCCCAGTAGTCGCTCCCCATCAAAATGACCGGAAAGTGGGCCTGGCGGAGCGTCTGAATCAGGACGGCGGCCTCGAAGAACTCGTCCATCGTCCCATAACCGCCCGGGAAGACGATGAACCCGTGGGCGTACTTGAGGAACATGACCTTGCGAACGAAGAAGTAGCGGAAGTGCATGGAGAGGTTCTGGTAGTGGTTCGGAACCTGCTCCTCGGGGATTTCGATGTTCAGGCCGATGCTGCATCCGCCGGCGTCGGCGGCCCCTTTGTTGGCGGCTTCCATGACGCCGTTGCCGCCGCCGGTGATGATCGCGAAGCCGGCCTTGGCCAGCTTGTGCGCTGTGATCTCGGCGAGTCGATAATACTTGTGCTCGCGCGGGAGCCGGGCGGAGCCGAAAATCGAGACGGCCGGACCGACCGAGGCCAGCTCATCGAAGCCCTCGGTGACCTCGGCCATGATACGGAAGATCCGCCACAAGTCCTTCACGGGCTTGTCGGCCGCCTCGATCACCTCATTCACTTTCCATCGCATGACGAATAATCCAATGTTACCACAGGTCGGGATTGTTGGCTGCGGGACAATACTTCGCTATCGGGCACTCGGGACACTTCGGCTTTCGGGCCACGCAGATGTTTCGACCGTGAAAAATCAGCAGGTGACTGAAGAGCGTCCAGTCCTTTTTGGGGACTATATCGGCCAGATCGAACTCCAGCTTTACCGGATCGCCGTTTTCGGAGAGCCGCAACCGGCAGGAGACTCGGATGACGTGGGTGTCGCAGGCGATGGCCGGGACGCCGAAGGCGTTGCCGAGCACGACGTTGGCGGTCTTGCGGCCCACGCCCGGCAGCGTCACAAGCTCTTCTATCGTGTCCGGGACTTTGCCGCCGAAGGCATCGACAATCTTGCGACAGGCCCCCTGGATGCTCACCGCTTTGTTGTGATAGAAACCACAAGTCTTGATGTCTTCCTCGATCTGCCGGAGGTTCGCGTGGGCCCAATCGGCGGCTGACTTGTATTTCTTGAACAGCCCGGGCGTGACCATGTTCACCCGCGCGTCAGTGCACTGCGCCGAGAGAATCGTGGCGATCAGCAGCTCCAGCGGATTGGAGAAGTGCAGGGCGATCTTCGCATCCGGATAGGTCTTCTTCAGGATCGGCAGAATCTTCCTGACCCGCGCTGCGGCGGCGGTTTTGTCGAACCCGCCTGTTTTCCTGGTGCCTTTCTTGCCGTGTTCGCGGTTCTGTGGCATTTGACGCGACCTTTCTCTTGTGATTGGCAGTCCATCGTAGCACGGGCATCTTGCCCATGAAGGGTCCCCAGGACGCGATCTTCGCGCCTCGGGAGCCCCGTCGCAGGGCCATCCCGTTCGACTTCGCTCAGGGCAGGCTTTGGCCCTGCCGATCATCGTCTCTCAGGGTCCCCAATGCACAATTCCGCGTTGGGGGCCTTTTCCACGGGCGAGACGCCCGTGGGACGCATGGGCAGGATGCCCATGCTACTGTTGACGCAACCTCTTGAGAATCCCAATCAACTGTTCCTTGTCGAAAATTCCGCGCAGTTTTTCCTGCGTGCCGTCGGGCAGCAGGACGATGCTGACCGGCACGTTGCCCGCCTCGCCGTATACCTGCTTCAGATCCGTGGTGGCCGGATAGTCAATCAGTGTGGTATCGGCCTTGATCGCCAGTACGTTCTTCTCCCGGATGAGCGACGCGACCTGGGCATCCTGATAGACTCGCCGCTCGACGACCTTGCAGTTCGTACACCAGTCGGCCGTGAATTTGAGCAGGACCGGCCGGCCTTGGGCGACGGCCTGCTGCACTTGGCCGGCTTCATAGGGCTGCCACTCGATGGCGGTCGCCGCCGACTGGGCCGGCGCGGGCAGCAGCCACCAGCCGGCCGCGACCGCGATCAGCAGGGCGACTACTCGAATCGTCCATCTCCTCGGCGGCGGCGTCGCGAAGCCGACCCACTTGCCCCACATCCACACGCAGAAGCTGAAGATAATGCCATAAGTGAGCAGGCTCAGGAGTCTTTCTTTGGGCAGGGCGGCCAGTGTCAGCTTGGCGGCAATGAAGAACAGTAGAAAGCCGGTGGATTTCTTGAATATCTCCATCCAGTAGCCGGGCCGGGGAAGGCGGTCGATCAGCGAGGGAACCGAGACGATGACGCCGTAGGGCAGAGCCATGCCGACGCCCATGAGCACGATGGCCGTGCTGCTGACGAGCAGGGGCTGCGTCTGGGCCCACACCAGGACGAAGCCGAGCAGGGCCCCGCTGCACGGCGTGCTGAGAATCCCGGCGAAGAAGCCCATGCCCGCCGAGCCGATCAGGCCCGAGGCGGCGCCGCGCCGGCCTGCGACGGAGGACGGCAAGGTCAACGTGACGACATCCAGCATGACCAGAGCAAAGAAGACGATGGCGAGGAACAGAACGATCACGGCGGCGGGATAGCGAAAGAGGCTGTTCAGGTCGAGCACGGCCCCCGTGGTGACGTGAATGACGGCCGAGAGGGCGGCAAAGGCGGCGAAGAAGAGGATGACTCCCGCACAGAACGCCAGCCCCGAGGTGACGCGCCGGCGGGCGGAATGCAGGGACTGGTCCACCAGCCGGACCAGAATCAGGGGCAAAACAGGCAACACGCACGGCATAATATTGATAGACAGGCCCGCGGCGACGGCGAGCAGATAGTAGATGCCGGTGCTGTAGAGCAAGGCCGTTCGTCCTTCGACTGCGGACGATGCGATGGCGTCCGGCTTCCCGCCGGCGGAGGCCCTCCCGGGCGATTCCTGTGAAATCTGAGTCCAGGTGCCCGCCTCGCTCAGGTCGATGGTGGTGCTCAACGTCTTTTCAAAGCGGGCCAGGCATATCATGCTCGTGCAGGCAACCCCGGCAACTCGCACTGTAACCTCGGCCGCGCCGGTCGCGCCGGCCACGGCATCCTCCTGGAGGGGGATAAAGACCGTGAAATCGCCCGCATAGACTTCAACCTTCGCGCCGGTCGGGTCGTTGAAGATCTCCCACGCCGGGAAGATGGCATGGCCGAATTCAATGCGGTCGGACGTCGCCTCGACTTTCAACTGCAGACCGGGGACCGGCGCTGTCTCGGCTCGCGCGTAATAGTGCAGATCGTGTGTGCCTTTGAAGACAACCGCCAGCCCGCGTTTGTCGCCGAGACGTGCCGGCGCAAGGCGCGCACGGGAGTATTCGTCCTCGTATCGAACGATCTCGACCGTGTCGGCCTCGGGCGCCGGAGCACGCAGAACCTCGGACAGAATGAACGAGGGGCCGGCGATTGCCGCGGTCGCCACGCGGCGCGAGTCTGTCACCCCTGGGGAGGGGCCCCCCACGCGCGATATCTCGCGTGTGGGAAGGGCCACCCAGCGCGGAATTATGCGTTGGGGACCCCGAACCCCGGCAGGGGTCCGGCCGACCCGCGACTTGCGCGCGTGCTGACACTTGAGGCCACTTCCACTGCGTACGGCGTCTGGATTGGGGACCTGAGACCCCAGAAGCAATGTATCGCTTCCGGGGACCCCACCAAACGCGATGAATTGCGTTTGGGGACTGGTCTCAAATCCGATACATCGGATTTGGGGGCTCGAACCATTCCTGCCTGCGCAGGAATGATAGAATCGTGGCCGCTGCGCTGGAAGCTTCTTCCACTCGCCGCCCGGATCCTTCGCTGCGCTCCTGAGAAACTGACGGAGCGGGTGGCGTGCCCAAGCTGGTTTTGAGCGTGCTTGCCTCACCGCCAAGGACACGCTCAAGCTCCGCTTGGGCGTGCCACCCAAAGCCCTGACCGGGTTTCTTCCCAACACCAGGCGCGGAGCGGCGCAGCGACTCAGGATAACAGGCGAGGCCCGCGAATCAGTCATAATCCGTATTAGACCTGTCCCCTCCTGAGCCGGGCCCGGGGAGACCCAGAGGGCCGCGCAGATTGCGCCCACCAGAAGATGCTTTGTCCTGTTCATCTCACGTTTTTCCGGCCCTTGGAAAAGCGGGACTACTTGCGCGTCGGCCGTTCCTTCTTTTCCTTTTCGCCATCCGTCGTACCCTTGGCCTGCTCGGCCGCGAGTAGGTCTCCCACGGTAGGCTTATCCAGTCGGCCGCCGTCCAGAATGAGTTTGACGTCATCGGCATCGAGCGTCTCGTACCGCAGCAGGGCCTGCGCGATGTTCTCGAGCTTGATCTTATTGTCCGCGATCACCTGCTTGGCCCGCTTGTAAGCCTCGTCCATGATCCTTTTGACCTCGGCGTCGATCTCCTCCGCCGTTCGGTCCGAATACTCGCGCTCGGTCGGCAGGAGGTAGTTGGGCTCTACGCCCTGGTCGTGACCGTAGCTGACGGGGCCGAGATGGTCGCTCATGCCCCAGGTCAGGACCATCTGTCTGGAGATCCTCGTGGCCTGCTCGATATCCGACTGGGCGCCGCTGGAAATGTCATCGCAGAACATCTCTTCGGCAATCCGGCCGCCAAAGCAGACCTGGAGCAGGGCCATGCAATAGCGCCTCGTGAAGATGGTGCGATCCCTCTCGGGCAACGCGAACGTGGCGCCGCCCATCGGGCCGCGTGGAATGATGCTGACCTTGTGCAGGGGGTCGGCATCCGGGATCAGCGATTGCACGAGCGTGTGGCCGGCCTCGTGGTAGGCGGTGATTTCCCGCTCCTTCTGATCGACCACGCGACTTTTCTTGGCGCGTCCCCAGCGGACCTTGTCCCTGGCCTCCTCCAGGTCCGGCATCTCGATGAAGTCCTTGTTGGCCATGGTGGCGGCCAGAGCGGCCTCGTTGATGATGGCCGCCAGGTCCGCGCCGCTGAACATCGGGGTGCCGCGAGCCAGGCGCTCCAGATTCGCGTTGGGGCTGAGCTTGACCTTACGGGCGTGAACCCGGAGGATTTCCAGACGGCCCTTGAGGTCCGGCAGAGGCATGACGACCTGTCGGTCGAACCGGCCCGGGCGGGTCAGGGCGTGATCCAGAATATCCGCCCGGTTGGTCGCCGCGATCACGATCACCTGGTCGTTCGTGTCGAAGCCGTCCATCTCCACGAGAATCGCGTTGAGCGTCTGCTCGCGCTCGTCGTGGCCGCCGCCGACGAAGCTGGCGCCGCGCTTGCGGCCGATGGCGTCGATCTCGTCCAGAAAGATGATGCACGGGGAGTTGTCCTTGGCCTGTTTGAACAGGTCGCGAACGCGAGAGGCGCCGACGCCGACGAACATCTCCACGAAGTCGCTGCCGGAAATGCTGAAGAACGGCACGTCGGCTTGGCCGGCAATGGCCTTGGCCAGCAGGGTCTTGCCGCAACCCGGCGGCCCTATCAGCAGCACGCCGCGCGGGATGCGTCCGCCCAGACGCTGGAATTTGCGCGGATTCTTGAGAAATTCGATGATCTCGGCGACCTCTTCCTTCGCTTCATCGATGCCGGCTACATCCTTGAAAGTGACCTTGACACGGTCTTTGCCGTGAACCTTGTGGCGGCTGCGGCCGAACGACATGAGCATGCCTCCGGCGCCGCCACGCAGGTTCCGCATGAAGAAAAAGTAGATAAAAACGCCAATAACCAGAAACGGCAGCAGCCAGTTCACCAGCATCAGCAGCCAGATCTGCGGCTTGGTCCACTCAATCTCCATGGCGTACAGCTCCGGATTCTTACGGGCCAGCTCCTCAACCTGATCCAGGAGCGCGTTCAACCGTTCCTTCGCGCCGGCCTCGGGTCGGTAGTTGACCTTGAATGCCAGCGACCCGTGCTCCTGGGCGGCCTCCGAGCCTTCCCGGAACTTGCCCGCAATTTCGGTATCCCCGATTTCTATCCGCGCGACCTGGCCTCCCTTGAGCATATACCCGGCGAACTGGTCCCAACTCAGCGTGTTGGTGACGAGCCCCTGGTTGAGCATCATCACGGCCGCGAAGATGATCATGAGGATGATCACCCAACTGAAGGGGCTGCGCCGGTAGCTGGGCACCGGGGGTTTCCGGTTCGGACGTTGCCCCGCCTCACGACGAGAGTTTCTTGGTCTATTACCTGCGTTGTTTCTCATATTCTCACATGACCCCGGTCGGAAATGGTCGCATCCACGCGCCCGGGGCGCATACCCGTATCTCTTCTACCACGGTTTCTGCATCAACTGTACGATATTCCGGGCCAGCTTGTTTGCCGCCACGGCGGACCCATACGTGAAGTCCTGGTTCTGGAATTGGGAATAGCTGGCGGCCGCGGTGACCGTTTCACTGTTGATCATGAGCCCGCCGGTCTTGAGATTCTTCCAATTCACGACGGCCGTCAGCATCACCTCCTTCTCCAGGGGCCGGCCGATCTCGCGCTCGAGCGTCAGGATTCCTTCACCGACTGCCATGAGCTGTCCGCTGATTATGCTGTCGGCGCGGTCCCTGCTGGACACGATTTTATAAGGCGTCTCGGCTTCGATGCGCTTGGCGAGGGCGTCCGTAAGGGTGTATTCCACGCCCCGGCGAAAACTGCGATTGTCGAACATCTCGAGGTAAACACTGCCAATGTCGTCCGGGAACAGGGAGGCATTCGAATAGCCGCCAAAGCCGGCACACCCACCTGTGGCGAGCACGAAGCACGAAATCCGAAATCCGAAACAGACCCAAAATCCGAGAGACCGAAACGCGGCATCGGCTCGGCCCCGTCTGTGATTCGGGATGCCGGTCTTTCGTGCTTGTCCCGAACCTCGGATTTCGAATTTCGAATTCTTTGCGGAGACGCGTTTATTTGCCACCGATTTCTCCCCCCTCGAGAGCCTGTCTGGCCAGGGCTGCGGCTTCGGTTTGCGGCCAGTTCTGGACGACCATATCGAAGTACAGATTAGCCGCCCGGCGTTCGCCGGTACGCCGGTAGTACCGTCCTATTGTGAGCTGCTTGTAGGCCATCTGTTCATCGATTTGCCTGAGCTTCTCGGGAACCTCTTTCTGCCGGGCCTCCTCAGGATAGAGTGCGAGGAATCTCTGGTAATAGGTTCGGGCGGTATCCAGCTTCGAAGCGTCGTAGTAGGGCCTCTCGTCCGGCGGATACTGATCGTAGGCGGCCAGATTGTCCTCTGCCATGCGGTAGAGCGCCTTCTTACCGATAGGTCCGCTCTCCCAGTACGAAGCGATTTCCGACCATTTCAAGTAGGCATGGAGGTACTCTTCCTGTGCCTCGAAGTGTTCCGCCACGGCGATGGCGGCCCTCAGGCCGACGCTGTTCGGCTCGTCAAGCCCCGCCCGATCGCTGATTCTCTCCATGATCTCGACGCCTTCCGCGTAGCCGGAAATCCTGATGAAGCCGAGAACGGTCTTCTTGCGGCCCTGAAGGTAATCCTGGGCCATATCGAACTCTCTTTCGAGGGCCGTTCCGGCGTACTCGCCGGTGGGATAATCCTTCAGCAGTTTCTCGAATTTCTCCAGCGCCTTGGAGTAATGGCCCCGCCAGTATTGCAGCTCACCGAGGATAAACAGCTCGAAATCCGGGCCGATACGATCGGGGAACTCCTCTTCGAGCTGCTCGAGCGCCGCTTTGACCGCCTTGGTCTCTCCCTCACGTGCGAGCTCCTTGATCTCGGCGACGGCGTGCAGGTACTGCTCCTGCGGGTCGGCGGCCACCGATTCCCACTGTTCCCCGTCTTTCAGCCGCCACGTCTCGGCCCCGCAGCTATCGTAGTACGAGAGGCACAAGCATGCGACCATGCCCAGGAACCACATCGGATTCTTCCACATTCCTTTTGCCCGCCAAAGCATTGAACAAATATGCGGCCCGGAAGCCTGCCCCGGCACTCGTTTCATTATATCGGCCTGTCGACGCATTTCAAGGTACAGTATCCGGCCCCAATAGTCACCTGCTTTTCGACCGCTTGCCCTGCGGGTCCGGTTTCTGCTTTACGGGGCGACTCGGCCGCGATATAAGAGGCCCGGTTACAGTTTGTTCCGGCTGCGAGGTCATTTGGAACGCTTGAGTGCTCAGCAGATTCACGGACGACGTAAGGAGGTGTACCATGAGTCGAAGTCTCCTGTCAACCATCGCTTCGGTGATCGTCCTCGCCGGAGTGCTTGGCAGTGAAAACGCGCGGGCAGCCGAACGGCGATTGCGACAGTCCGGGACCCATCGAATCAGCGTCGACGAGTACGTGGACAAAATGAAAGCCGGCTGGATCGGCCAGATGGCCGGCGTCGGCTGGGGCGGACCCACCGAATTCCGCTACAAGGGCGTTATTATCCCGGAAGACAAGATGCCCCAGTGGCAGCCGAAGCTCATCAACCAGTTCCAGCAGGATGACATCTACGTGGAGATGACGTTTCTGCGGACCCTCGAACTGTACGGGTTCGACGTGTCCATCCGCCAGGCGGGCATCGACTTCGCCAACAGCGGCTATCCGCTCTGGCACGCCAACCGCGCCGGCCGGGACAACCTGCGCAGCGGCATCGCGCCGCCGGATTCCGGGCATCCGAAGTTCAACAAGCACGCCGACGACATCGACTACCAGATCGAGGCCGATTTCGCCGGCCTGATCGCGCCGGGCATGCCCAACGTCGCGATTCAGTTGGGCGAGCTCTTCGGCCGGCTGATGAACTACGGTGACGGGCTCTACGGCGGCCAGTTCGTCGGCGGGATGTACGCCACCGCCTTCTTCGAAAGCGACATGGAGAGAATCGTGAGGGCGGGCCTCCGCTGCATCCCCAGCGCGAGCCAGTATCACGAGTGTATCAGCGACCTGCTCCGCTGGCACAGGGAATATCCGAACGACTGGACCAAGGTCTGGCAGTTGATCAACGAGAAATACCACCTCAACCCGCAGTATCGGCGGTCCTCGTGCACCGGGCCTGAAGACCCCTTCAATATCGATGCCAGGATCAACGGGGCCTACATCGTCATGGGGCTTCTCTACGGCAACGGCGATCCGGATCGGACGATTATCATCTCCACGCGTTGCGGCCTGGATTCGGATTGCAACCCGTCGAACGCCGCGGGGATTCTCTTCACGACCATCGGCTTCGCCAATCTGCCGGAGAAATTCAAGACCGCCCTCGACCCGACGGGCAAATTCAGCCACACCCCGTACGACTTCCCCACGCTGGTCGATGTCTCCGAGAGGCTGGCCCGGGAGGCCGTGACCAACTGTGGCGGCCGGATCGAGACGGATGACCAGGGCAAAGAGCACTTCATAATCCCGCGGCAGCGGCCCCGCCCGAGCCGGCTGGAACAATGCTGGGAGCCCGGGCCGGCGGCCGAGAGCCGTTACACCGACCAGGAGATGGCCAAAATCACGGCGGTCGTGGGGCGGGACCTGTCCAAGGCCGTCGAGAGAGTGGCCCCCGGCTGGAAGGTCGCGAAGTGCGGCGACGACATGGACCCCGGTTTTCGGGAGGAGCTGCGCGGCCGGCGGAACGTGCTGCTGACCCACCCGCTGAGCCAGACGATCGGCTGCGTCCTGAGCCGGACCGTGACCCTGCCCGCGAACGAGAAAAGTACCCTGAGACTGGTGGTCGGCCACGACGCCCGCGGCGATTGGGACCTCATTGTCAGAGCCAGCGGCGCGCAACTGCTCCGCCAGACCATCGGCCCGGACACCGCCTCGATGGGCTGGACCGAAGTGACGGTGGACCTGTCGAAATACGCCGGTCAGGAGACCAAACTGGAGCTAATCAACGAGCCGACCGGCTGGCGCTTCGAAGCCGCCCACTGGGCCGAAATCGCGCTCGAAAGCGAATAGTCGCCAAACAGGTAGGATGGGCTTCAGCCCATGCGGATTTCTATCTGCGCCGGCGTCGCAACCGGGCGAGCCCACCGAGGCCGAGTACAGCCAGGGGCAGAGCGGCCGGCGCGGGAATCACCGTGACATCGACGAGTTGTGACACGAATTCAGGATTCATGAACTTCTCGTCCAGGTCCTCTTCGATCAGAATCAGGCCGAGGCCCGGGGCGTAGTATTTGAACTCGCGGGCATCGGGGTCGAGCTCCGTCGTCTCCAGCGTCTGCAGGACGTTCGTGAAGGTACCGAGATCGATGGAGATGGTCTCATCGAGGCTGATGACCGTGGCCTGATCCAGCGCCACGTCGGGCGCAAATTCCTGGTAGTAATTGTCGCCCACGGCGGGGCTGGCCAACATGATGGCGCCGGGCAGCGCGTCGTCCACGCCGGCTTCCCACGACCCTTCCGTGTCGGTCCCGATCAGGTTGCCCTCGTCATCGTATTCGAACGCCGTCGAGAACTCGCCCATATACCAGACGTTGCCGGCCGTGTCCTGGGCGAACCAGTCCCGCGTGTCTTCCACCAGCAGGCCGTCGACATACTCGGTGTCCCGGACCACGCGGGCCTGGACCCCGAGAATCGTCTTCGTGTCGAACGTCACGAAGATGCGGTTGAGCTCGGTGTCGCCGTTTTCGACCGGCTGCCCCACGTAGGTATAGACCGTCCCCGGCACCAGGGGGAAATAGATGTTGTCGCTGACCGATGACTCCGCCGTGAACGTCGCGGCGTCGAAGTCCGGCAGAACCGGTGCGGCCGACGCCACAGACAAACTGAGGATGATGATGACCACGAAGCACGCCGGACCATACTCTGCTCGTTTCATGATGACTCCCCCTTTCTCCCAATCAAGGGTTGCCGGTGTTTCGACCGGCATCTGACTCCTTTGACGTCGATGTAAGCTTCTCGAACGGTTAGAATAGCGGGAGGTCGCACGACCAACCCATAGGGAAACGGCGAATTATGCGCAGGCGAATCGCCTAAAATCTGTGGAGATGCGACGGGGCGATCGTGCCGGGTGGGGGCGCTGCTGCCTCCTGTGTGCCTGTCGTTGCCACAAAATGCAGTGGCACGCAGTCGCGTCTTGTGCGGAATTTCTTCTTGCCTATGGCGGGCTTGCCCCTGATACTGCTGCCAACTGGGACGAAGGGAGTCTGGCCGCAGGGCAAGTATGAAAACGCGCAAAAATACCGGCCGGGCGTGCCTGGGAACCATTGCGTGGTACGGTCCGAATGATCGGTGGGCCTCCAAGGTCGTCGCCGCTGTCCACGACGAGACCGGCGAGGAAATCATCGATCTTCAGCGTTGGATGTCCGGCAGGACGGACGTGCGGTACGACGAGAAGATCGGCAGGCAGGTTGCCGATTTCCTCAAGCAGTATCACGTCAAACAGGTGGTGTGCGCCGACCGAATCATCGGCTGCCCGCACGAGGAAGGGCACGACTATCCCAAAGGGCAGGACTGTCCTTTCTGCCCGTTCTGGGTGGGTCGCAACCGCTGGACAGGGGAGATGAAGGACAAGCCATGAAAGAAACCATGGCATCCAGTCAACCGACGAGGAGGAAATGGCGCCATCTGAGCATGAGCGTTACCGAGGATCGTTGCCATGATCGCGCCGTGGTACACAGCCGTTGAGGCTTTCGATCCAACCTTCGGAGAGGTCTGGACCGGCTATATTGCGTGGTCCGGATTGACTCAGCTTGAAGAAGTGGTCTCGCTTGACGGCAGCCTGTG
>CAYFUB010000630.1:0-8369 GCA_964346195.1 uncultured Pirellulales bacterium
GGCCCGAAAGCGGTAAACTCCCGCCACGCCGTGGCGGAAGCGCTCTGTCGCGGAGCGGACCTCCCGGGCGCCAACGCCACCAGGGCCGTAAGGACCGCCACTATATTCCGGCCGCACCCGCGGCCAGCCGGTTCGGGGCCCCCCAAACGCATTATACGGATTATGAATAATTCTTGCGCCGCGTGTGTCATCCCTTCGACTCCGCTCAGGGCAGGCTCTGAACGAAGCACAGCGCCGTGAAGGATCTGGGCTACGAACGGGCGAAACGTCTTATCCGGGAGCCAGATCCTTCGGCTTCGCCTCAGGATGACGAAGTCTGCGCCGCGCAAGAATTTTCCTTAATCCGTATTATTTCGCGTTTGGGGACCCCTTCGCTTCGCTCACCATGACAGGTCAGAGTGTCGTTTTGAGATAATCTCTTGGCGCCGATGGCGCTCTTATGGTTCGTGACCCGCCAGCCGGTTCCCGGCGAGTAGGCGCAGATCGAGCATATCGATCCTGGCGTCCTGCGAAAGGTCGCAGTCCGGATTCCAATGCTCATCGGCCGGATAGGCCGCCCAGGCCCGAGCCAGAACGGCGAGATCAAGGCAATCCACTACGCCGTCGGGTTTGCCCTGCCGACCGGCGAGGTCGCCCTTCAGTCCCGCCGCGGCCACGCGAAAGCCCACGATCACGTTGCCGACCCACGGGCTCCAGGCATGCATGCCCATCTGGTCGGCGCGGTCTTCTATCGTCGTGGCGTAACTGGCCCCGTGTTGTATTCGTTCCCCACCCTGCGGATTCATGAGGTCATCCGTCCACTCGCGTGCGTTGCCCGCTTGGTCGAAGGTGCCGTAGGGGCTGTTCGAGTTCTCGAATTCGCCAACCGGCGTCCTCCAGTACGGGGGCCCGAGGGTGTACTGCCTTTGGCCTCGGTACGTGACGGCAAAGTTGGCGTTATTGCCCGGGTCGGGCTCCGTCAGCCTGTTGCCGGGCTGGCGGTCGGACCCGGTCGGATAGTCCCAATAGTGGTCGGTGACCCCGTCGTTCTTGTGATAGGCGGCCTTGTACCATTCGTCGGCGCTCGGTATCCAGACGCGGGCGCCCGGATTGCGTGTGATGTGGCGACCATCGCTGCCCGTGTAGCCACTGAGCGTGTAAGCGCCGTCTTCCGTGCTGTTGACATCCTGGGGATCTGCGGGCTGGCCGTTATGCAGCCAATTGGCGAAGCGACAGGCCGACCAGAAGTCCACGCAATTGACGGGTCGCTCGGCCCAGTCGGCCGACACACGGTAGACATAGTCTCCCGGCCCGCCGTGCCGCTGGATTTGGCAGCCGGCATAGCCCACGTCGACAACCTGCATCATTGCAGGGTCGTAGAGCTCGTATGGGTCATTCGCGGCCACGGCGTTGAGAAAGGCACAGTACTGGGCGGCCGTCACTTCATACTTGCCGATGCGATAGACGTAGGATACGCCGCCGTAAGTGTTGCCTGTGGAGCTTCCGTGCGTGTCGTCGGGGTTACCCGGATTGCCGACAGTGACATAGTGCACGGCGACCCTTGTCGAACGCGGGGCGAGGTTGCCTGCTTCGACGGCGGGATTGTCGTGTGTTCCGGCCGCAACGTCGACACAGTCGGTCCCGGGCGGACAGCCGCCTTCTGCCGCGCTGCAAGCGCCCCGGACAACGAGAGCGCCCGTCCCGACCTTTCCGGGCGTGCACATCGGCCACTCGTCCTCCCTCGTGTCGCCCTCCTTGTCGCAGCCGGCTTGGACCATGTCCGCCGCAAGAACCAGTGTGAGTAGCGCCGTCAGGAACGTCTTGGCTTTGGACCGATCATCAGCCCTGACAAATCGCGTATGTCGGCTCACGAGTTTCCTCCTCTTGCGTGATCGTGTGGCTGTCGGCCACAAATGCCTTGACGCGACCTCTACTACTCTAGCTACGAAGACGAAAGAGCCGTCGTTTTGTTACAGGAAAGCTCTTGGTCCGGTCCCACATTCTAATAGGTCGGTTCGTAGTGGATAAATGGGCAGATTGGAAAAGGGGGTTTTTTGTTGACAGAACGCCGATTTAACTTTAGGATAGTTGGGGTAAAGCCGAATATTTGCAACGGCTTGTTGTTTGTAACCGCTTCGAGAAGGGATGGACCGCACGAGTGCAAAGTGTTGCGAGGATGGGTGTTTCTGAGCCATTTTTCCGCTTTTTGCAGCCGGGGCGGTCCCATAACCGGACTACGGGGCTATGGGAGACGTTTCGATGCTGAACGGACGAACCGTCGCGGCGATTCTGTTTATCGGATGCTGCGTCGTCGGTGCGGGTCTTGCACAAGGTCAACCTCAGACGCTGGCCGAGAACTGGAATGACTTCCTCCACTACACCAAGATCGGACGGTTCGACCTTGCCAAGGGTTACGCGCAAGCGGTTCTCCGGGGCAATCCCGACCCGGCGGAGCTTTATAAGCTGGTGGAGGACAACCGGTTGGGCTACGATCTGGCGATGAAGGTCGCGGAGACGGCCCATGACGAGGAACTAGCCCAGTTGACGCAGCAGCTTCTGACGGTCATCGACCAGGGTCGGTTCCTGCGGCGGACCGAGCCCAAGCTCATCGTCGAGGAGATTCGTAGGCTCAGCCACACGCCGCGGGGGCAAATGATGGCCCTCCGGCGGCTCAGGGACGCCGGCGAGTATGCCATCCCGTATCTGCTTGATGCCATGGCCCAGGCGATCCAGGACCCGTCCGTCACGCCCAAGCTGTCCGACATGATCGAGGCGTTGCCGCAGATCGGCCGACCTGCAATCCGGCCTTTGACTGTGGCCCTCCAGATGGACAATGACCAGCTCAAAGTCGAGATCGTCCGTGCCCTCGGCGCGATTGGCTATCCCCAGTCACTCGCTCACCTGAAATACGTGGCGGAAAGGGCCGCCTCGACCGAGCTCCGCGACATGGCTGTCACGAGCATCCGTCAGATCGACCCGCGTATGGTGAATACCCCCGCCGCGGCTCTGTTCTTTGGACTCGCGGAGCGCTACTATTATCACGATGAATCCCTCGCCCCGGCCCAGGACGTGCCTTTTGCCAATATCTGGTTCTGGGATGTTCGGGAAAATCGCTTGCAACGGGTGGAAGTGGACCAGGCGTATTTCCATGAGCTGATGACGATGCGCTGCTGTGAGTGGTCGCTACGGGCCGAGTCGCAATTCGGCCTGGCGATCGGCCTGTGGCTGGCCGCCTTCTTCAAGGCCGAGGCCACCGGGCTGGAGATGCCCGCGTATTTCGGCGCCAATCACGCCGACGCCCTGGTCTATGCCACGACCGCCGGCCCGGAATACCTGCACCAGGCCCTGGCTCGCGCGGTGAACGACCGGAATGCCGCCGTGGCCCTGGGAGCCGTGGAGGCCCTGGCGGGGACCGCCGGCGAGAAATCCCTGATGTCGACGATGGGGCCATCCCAGCCGGTGCTCCAGGCCCTGACGTTCCGTGACCGGGCGGTGCGATACAGTGCAGCCATCGCCATCGCCAATGCGGGCCCCCGGCAGGAGTTCCCGGAGAGCCGGGTCGTCGTAGAGAATCTGGCCGAGGCCCTGACGCGCGGCGAACAACTTGCTCCCGCGAGCGGTGCCGGACGGGACGGCGCCGAGGGTACCCTGCAGTGGACCCCGGAACTGGCCGCGAATTACACTTTACGGTCGGCCCAGGCCATGTTGAAGCTGGCCGTCAGCCGCAATCCCGTAATCGACCTGTCGTTGGCCCAGCCCGCGCTCATTGCCGCCACCAAGGATCCTCAGCAGGAGATTCGCATCCTGGCCGGACAGGTCCTGGCCTATCTGAGCAGTCCCGACGCCCAGCGTGCCATCGCGGCGCTGGCGATGAATACGGCCGGCCAGATGCCCGTGCGCATCGCGGCCTTCGAATCGCTCGTCAATTCCGCCAAGCTCAACGGCAACCTGTTGCCCGAGGCCGCCGTGGACGGCATCTACGAGTTGATCAGCACGGACGAGACCGACCCGAACCTGCGGGCCGCCGCCGCTGCCGCTTACGGCGCCCTGAACCTGCCCAGTCAGAAGGTCAAGAACCTCATCCTCGACCAAGCCAAAAGCTGAGCCCCGATTGATGATGGGGGCCCCCAAGCGCGATTCATTGCGTTTGGGAACCCGGTCTTTGTACCTGGGATGAGTCCTCTGAAAGCAACTCCGCCGGTACGCAGGTCCCAGGAATGGTAGGCCTTCACAGTTGGCAAGAGACATCGCGTCGATGACGCACGTGAGAAACGATCACTTACCGGCCCCCTTTGTCGAGGCCGTAGACAATCCGATAGTCACCGACGCGGGAATATCCGCGCGTTTCTCGCTCCCTGTCCGGCGGGCTGTCCCGTGGCGGTGGAGACCATCGGCAACTGGTATTGGATCGGCGACGAGATCGAGCAAGCGGGCAAGGTCCCTCGGCTGGTTCATGCCCGCAAGGCCACGCTGATGCTGGGTTCGCTCAACAAGACCGACCCGCTGGATGTGCGCGGCCTCAACCGGCTCCAACAGGCGGGCACGCTGCCGACGGTCTGGATCCCGCCGGCGGCGCTTCGGGACCAACGCGAGCTGCCGCGGACCCGCATGGTCTTCACGACCGCGCGCACCCGGTTGAAGAACCGGATTCACTCGGTGCTGGACAAGTACGGCCTGCCGGACCGATTCGCGGGGATCAGCGATATCTTCGGCCCCGGCGTGCGTGAGCACTTGGAAAGCTGTATGCAACAATTGCCCCCGCAGGCTCGCGAAATGAATGCGACACACCCCCTGGATATTCTCATGCCGCCTTGACGGCGAAGAGATGACTCGGACAAACCGCCCAGGAGAGGGAACCTCGTCTCTCAGAAGGAGTAAGAGCCATGAAAAAAATCTGGATTACCCTTTGACAACCGGCACGCTTTCAGAGATGTCTGCAGACGAACAGGAGCCGGTGAGGGGAAGTCCAGGCGTATCGAGGAGTTACGCATGCAGCAGATCGCTACGTGCGGACCATCTTGCCTTGCGGCTGTGACCGCGTACGCAAAGGGATGCCCGTCCCTGAACCAAGAGCACCGACCTTCAGGGGATTACTGGGATTTCACCGTGACACCCAGCAGAAACAAGAGCATCAGGAACAGGGTCAGTATTGCTTCATTCATAGCTATGCACCACCCCAATAAATATCGGGGCATTATACCGCCGGTCCGAAGAAAAAGCAAGAGCCTCGAAGGCAAATAACGGCCGGAAAACTCCGGGAACGTCGCGAGTTGGCGCGTAATACCGCTGTGATGCGCCAATTTCTGGCACTCATTGCATGAGAAATTTTTCTCCGATTCTCAAGCAACGGGGGCCCGGGCGTACTCTGTGCGGCTCTCGTGCGTCCGTGAACGTGGTCCTGATCAAGCGGATGCGTGATACGGATTATGGAAAATTCCTGCGCGGCACAGACCGCGCACGAATTAATCATAATCCGGATGAGACGTTTCTCCCTTCCGTGGCCCAGATCCTTCACGGCGCTGCGCTTCGTTCAGAATGACACACGGGGCGCAAGAATCATTCATAATCCGTATGACATCCAGGTAGATGCGTTTTGCATGCCTTTGTTTCGGCTGCCGGTCCGGGCAAGGCGCCGGCCGGCGCTTCGGCGGGAGATGCTTGACAGGCGTTGTGTCAATCTCTGGCTGGCGTCGTATCCAGGGCGATGAACCGGCGCGTGATTCGTCGGGTCGCTTTCTGGTGGACGGCTTCAACAACGACCGTGTGCTCGCGTGAGAGCCGGACGTTCTCCAGGAACAGGCCGTCGCCGGCGACGGGCACTTCCGTGCGGTCGATCGTGATCCGCGTGTCCGGCTCGGCCCAGCCGTGCACGTCGAGGGAAGCATCGCTCGCCACGCGCGAATGCTCCGGTGGATTGGTCTGGACAATTACCCGGGGCGATTGATCCAGATCGAGAAGCTCCTGAACGATCTGTCTTCTGGCCGCGCACAAGACATCGGGGTCGTTGCTGTAGTCGGCGGTAGTGCGGACGACGTTCGAGGCGATCTCAATGCCGCGACGGGCGGGGTCAATGAGCGACGCGACACGCGGGCTCATATCGTTTCTGAGCCGCCTGATTTTGTCTTCGAGCAACCACAGGTATTCATAATCCTGGATGCCGTTGCGCATCTGCTCCCAGCGGAGCGAATCCAGCAGGCCGCCTTTTTTCGGATAGACGTGCCAGCCGTCGCCGCGATGCTGGCCGGGGGCCTCGAAGGGGTCCTCGGTCCAACTGTTGAACCCCCAGTGCAGATAGCCCGTCAGGCCGAAGCGGTAGTTGAACCAGTGCAGGACCCGCGATTGGATAAGCGGGACGTCGACCGTCTTGTTCGGGTAGAGGCCGCTCTGAAAAATCCCGACCGTGTAGAACCACATTTCACAGCCGTCTTTTCGCGCCTCGCCGAATGTGTCCTGCCACGTGGCGTAGTGGTCGAGCTTCGGGACCCAGATTTCGAGCCGCTCGCGGCAGTGGGGTGTCTCGATGGCGTCCATGCGTTTGAGGTGGGGCCCGTGGCGGTGCACGAAATCGGACGCCTCCCGCCAGCTCATGATGTTGTGATTCGACGGCTCGTCGGCGATGTGGAATACGGTCTTCTCCAGCCAGCCGCGCTCCCGCAAATGCTGTTCGAGCGCCGGGAGGAATTGCGGCAGGAACTCCCGGCCGGACATCGTGGCGGTTTTTCCCGTCGGCTCGTCATGGACGCGGAAATCACGCAGCACGATTTCCTGGCTGGACCAGCCCCCCGCGCGGAACCTGGCGACGAAACCGGTTTCAAGCAGGTCCATGCGCCCCGTGCTCCAGAAGACCTGGGCCCACTTGTCGAACCCGGCAAAGTCGAATTGCAGCTTGCCGTCGGCGTCCCTGCGCGTCGAGATCAAGTCCAGAGGGACGCGAAAGACGTTCTGGCGGTGGTCCGCCATGTTGCGGGCGTAGACGCCGAGCATCTGGTAGAACGCGTCGGAATCGGAGGATTCGACGCCGTGGAATTGCCTGAATCGGCCCGTGCTGAACCATTCAGTGACCATCAAATGGCGCTCGTCCGGGAGCGTGAGGGGAGCGATCGAGAGGGCGAGCGGCAGGGTACCGTTCCCCTGATCCGAGCGGAAGACCACGGCACCCTCGTAATCGCCGGGCAGGGCGTCTTCGGGGATGCGGATCGTCAGGTAAACGGCCTGGTATCGGCCCGGCTCGACCGTGATGCGCGTTGCGTCGGACAGGTAATCAGGGAAGCGGGCCGGAGCGGGGCGGATGAGTTCGGATTTGCGGTGGTTGGGCGAGTTCTCGGCAATGGCGATCGAGCCGACGAAATTCCAGGCCACGGCGTCCGCCGGCAGGGCGCCGTCACCCTTCGTGCGCTTCAACGGGCTAATGGAAACGGTAAGGTCCTCAAGTCTCTGACGGGCCTTCACCACACACTGCGCGGAGACGTATTCATCTCGAATGCCAAGAATCTCGATTCGACTCTGGGGCGGTGGACAGTTGTATCCGTCCTCGAAGACCCGCACCAGGTCCGTGACGGCGAAGCACTCGAACGCAGGCTCCTGACCGAGGCAGTGCAAGCCCCACGATTGGGCAAGGATCGCAACAACGACGCCAAATCGTCTAATGCCAGCCGTGCGCATACCCATAACTGCCTCCCGGTCCACTGTTGTCTGCCATGATTGTCGCGCGCCGGCAAGATGCCGGCGAGACGCAAGGCCGGGACGGCCTCGCCACGACACCAGCCTCGGTCAGCCGTTGAGGACCCAGCCTTGGCGGTACTCTTTGCGGATGTACTTGTCGGCCTCCGGGCAATTGGTCGCCTTGAGGTTCTTGGCGTCCCATTCGAGCTTCCGGCCGACGCGGTAGGCCACCAGCGCCAGCAGATTGTTCTGGATCAACGCGCCGGAGTAGTCGAAGTTGCACAGCGTCGGCTTGCCGGTCTTGCAGCCGATGATCCACTCCTGATGATGTCCCGGCGATGGCGGAATCAAATCCTTCTCTTGGGGCGAAGTATAGTGTGTCAGGTCGCCGGTGGGCATCAGGATGCGAAAGTCGTAATCGCAGAGCAGGTAGCCTTTCTCGCCGTGGAACAGGACGCCTTTGAACAACTCCTCGCGGTCGAAGACCTTGGTGGGCAGCCCCGGTTTCTTGCCGCCGTCGTACCAGTTGACCTTCACCGCGGGTCGCCAGTCATTGGCAGGATGGTCCCACTCCGCGGTCAGCCATTGCGGGCACGTGTCGAAATTGACCGGCGTTCCCTGGGCCTCGCAGGTGGTCGGCAGGGACAGATCCAACGCCCAATAGGCCATATCCATCATGTGACTGCCCATGTCGCCGATCTGCCCGCTGCCGAAATCCCAGAAGCGGT
>CAYFUB010000631.1:0-5476 GCA_964346195.1 uncultured Pirellulales bacterium
GCCCGGCGGGACCCGAACGCCGTCCCGGTCACCTCCCAGCCGTCGTAGCTGTCCCCCTCGAAATCCGCAATCACAACCTCCCCCCGCTCCTCCCCCCCCGCCGACAGACCGAAACCGCGAATCGCCAGACAGACAAACGCATAGATTCTCATCAGCGCAACCTTTCCTATCCTCCGGCCGCGGCCCTTCGCATGCCGGTTTCCTGGATTATCCGCCCTATGCCGCCTGCTGGCAAGCAAAAGCGCCGCGGTGGCGGATGAACGAGTTCTTGCCTGCAATGCCGTACCCGGGTAAAATAAGAGAGTGTCGGTTCGTTTCATAATTATGCCAGAGGGAGGCAGATAATGGGCCTGACCAAGGTGACGACGAAAATCACGGCGCTCGCCGACGGCGAGAAATCATACGAGGCGGTCTTTCTCGTGGATACGGGCGCCACTTCGATGGTTCCCGCGCCCGAACTCGAGAAAATCGGCCTGCGGCGAGAAGGAAAAATGGCCTACGAGCTGGCTAGCGGCGAGGTCCGGGAGTACGCTTACGGCCTGGCGCGCATCCAGTTCCTGGGCGAGCTCACCGCCGGCAGGGTCATCTTCGGCGACCCGGACTGCGAGCCGCTCCTCGGCGTCACCGCCCTCGAATCCGTCGGCATCATGGTCGACCCGGCCAACAAAACCCTCAGACGACTACCCGCCATCCCCCTGAAGTAGATGCGGGAGGGGAGCGCGGCAATCTTGCTTCTCAGTCATTCCCGCGCAGGAATGTCATCCCCGAGCGGTGCTCCTTGGCCTGAAACAGTTTCTGGGTGGGTGCAGGCTTCAGGGTTTGCGCTCGAATGGCAGACGGGTGACGCGTATGCGCTTCCTGTCCACCACGCAAATCGATCTCTCCAGCGTCTCCGGCGGCACTTTCTGCAGGACGCGGGCGAGCAGGTCGCCCATCTCGCGATCAGAGTAATTCCCTCCGCGGAACAGGATCAGTCCGGGTCCCTCCGCCAGGCTCAGCGCCATGAGCCGGGGGAAATCCAGGTCCGCCGTGACGATCACTCGTCCTTCCTGACGGGCGAGTTCCAGTAACTCGTCATCCGGGGCACGGTCTTTGCCGATCTGATAGACATGAACACCCTCGTGGCCGTGGGCTTGCAGCACATCGAGCAGTAAGAAGGACACGGGCATATCGAGGAGGAATCTCATGACGCGAATTCAACGACCTCTTCGTCGGCCAGCAGCGCCGCGTAGTTCAGTGCCTCCTGAATATCTTCCGCCTCCAGGTACGGGTACGCCTTCAAAATGGACTCCGGCGTCTCGCCGGAAGCCAGCAGCCCGAGCAGCCGCGATACCGGGAAGCGCAGCCCGCGAATCGTGGGTTTACCCCCACAAATCTTAGGGTCCACTGTAATGCGTTGAAACGTCATGAGCGATATCTCCTATCATGGTCTGCCATCATTATACCACAATCGGCAGATGCCAGGTACGCCAATCTGGCTTTTCGACCGCCAAGGACGCGAACCACGCGAATAGAGAATCCAATCCGCAATCCCAAATCCGCAATCTACAATTGAAGGCCGGCCTCCGGCCGGCCTCTTTCTTATCACGTATCACGTATCACTTATCACTTCGTGCCTTCTCACGTATCACTTCTGCCCCCCCGGCCGGAATCCGGCTTCACACTGAAAACTGCAAACTTGAAACTCGCCTTGCTCCCACTTCAAACGTGAATCTGAAAACTCGCTTTTTAACTTGACACTTGCCGGCCTTGGCCGGTTTCTTGCTTATGCCTTCTCAATCCTCAATCCTAAATCATGTCACCCCGGACTCCGATCCGGGGCATCGATCATCAATCCGAGGGTGTGACCCCGCGAAGCCCCCAGCACCGGATCGATCCCCGGCCGGGCGTTGTCCGGACAGTACATGGCCTCCAGTTCACCCTGCTGGGCCTGCAACGCCGGCAGAATCTCCTGGCGGAACAGGCTGTAGGGGTCCGTGCCGTCGAAGAGATTCTCGGCCAGAAACGAGACGTCCAAGAAGCTTCGCTGCGAGTCGCGACGGGATACACTCATAGGGTCCTCCCGGACACACATCACCTTCCTCGCAGAGTATACCCGGCCGCGAAATACAAGACAAGAAAAATCCGTAAAAAGAAGGCGGGGTTTTCAGCGGAATCTGATATCCGGGTGCGACCTCCGGACCGAAACGTGTCATCTCCACCGGTCGGCATGTCACCACCGCTCCGGTCGGCCTCGCTTCCTTGTCAGTGCGCGGACGTGGCAACGCATCCATCGGCCGAATACATTCCTGTCAACGATTCCGCCCACCGACGGTAGGTGTCTCCGTACTCGCGCAGCTCCATCGCCGCCATCGCTTCCGTGTAGCCGTTCCAGGAATTGTAGACGAAACCGTCCGATCCGCAGTCGCAGAGCAACTCCGTCAGGGCGCTGGTCCAGCCCCCATTGAGTCCGTAGCGTACCGAAGCGGGGAAGACCAGGTGTGCGTCGTAACCGGGCGAAACGTCGAGCAGAAACGGAATCCCTGTCGATTCCCATCCCTCGGAGAAAGTACGTTTCCAGAGAATCACCGCGGCGTCATCGGATGAGCCGAGCCACACCTCCGGGATGAAACACATGATCCCAAGAATCGACTCCTGCCGGGCGAGATGCAGTCCCGTCAGTCTCCAATCCGGGCGGAGGCGCCCCGGTGCAAAGGTGCCGGGCGGCAAAGCGTCGAGCAGAAAGCCGACACGCACTCCCGTCCTATTCCGTACCTCCGCCGCCATGGCGTCAAATCCCTCGGCAAACGCGCTGTGTTCATAGAAATAGAGCCGGTTCGAAGCGGCGTGAATCAATGCCACCGCGTACCGGGCTTCCCCCGCGACGTTATAGACTCGGGCCCATGAGCGGGCCCATTCCGGATGCTCGGGATTCTGAAGGTAGCGTTGAATGAGGTTGACGATCTGGCTGACGGTGCCCGGTGCGATGCGACCATCAAATGTGGGGAACTCATCGCGAAACGCCCAGTCGGCGCGTGACTCGATGAACGGGATGATGAGAATGGGTTTGTTGAGGGCCGCCGTGAATAGCTCGTCATGCGCCGTAGGCGAACACTGCATGGGAGCCCACGGGGCCCATCCTGTGCTGCACGGCAAAAAGTCTTCGCCCCATGATGACATGACCGCCACGTTGAAGCCGACATCGACCATTTGATCGACTGCGAACGTCCTGTTCGTTGCGTTGCCGGACCATTCGAGGTGCCGTGCATCAACAGGGTGGACCGTATAGAGGAACGTGTTGACGGGAGCGTCGCACTCGTACGGTCGAGTTCCATCCTTCGCATGCCCCGGAAAGAACAGGGTCGCCTTGATTCGCTGCCCTCGGTGTCCGGGATTGGCCAGGCGCCCCCACTGCCCCTGGTCGCTCTCAACGGCGGCCAACGCCGCCACTTCCGTCGCCGAGAGGGCCTGGTCATAGATGCGAACCTCATCGATTCGTCCATGCCACCGGCGACCGCGCATTTCAACGTTGTACCCGATAGCAACGCTGAATCGATTCAGAGAGATCGGCCCCGTGTACGGTGTCACCCGATCAAGGTTCCCGTCGACATACAGGCAGATACGTTTTCCGTTAAAGGTGCCGCAGACATGGTGCCACTCGTCCGCAGGAACCGCCGTACTGCCGTCGGCTGCATGCCAAGACGGAGCGCCCGTCACCGCAAAGTGAAACCGATTCTCCGTCCCCAGGGTGGATAAGCGCCAGGCAGAATCCCCTTTAGCGACCACGGCGGCCCACGGCCCGGGGATCGTATCGATTCTGACCCAGGCGGCGACTGTGATTTCCTCGGTCAGGTTGAATGCCGCAGCGCTGCCGCAATCGACGTGGCCACGCCGTCCATCCAAAGCCAGTATGAGACCTCGGTCGTCATCCGCGATTGCTGCCGCGGTCCCGACAAACCTTGCGTGCAGCATGTTCTCAGAACTGTCGCGTGCATCGCCCTCGAATGCGTAACGCGCCACGAGACCGGCTTCAGCTCGCGCTGCCCAACTGAGAAGCGTCAGACCGACAAGCATGTATCGATTTGCTGCCGACATGATACATCCCCTCACACGTGTTGAACGCTGTGTCCGATGGTTGGCAATCCGCGCCGCGCACCGTGAGACAGCGATAGTATTGCACGGCACGCCGCCGCGCACGGACGAGGGTAATCATACCTATGACCGGTTTAACTCTCTGATGTGCTCATTCTCGCACAAGTGCGCGGGGATTTCAAGTCCCTGGGATGGCAGAAAACCTGTCTCGGACGTACGGCCTCACTACCCCTGCGGAACCCGTTATCCCGCATTCCTCCAGGCCGGTTGTCTCACAACTCTTGTTCCGACAATAGCTTACGGAACACGCGGAGAACGTACCCCAGATTCAATAAGCCGCGCAACCGAAGAAGGCTGACAACTCTTTCAAGCTGTCAGCCTTCGTGCGGTATATTGGGCACAGTCACGAATGGTGGTCCGTTAAGGGATTTATGGGCGAACAATAACCGCAGCGGTGAGAGCGGGCGTTTAGATCGGTCCCTGGCGCTCCCATCGCCAAAAGCGACGAGAAACCGTACTTACAGGCAATTTCGGTCATCGAGGCAAAAAACCTGCAAAAATGCACGGAAAACGCAAAAGTGGAGCTTAACGGACCGCCATTCGGCACAGTCACCTATTTTCTCCGCCCCTTATCTTCTTCTCTCCTGCCTGTCAGGATCTTACGGTCATTCACTTCTCGACCGGAAGAACCTCAGGGCTCATCCCAACCTTTTGTCACAGCCTTGTCCAAGCTGCTCATCAAAGTAAGTCGGTCTATTATGGCGGAAGGTGGGGGCAGAAACGATAAGCAAAGTCTCTTATGAGCCTTTACTCGTGCCACGTGACCCGTGCCCCGTGTCTCGGAATAATCGTGCCCCGAGTCACCGGTCACGGACCACTACTTCCCGGGCGCACCAACCACCGAACCACTCCGGCCTCAAACCGTTTTTCGCCGTTGCTCTTCCAAAGATGCCGAATCAAAGTAAGTGGGTATAGGATATCGCCTGCCGGCGGGGCAGGGCAAGGAAAAAAACGGCCCGCCGGGCGTTTTTTTCGTGACAAGTGACAGGAAACAAGTGACAAGGCAGATTCCGGCCGGAGGCCGGGCCGGCCAGTGTCAAGTTTGAAGCGTGAAGCAGGCGGCCCGGGCCGCGTTGGAGCGTTCCCCGGCACCCGTTCCTTCTTCTACCCATCCACGCATCCACCCGTCTACCTGCTCCGTTGAAAATCTGTGAAAATCGGTGTAGATCCCTCGGTTTTGCGAGGGCGGACCGGTCGGAACACGGGGTTCGGCTGTACAGGTCTTGCCCGGAAAGCGCCATCAACAGCAGGCGGCTATATACGCTCCAATATACGATGTGCAGAACAACGGATATGACGGATTGTCTCTTTCCACCAAGATTTGGCTTGCAGAGTTGGCACGATG
>CAYFUB010000632.1:0-8923 GCA_964346195.1 uncultured Pirellulales bacterium
TATGATTAATTCGTGCGCGGTCTGTCATCCCTTCGACTCCGCTCAGGGCAGGCTCTGAGCGGAGCGCAGCGCAGTGAAGGGGTTCCCCAAACGCGAATGATTGCGTTTGGGGGCCCCAACGATCTGGCCTGCGAGCGAGAGAAACCTCCCTTTCGATCGCCGGATTCCTTCGAAGCTCAGGACAGGCTCTTCGGCTTCGCCTCAGGATGACGGAGCCCGCCGCGCAAGAATTTTTCCCAATCCGTATAACACGTTTGGGAAGGATCCCCAAAACGCGCTATTTCGCGTTTTGGGAGCCCAACCCTCTCCACTGGGACCTTCGGCCTCCGGTCGAAATGACAGTTCCAGAGGGTCTTCGCCGAATCTACCTACAAACATGACGTGCACCCTCTCCCTGCCCGGTTGGCGCAAGATGCTTGCCGAAGGCGGTGCACGCTCGTATAATGCCTGGGTCCGGCTTGGGATGGGAGGCCGGGCGGGCCGTAAACAATCAGACAAGTGACAGACCCTGCACGAGTGTGAATGGAGCCTATCGGGACGTGAGATTCGGCATGATCGTGAATCCGACGGCGGGCCCCGCGAATATCAACCGAAAGGTGCGAACGCTGGAGGCCGTCAGGGAGGTCCTGGGTGATTGTGAGATCCGGGGTCTGGACACCCGCTCCCGGGAGGAGTTCATGCAGTGTGCGGCCGAGTTGGCCCGCGAGGTGGAGGTCCTGGTCGTGGCCGGCGGAGACGGGACCATGTCCGATGCGATCAACGCGCTCGACAGCAATACCGTCTTCTCCTACCTGCCGTTCGGCTCGGGCTGCGCCCTGGGGTACGCGCTGGGGCTGCCGCCGCAACTCACGCGGGCCGCCCGACGGATCAAGGAAGGCCGGCTTCGCCTCTTCGATCTGATCCTCTGCGACGAATCGCGCCGGGCCTTCATGAGCAGCGTCGGGCTCGAGGCCGACATCATCAATCGCCGCGAGTCGCTGCGCGAGAGCGGCATCAAGGGTCCGCCGGCGTATGCGATGGCGACTTTCGGCTCGTTCTTCGCCGACCTGGAGCGAACCGACATGTCCATATCGCTGGACGGCGAGGAGCTCGTCGTGCCCAACGCCGTCACGGCCATCGTGACGAAGATCCCCTACTACGGGTATAAGATGAAGGTCGTGCCGAACGCGGTTTTCGATGACGGCTGGCTGCACCTGCTGGCCGTCAACTCCGGCTGGGGCGAGATCGTCCAGAGCCTCGCCACTGCGTTCCTCTACGAGAACAAGCTCGGCCTCTACCGCCAGGGGCGCGAGGTCCGCATCACGACGCAACGTGAACGCTACGCCCAGGTGGACGGCAATATCTACCGCAAAGGCACCACTTTCCACTTCAAGGTCCTGCCCCAAGCCCTGAGGATGTGGTGCTGACTCCAACCCCCGGCGTGAGGTGGATTCACACGTAGACGTCGTGCCTCTCCGCACCCATGTTTGTGCCGTGCAGTCAGATTCAAAAGCCGAAACCGGAAATCCGAAACGAATCCGAAGTACGACAATCCAAACGATCGAAATACGGTCGCCACGCGGCAGAGCCGTTCGGGGTTTTGAATTTCGGCCATTCGTGCTCGTTTCCGATTTCCTGCTTCGCATTTCGGATTTTGGAGCAAGAGCTTGTCTTTCGACATCGAGTCACGCTGTGGCACTACCGCTCCTGCTGAATGCGGCCGGTCATCGGCACGAACAGGACCGGCATCACGTTGGTCTTGTGAACCCGGCCCCGCTCGTCCTTCGTCACGAGGATCAAGTACTGCAAGCCGAACTCTCCCGCCACCGGCAGAATCATCCGCCCACCCGTTTTCAACTGCTCGAGCAGTGGCGGCGGGATTTCCCGGGCCGCGGCGGTGCCAATGATGGCATCGAACGGCCCCCGTTCGGGCCAGCCGTGGTAGCCGTCGCCGGCCCGCACGTGGATATTCCCATAGCCGAGTTTCTTCAACAACTCGGCGGCCGACCGCGCCAGCGGCTCGACAATCTCGATGGTATAGACCGCCCGGGCAATCTCGGCACACACCGCCGCCTGATAGCCCGACCCCGTCCCGATCTCCAGCACCACCGAGTTCGGGTCGAGCTGCAGGGCCTCGGTCATAAAGGCCACGATGTACGGCTGGCTGATCGTCTGCTGGTGCCCGATCGGCAGCGGCCGATCCTCATACGCGTGTGCCTGCTGCTCGCCGGGCACGAAAGCATGTCGCGGTACCACTCGCACGGCCCGCAGAACGTTCGGGTCTCTGACCTCGCGCGCCTCAATCTGATATGTCACCATCCGCCGTCGCTCTTCGACCCGCTCCGCAAACGCCGGATGATCGCGCTGCCGCCGCTCCGGCTCATTCGGCTCGCCGCCCGCCTGACCCTCCGCACGATCTTCCTGTTTGTCCCCGGTTCCGGCAAGCCGGGTGGCGCACCCTGAGCCGCCCCCGGGCGACGGTGCATTCCCGACCGCCAGTAACAGCAACAGCAGCCACAACGCGAAGGTCCGTAGCCGCCGCCCCACTTGAATCGAGTTCTCCCTGCAGACCGCCATCTGCCGTCACCCCCTGCTGAATCCGTGTCTGCGTGATAAAACGACCATGGACCGTCAACGGCACCTATTTTACCCTCTCCCGACGTCGACGCCACCCCCTGTTCAAAAAAGTCTGCACCGGCGACAGTTTTTCGCGAGCCGTTTGGGCCCGGCACGATCGAATGGTACAATAGACCCGGCGGCAGTCGGCCGGTCTTTGACGAGATCCTGCGCAGGATCGAGTCGGGACGCCAACAGCAGCAACGGTCGCATCGGCCGCCCGGTCGAGACAGGCACGAGATATGAAGAGCGATAAACCGGACTCCAACAGGCGAACTCTGGCGAGCATCGTGGTCCTGTTGCCGTTGCTGGTCGGCGGCAGCGGCCCGTACCAGGAGCCGAAGTATCCGAATGTCGAGGATTGTCCCTTCGAGGTGGACCCGAACCTGATCGTCGGCCGGTACCTCGGCTGGCTGCGCGTGGAGGTCGGGCAAAGGCTGACCCACACGCGCACGTGGTTCGACCCGGAAGGTGATCCGGCGACGGCGGAAATCGTCGCCGGGCCCGAGGGCGTGCAGCTTGTCAACAGGCCGAAGGTGTCCGCCTACACGCTGCTTTGGACACCCAGACAGCCGGGAATCGCGGCCATCGTCGTGCGGGTCACCGACAACCCATCGAATGCCCGACCCCAAAGCACCACCGGCACTATCCTCGTCCAGGTCGTGCCGCGCGGATACAAGCCTGCCCCGAAAGGCTGTGGCAGTCCGCCCCGATAGGCTCCAGGTCCCAAGCCACAGGGCACGGCACGATCCCGCCCCAGGGGATTCAACTCAATTAGCTGGACCTGCGTCACGCCGGAGTATTGGCACGGCTTCACGGCGGGCATTCCGGCCGCTCCCGCAGCCGGTGCCGTTCTTCCGAACAGCTTCGGCGCCTGCCTGGTCTCACGGCTGCGCTGCCGAAAGACGCTCTAACCCCGCGTCACCAATGACCCTGATCGGGGCTGCAACCTTCGCGCGCAACCCCTTGCCGCCACGATGCCGGTACGAATCCGGTATGCAAACCTGAACAACGGGAGTAACCGCACTCTTTGCGGTCAACGCACGGCCTCCGCGGATCCCGCGCAGACCACCTCCGTGCGTGGTCTCAAAATAGTCACCTCACGATCGAGACCGACAGTTACAGCCCGTCCCGCCGTTCGTGTGTCGCTTGCGGTAGCGGGCGAGCGCGTTACCTGCGTGCCAGCTCGGCCCTCAGTTGTCTCTCCGCTTCAAGCCAGTTCTGTTCTTCCTGGCCGGGCGTGCAACCCTTTGTTATCCAGATCTCATGTGCCCGGCGGGCGATCTGGTCGTGAGCGACCATCGGGCCTTTGCCGGCCCGGCTTGTCTTCTTCGTGCCGGTGGGACGGGGCGCGGTGGCCGTGGCGCCACCGGATTGAATCTTGCCGACCGTCGCCGCAGCGGTATTTCTTGCGGTCTTGTTCTGACCCATTACAGGCCTCCTTATGCCTCAATCGAACACCACTATGCTTCGGCACCCCAACAATGCCATCAGTCGGAACCATTAGAACCACCGGCCCTTGCTCGGGCGCCAAGACTCCGTCCACCTGATACAGCCTAAACCGGCTCGCAGTTTGTCGAGGGCCGGTCCGTTGTGAGACTGCAGGCAACACGGATATCCTTCTGCTCTATTATCGGCCACGAGCTCGGATTTTCACGAATATTTTTTTCACCTGCCTCAGCCCTTGAGCCGTGCCTTGTGGCGCTGCCGAAAGAAGTTGTAGCGCCAGAAGCATCTTCGCACAGCAGCCTGTTGAACTGTCGCGGGCGAACCGCTATCCTTGTGGGCAATCGGAGTCACGTTCATGAATCTGAAAGGGTACTTCTTATGGCTACAGGCACTCGTCGCGCGTTGGTCCTCCTGGGCATTTCCATCACCGGCACATCGCTTTGCATCGCCGAAACCGCTAATCCCTACCTTGGACGCTGGGCGCTGACCATTCCCGGCGGCGCCGCCGGCTGGCTCGCCGTCAGCGACAAGGACGGCACACTCGCCGCCGACATTCTGTGGGGTGGCGGCAGTGTCGTGCCTGTGAACGACACCCGCATGGACGGCGACAGGCTCGTCCTGACACGAATTCACGTAGCCCGGCGACGGGACGCTGCCGGTCAGGTCACCAAGAGCACCTCCACCGAGACCATCACGGTGACGGTCACCGGCGACCGCCTTAAGCTGACCACCGTCACCAAACGCCCGGACGGATCCCGGACGAGGCCGGCGGATTTCACCGGCCGGCGCATCCCCCCACTGCCGCCGAGGCCGGACCTGTCCAGGCTCAAGTTCGGCGGGCCCCTCGCGCTGTTCAATGGCGAGAATCTGGACGGGTGGACGCTGACCAACCCAAACCAGAAGAACGGCTGGGCCGTCGAAGACGGAGTTCTCGTCAACCGTCCTGTTCAGCAGGAAGGCCAGCCTCACATCTCTTACGGCAATCTCCGCACCGTCGCCCAGTTCGAGGATTTCAACCTGAAGCTCCAGGTGAAGGTCGCCAAAGGGGAAAACAGCGGCGTCTACCTGCGCGGCATCTACGAGGTGCAGGTCTGTGACTCCTTCGGCCGGAGCCTCGACTCGCACAACATGGGCGGCATTTACAGCCGGATCACGCCCCGGGTGAGCGCCGAGAAGCCGCCCGGCCAGTGGCAGACCCTGGAGATGACGCTCGTCGACCGGCACGTGACGGTGAAACTGAACGACGTCGTGATTATCGACAACGAGCCGCTGCTCGGCTGTACCGGCGGCGCCCTGTGGTCCGACGAATTCAAGCCCGGCCCGATTTACCTTCAGGGCGACCACACGGGCGTCAGCTACCGGAGTATTGTCCTTACGCCAATCGCGAAGTGACGGTGGCACAGGGCAGGTTGGCAGCGGTGCGTGCCCTGTACACGGCTTGACTCCCGTCGCGCGTCACTTGTCGCCCTTCTTGCCGGGCCGTTGCGCCCGCCGGGAGATCGCTTTGTGGAATCGCAGGTATGTGCGGCATCGCCGGCTACTACAATCTGAATGGGGCCCCCGCCGACCCTGTCATCCTGAGACGGATGATGGATATCCAGCGCCATCGCGGGCCGGATGACCAAGCCCTGCGCCTGTTCTCCCTCAAAAGCGGGCAATCGCGCGAGGTCGGGAATGGTGCGTGGGAGCACTGCCATGGCGGGTTCGAAGGGGCCGTGGGGTTCAACCGCCTCGCCATCATCGATCTCTCCGAGCGGGGCCGCCAGCCCATGGCCAATCCCGAAGGCAGCGTGTTGATCGCGTTCAACGGCGAGATATACAACGCTGCTGAGCACCGGGAACAGTTGGAATCGGCCGGGTTCCGGTTCCGCAGCCGCACCGACACCGAAGTCCTGCTCTATCTCTACGAGCACCTCGGCCTGGTCCGCATGCTGGATTGTCTCGAAGGCATGTTTGCCATGTGCATTGTCGACCTCAGGCAAGGGGAAATTCACCTCGCACGCGACCCGTTCGGCATCAAGCCGTTGTACTGGGTGCAGCAGGAGCACACGTTCCTCTTCTCCTCCGAGGTCAAATCTTTCCTCTTGCATCCGCAGTTCCGGGCGCGGGTCGATGCGGACGCGCTCGATGAGTACCTGACCTTCCGCTACTGCGCCGGCGAGCGTTTCCTGCTCGAAGGCGTCCGGCAGCTCCCGCCCGGCCATCGGCTTCGGCTCACCCTGGGAGGCCGGCAGATGTACAGGTACTGGCAAATCCCGGACTTCACCGAGAAGGTAGGCGGGGATCAGCGCAGCGTGATCGATGAGCTGGACGCCCTGCTTCACAAGAGCGTCACGTCCCGGCTGGTGAGCGACGTCAGAATCGGCTGTCAGTTGTCGGGCGGGATCGACTCCACGCTGGTCACTCTCTACGCGCGGCCCCACGTTCCGGGAGACCTGGATGTCTTCTCCATCGTCATGCGCCAGACCGCCTACTGCGAGGAACCGTGGATGTCGCAAGTGGCGCAAGCCGTACCGGTCCGCAGGCACAGCTTCCAACTCGACGAGCCCTACGTCCTGGACCATCTCGCGCGGGCGACGTGGCACCTGGACCAGCCCCTGAACGTCCCCAGCTCGATCGGAATCTACCTGCTGGCGGAGCGCGCCCGCCCCAGGGTCACGGTCCTGCTGAGCGGCGAGGGCGCCGACGAGCTCCTGGGCGGCTACGAGCGGTTCTACGAGGCCGCGATTCGACAGCGGGTGGGCCCGTGGCTGCGAGTGCTGGCAAGCATCCCCGGCCCGGGCGCCCGGGCGGCACGCCGGCTCAAATGCCGACTGCCTCCGGCGGACGCCTTCATTCTCTCCCAAACAGGACTGTCGCCCCGCAGACTGATGGAAGTCAGGCCCGAGGCGAATTTCGAACGTGCCATGGACGTGCGGCGCGCCATCTTCGCACAGGGACAGGGGGACTATCTGAGCAACTGCCTGAAGTACGACATGCAGACCTACATGGTCGATCTGCTGGTCCGACAGGACAAGATGACCATGGCCCATTCCCTCGAGACCCGCGTTCCGTTTCTCGACCGGGAGCTCGTCTCCTTCGTCCGGTCTCTTCCTATCGAGCATCTCGTGCGGGCCCGCATATTGGCGGCGCGGGGGCCCGCCCGCAACACGAAGCTCGCGCTCAAAGAGCTGGCGCGCCGGACCTTCGACGACGCCTTCGTCTACCGGCCGAAGTGCGGCTTCTTCCTGCCGCTGAGCGACTACTTCGCTCAGCCACGATTTGCCGAGATGATGGAGGACCAGCTTCTGCCCGGCATGCAGCGCCGCGGCTGGCTGCAGGAGCCGGTGGTCCGCCGCTGGTGGCACGAGTGCCGCGCCACGCCGGGAAAGGGCGCCAGGCGACTGTGGACGCCCATGGCCCTCGAAATCTGGGCCCAACTGTTTCTCGACCGCAGTGGCACCGACCCGAACATCCATCCGCCGCAACGGACCCCCACCTCCGTGTCTGTGTAACACGGCCCCATCCCACCTACCGCAACGACCGGGCCCAAGACCTCCGACGGGTGTGCGACCATGTTTCGCGGCGACGCCCTCGCCCTCGTCGTCCTGAGTGAAGCGAGACATTCGGCCTGCGAACGAGAAGCCCCCGGCACAGGCGAACAGAGCCGTTGCTACGAAGCACGGCAGTGCATAAGCTGCGATTTGCGATGTGAGCCTGCGCATCAGCGTCGGCCCTCTTCAACAGGCGTTTGCGGCTGGTCCGGCTGGTGTCCCGCGTCGGGGGGGCAGGCGGGCGAACGTACCGAATGGCTCCGTCGCCTTGTGGGCGCATACCGGAAAACCTTCAATTCTCCGAAAACGGGCAAGCGCGTCACCAGAGCTATTGACATCGGACACCGTGCGCGGGTATCATAGAGTGTATACCGTGCGGGAGCAAAGTCTATGAGGTCAAATGGGAAGTCCCGGCTTATGGAAGGAGGTAAATGACGCGGTGAGGCAAATCACGCTTGCGCTCCCCGGTCGGGTCAAACCCGGCACCGTCGAGCCGGCGTGTGTGACGGTGGTCCCTGGTATGCGCTCGGGGGCCACACCATTTCGGGCAATCACATCCGTTTGGAAGGAGGACGAGTATGGGTAAGAGAGCAGCGTGTTTGGTGTTCGCGGTCGCCGTACTGGGCGTGTGTGTCACTTCGTGGGGTCAGCAGAAGGCCAGCGCTCCTAATCCGGCGGACGGGGCGATGGACGTGAATCCGAGCATGCCCCTGCTGAGGTGGACCGCAGGAAGCACGGCGGCCCTCCACAACGTCTATCTGGGCATGACCCCGGAGCTTGGGCCGGAACAACTTGTGGGACCAAGCTATCCCAACACTACGTTCTATTACACCGTCGGGTTCCAGTCGGCAACGGTCTACTTCTGGCGTGTCGACGAAATCGACAGGGATGGTGTCACTGTTCACACCGGCGATGTCTGGATGTTCATGACGCAGGCCCTGACGGCCTATCATCCCAGCCCGGCGGATGGGGCCAACGATGCCGCGCCCGCCCCTGTCCTCACGTGGTTGCCCGGCCAGGGCGCCACGCAGCATCACGTGTATTTCAGCGACGACCAGGACGCGGTCAGTCAGGCGGCGGCCGGCGCGGATAAGGGTCTGCTGCCGAGGGACGAAACGGCGTTCACGCCCGGTGACCTCCAGGGCGCCACGACGTACTTCTGGAGAGTGGACGAGGTTACGCTCGGCGGCCTCCAGGCCGGTCCGGTCTGGAGCTTCACCACGTGGGTGACCATCGATGACTTCGAGAGCTACAACGATGAGGAGGGCAAAGGCACCCGCATCTATGAGACCTGGATCGACGGGCTCACGAACGGCACCGGTTCTACCGTGGGTTACTGGGATCCG
>CAYFUB010000633.1:0-12522 GCA_964346195.1 uncultured Pirellulales bacterium
TACTGCCTCGACACCGGGCACGCGAATATCGACCGCACGCACTCCTTCAAGCAATACGTCGACGAACTGGCACCGCGCATCGTGCACCTGCATCTGACGGACAACTACGGCCAGGCGGATGATCACGAGCCGCCGGGGCTGCAAGGCGGGATCTCACGGGAAAAGTGGGACCATCTTCTGAACGCTCTGGGCCGATACGACCATGAGGTCATCGGGTCGCTCGAAATGTGTCCCTGCACGCCCGGCGCGATGATCCGGCGGGCCAGCGAGTTTCTCTTCGACACGCTGAAGTGGCCCAACCCCCCCCTCCGCCAGCCGGGGTATACGGATACGACGTACAATCCGGCGTAGCGGCCGCCACGGCCGCAAGCCCGCGCGGGCACGGGAGGGTAGATCAGTCCGAGGGCAGACGGCAGGACAACTTCCGGGTGGGTGACCAGGTCTCATGGCAGGCTAAGCACAGGGAAAGCCGTAGGGCGAGTAATCACCCGCCGGCGCCAATTCCTGGCGAGATGCTTCGCTTCGCTCAGCATGACCAGAGGCGCTTGCCCTGCCACAAAATGGAGTCGGACGCACTTCCAGCCCCTCTCCAGAAATGCAAACGTAAGAGATTGACAACACGGACGCGACTATTTACATATAGATGTATGCAGTGGCAACAGACGAGTTCTTTGTACGGGAGGTTCACGACCATGAGAACGGTATTGGTTGGTGTGTTGCTGGCCGCGCTGGCAGCCGTGGCCGGCTGTGCCTCGAGCGAGGCGGAAAGCCAGGCCGTCGTCGGCTATGATTTCTCGGCTATCGACAAGATCGCCATCGTTGAGGTGACCGGCCGGGTTTATGGCGATACAGCCAAGAATCAAATCAGTAATCTCTTCACGCTCGAGCTGATGAAGAAGGGCTATCGATTCATCGAGCGCAAGGACATCAAGGCCCTGCTGAAAGAGCAGGAGTTTCAGGCGTCGGACCTGACCACCACCGCCGGCGCCGCGCAAGCGGGCAGGATTCTCAACGTGCCTGCCGTCATGCTCATCGATATCCCCAAGTACCGGGACGAGAAGATGGAGATGTCGGCCAAGATCATCGACGTCGAGGACGGCACGATTCTCTGGGTCGGCACGGGCTCCGGCAGCACGGGCAAGGGCCTTGCCACCATCGTGGGCGCCGGCATCGGTGCGGCCGTGGGCGCGGCGGTCGCGGGCGGTGATTCCAGCGACCGGGTCCTCGGCGGCGTGCTTGGCGGTGTGGCCGGTGGCGTCGCGGGTAATGCACTTTCGCCCGACCAGGAAAAGCAGGTGAAGAAAATCATCGCCGAGGTGGTCAAGGATCTGCCACCCAGAATCCCCCAGGCGACAACGACGAAATGAGCCGGCGAGCCGGGCATCAGAGTTATCTCGGGGCCGGAGGTCCGACCGACCTTCGGCCCTGTTCGTTATCTAACGGAGCTTCTGCCAAATGGAGATCATCACGAGGACGATTCTTCCTTCCTCAAGCAAGCCTGTTCTCGATTTTGCAGAAGTTCATCTACCCAGACAACCGGAAGGGAGGCGGCAGGAATGAACAGACGGGAATTTCTCGCGGCGGGCGTGGCGGCGACCAGTATTGCAGGCGGAGCAGAGAGCGGCAGCGGAGTATCACAACGGCAGTTCTATGAGTGGCGACAGTACCATCTGCGCACGGGATCGAACCGGAACCTGGTCGGCGATTTCCTCAAGAACGCCGCAATCCCGGCGCTGAACCGGATTGGCATCAAGCCGGTAGGCGTATTCAGTGCGGTCCACGGCCCGAGCAAGCCGACGCTGCACGTGCTGCTCGTGCACGATTCTCTGGATTCGGCGCTGAATGCCTCCTCCCGGCTCCTGGCGGATCGGGAGCTTCGTGAAAAGGGCGCCTCTTTCATCGATGCCACCCCGTCGGACCCCGGATACGTTCGCTTCGAAAGCTCGCTCCTGGCGGCCTTCACTCACATGCCGAAACTCGAAGCACCGACCTTCAAGGAGCGCATTTTCGAGCTACGCATCTATGAGAGCCACGGCATCAAGGCGGCCAAAAAGAAGGTCGAAATGTTCAACGAGGGCGGGGAGATCGCCATCTTCCGCAAGACCGGCCTGAATCCCGTGTTCTTCGGCGAAACGATTATCGGGCCGAGCCTGCCCAATCTGACCTATATGCTGGCATTCGAGGATATGGCCGACCGGGACCGGAGGTGGCAGGTCTTCCGCAACGATCCGGACTGGGCGAAACTGAGCAAAGACCCGGCCTACAAGGATACGGTCTCGAATATCACCGATATCATTCTCAGACCGATGGACTACTCGCAAATCTGAGCCCACCCGGAGATTTGGCATGGCTTGAATGCCTGAAGGTCAATAAACAGCGAATGAAGCGGGCTCTTCGGCCTCCTCGGATGCATTGAGGTCGACCGGCTGCTCTCCCGGACGGAAAGGCAGCGGCTCGGTGAACTGGACCACGACGCGCCGCAGGGAATGGTTGACGCCATCCACGCGGCAAACATGACCCGAACGAACGAAGTCCACCATATCGAACGAGTCTTGCGGTCCGTAGCGGGGAATACTGAAGCGGGCGGTCACATGCTGCCCCGGGAATGGGCAGCGCTCATCCGCATAGCAGGTGAAGGCGGCCGCCCGGCTGGAGAGGTCCGCCATCTGCCCCTGCGACAACTCGCCGCGAAAATCCTCGGCGAACCAGATCGGCCAATGGTAACAAAGCCGTTGCTCCGTTCGTCGTTCACTCGTCATGGTCATGCCTGTTGTCCCTCAACACCCCTATCGGATTCTCGTTGTGTACACGCACACATCGGCTGCCCCATGTCATGACTTGACGACCACCGCGGTGAAAACGGGGATTCACTCGCGGGGCAGGTACAATTCGCCGTTTTGAGGTCAGGAATGGGGAGAGATGACGAGTGATTTCCGAGAGATTTTTTGTCGCGTCGGAAGAGAGATTCCTATAATCGCGCACCGACCCGGCGCGCGAGCTCCGCGAACAGGTGACCGCGCTGCTGGTAGTTCTCGAACATATCGTAGCTGGCACATGCAGGGCTAAGCAAGACGACGTCCCCCGCCACGGCGAGTCGCTGTGCCGTCTCGACCGCCTCGGCCAAAGAGCCGGCGAACCGGACGTCAGTCCCACAACCGTCATGGGATGTGGCTTGAATGGCATCGGCGATCTGTCGGGCGGTCTGGCCTATGAGGATGACGGCCTTGGTAGTCGAAGCGATTCTCCGCCCCAGCTCGTCGAAAGGGGTGTGCTTGTCGTATCCGCCCGCAATGAGGATTTTCGGACACTCAAAAGCCGCCAGTGCGACCATCGTGCCCTCGGGCGTAGTGGCTTTGGAGTCGTTGTACCAGCGGACGTCGTTGGCCTCGGCAACGAATTCGAGTCGGTGCGGCAGGGCCTCGAAATCCGGCAGGGAGTCTCGGATGGACTGATCGGAAACACCGAAATCTCGGGCGATAGCCATCGCCGCCGCAAGGTTCGACAGGTTGGCGCGGCCGGGCAGAGCATAAACCGCTCGGATTTCGTCACTTACGTCATCGGCGGAGAATGTACGGCAGACACGGCCGGGTTGTCCGTGATATTTGTCGAACCAGGAGGACGCGACCTTGTCCTCGGCGTTAAACAGGGACACGGCGGGCGCCTTCACGTCGAGGGGCTGGAACTGGAAAATGCCCTCTTTGGCGGCGCAGTAGGCCTCGAATGTGCCATAGCGGTCCAGATGATTCGGCGTGAGATTCGTCAGCAGAGCAACGTGCGGGGCTTTCAGGACCTGGGCCAATTGCTCGATCTGGAAGCTGGATATCTCCAGAACGATCAGGTCACACGGGCGGATCTGGTCGAGAATGGTCAGCAGGGGCCGATCGCCGATATTGCCGCTGAGCCAGACCCTCCCGTAGTGGGGGCCCCCAAACGCGGCAGATTGCGTTTGGGGAACCCCGGGTGCGTACCTCGCACCATCTTCTGCCTCGTACAACGGTCGAACGGCGCGTGAGGGCCCCCAAACGCATCTTTTCGCGTTTGGGAACCCTGATACGGACCCTGCCGGTTTGGCCTTCTCGAGCAGGTGAGCCGTCAGCGCCGTCGTCGTGCTCTTGCCGTTGGCGCCGGTGATGCCGATGATTCGCGCCGGACAGGCCTGGAAGAACAGGCCGACCTGTGACGTGACGGTTCTGCCGTGCCGACGGGCGATCTGGAGGAACTCGCTATCCGGCGGGACCGCCGGGTTGGCGACAATCACGTCGGCGGCCGCAAAGTCGTCGGCCTCGTGCCGACCCAGATGGTACTCGATGTCCGGCAGGTCGCGCAACTGCCCCATCGAATCGCGCAATTGCTCCGGCGTCGCCTTGTCCGTCACAACGACGTGGGCCCCGGCCCGGGCCGCAAATCGAACCGCATCGACGCCGCCCCCGAAACGGCCCAAACCCATGACTAACACTCTCTTGCCGGCCAGTGTCACGTCCATATCTCACTCGGACATCGGACCTTTCAGGCCCTGGTAGATCGCGGCCACACCGCATGCCAGCGGAATCACCGACACTTTGCAGAAACCTTTCTCCCGCATGAGCCAGGCAAACTCTTCCACCCGATAGAAGGACTCAATGGACTGGTTGAGATACCGGTACGCCTGTCCGTCGCCGGAAACGACCGCGCCGACGAGGGGCACCACGAAGCGCAGGTACTTCAGATAGCACCAGCGGACAACACGGTGTCCCGGCAGCGAGAACTCCAGAATCAGCGCCATGCCGCCGGGCTTGAGAATTCGGTGTATCTCGCCTAGCGTCTTTGCGGCGTCTGCGGTATTGCGGATTCCAAAACCCATGGTGGCCACGTCGAACGTGCCCGCTGGGAACGGCGTCGCCGAGGCGTCGGCACACAGGAGGCTCGCCCGCGCCGCCAGCCCGCGCCGGTGCAGCTTCGCGCGGCAGATTCCCAGCATGTTCTGCGAGAAGTCGAGCCCGGCTGCTTCCGTTACATTGGCCCGCGCCCGCAGCAGAGAAATCAGCAAATCACCCGTACCTGTCGCGAGGTCCACAACCTTGAGGGGCCCATCCGCGCGGAGCAGCCGGGCCGCTCCGCGACGCCATGAGCAATCCCGCCCGAAGGACAACAGGTGATTCAAAAGGTCATAGGTGGGCGCAATGCGGTCAAACATCCGCCCTATGGGAGACGTGGCACAACACACAGCATCACTGGCGGCGGGAACGTCCCTGCGCATACGCCATCCCGACCGAAACCGGACGATCCGCAATCGCGCAGACGTGCAGAGCCTCCCGATTCATGCGAATCCCGCGGAATCGTCACAGCTTCGTCTGCATCGCGGTGGACAGGTCGATCTTCGCGTCGATGACCGCCTGCTCGATGCATTTCTTCCAGTCATCGCCGAACTCGTCCTTATACTTGGGCTTCTCATACGCGTAGATGATCGAGCGGGAGGCGTTGATCAGAGCGCCGGTGCCGTCCGCTTTGCAGAACCGGATGCAATCGGTGGCCGTCGCGCCCTGCGACCCGTACCCGGGAACGAGGAACCAGACCTTGTTGTACTTGGCGCGCAGCACGGTGGTCGCCTCGGGCGAGGTGCCTCCCACGACCATGCCGATATTGCTGTAGCCCTTCTCGCCGATATGCTCGGGCCGGTCGGCGATTTCAGCGACGATTTGCGCCATTCTCTCGAAGACGGCCTGACCTTCGCCATCCCGGAGGTCCTGCAGCGCCGCCGCCGAGGGATTGCTCGTTCGAACCAGCACGAACACCCCTTTGCCCTCCGTCGTCGCCATCTTGGCGAACGGCTCGATGCCGTCGGCGCCCGCGTAGCCGTTGACCGTGATCGCGTCGGGCGCCAGCACGTCCTCCAGGCCGGAAAGCTCCGAGTTCTGCAGGTGGGCCGCGGCATACATCTCCGCCGTATGACCGATATCGCCGCGTTTCACGTCGCCAATGATCTCCAGGCCCAGGTCGTCGGCCTCGCTGATCAGGGCGTAATATGATTCCAGCCCCTCCCACAGATATTTCTCGAAGAACGCGATATTGATTTTCACGGCCGGCACCATGGGGGCGACCACCCGCATCGCCTGCGTGCAGAAATCGAAGATCGCATCGACGGCCGCCGCCGCATCGTATTCGTCGTTCATCTGACGATGGGCCCGGATGGCCGGTGGCAGTCGGTTGTAGATGGGGTCCAAACCAACGACCAACGCCGTTTTCTTGGACTGGACGGCTTCACAAAGCCGGTCTGCAAAGTGGCTTGCCATAACCCGATGAACCTTCCTTTCAATGCTCCTGTCAACACGGTAAGCCGAAGAGCGCTGTCGCACCAGGGCGTCATGCGAACCGCCGATTCGTCTCACCTGCCCAAGCCTGGCAACAATGCTCTTTTCACCAACGTCCGCACCACTATAATCGTATCGCCCCCGTCGGGCAAGATAGAATTCGCCGGCCGAAGCTATTTCCGGAAAACAAATCCCGGTCCGAGGCGCGTCTTGGAAAGACGGAAGCAATCGAAACGAAAGAGACTTCTCTGCTGGCTGCTCATCGACATCGCCGTGGCGGCGGTCGTCTTCGCGCTGCTCCTGTACAAACCGTCGCGCTATCATCCCGTCGTATCGGCACTCCCTGCCGACGCGAACGAGCGGGGGGTCCATCCCTACGTCTCTCACGAGCTGATGCCCGCGCTCTATAACGGCGCCCAAAGTCGTCGGCCATTCGAGATCGTCGTGCACGACAAGGCACTCAACGAAGCGCTGGCCCGCGCGCGATGGTCACAGACCTCCGAAGGGATCACCCTCTCGGCGCCCGAAGTGCTCTTCGTGCCGGGACACATTGTCTTGATGGCAACGGCCAACGTCAGCGGTGCCGGACTTGTCGTAACCGTTGAGCTGGAGCCGCAAGTGGAGGACAACGGCCGCCTCAATCTTGTCGTGGAGAAGGTCAAGGTGGGGGCCATAAACGTCACCCCGGCGGTGCGAATCATCGCGCGGAAGATGTTCCAGGAGCAACTCGACATGGGGTACGTCGATACCGAGGATATCCGCACGGAGATTGTCGCCTCGTTAGCCAACGGCGAGCCCTTCGAGCCCGTGTTCCTCGTCGAGGACAAGTGGGTCCGACTGAAGAGCTTCGAGATCGCCGAGGGCAAGCTCACCGCGCAGTTCGCGCCGGCGAAATGACTGACACGGATCGGAAAGAGTCGTGCGCGGCTCGGACTCTGGCATCCTGAGCGTCAGCGAAGGATCCGGCCTGCGGATGAGAGGTCTGTTGCGTTCGCAAGCCAGATCCTTCACTCCGCTGCGCTCCGTTCAGGATGACACGGGGAGCACACGAATGATACCGGTTAGTATCAAAGATCTCGTATCGCCGGCTGCGCCGTGGGCTAGGCCCCGGCGGCGGCCAATGCCTCCTTGCCCCGGCTGACGCGGACAACGTGTACGATCAGACTGAGTCCGATGAAGGCGCCGATCAGCACCAGGCTCCACCAGCCGATCCTCGGCCACAGGCTCCAGAGACTGACAAAAGTCCCCGCGGCGGTGGCGAATACCATCAAGACATTCCAGAGGACGCGGCGGCCTCCCGTCGGCATGCTGGCCCCGAGCAGGCTCCTCGAATTCATCATGATCAGGAACGTGAAATAGGCAATCGGCAACAGCACGGAACAGAACGCCGAGGTCGCGATCGCCAGCCATGGCGCCGGCTGCCTCCAGAAGATGGCCCCGATGGCCCCCACCGAGACCATCAGCGCGCCGATCCGCTGGGTCCATCCGCCCGGGGCCTTGCCGAGCATCTCGCAAAAGCACAGGCCGTTGATGGACATCAGGATCGTTGCGGCACTGAGCCCCAACCCCATCACGCCGAGACCGAAGATGTACTGGGCGACCGGCTTGCCCGTCAGCGGGGCCAGGGCGTTCGCCAGGTTGAAGTTGTCTCTCTTGACCAGCATGGCAGCCATCAACTTGTCGGCATGCGGCAGGGCACTGATTCGTTGCTCCTGCTCCTGGGCCGAGAGCGCGACAAAGGCTTCTTTGCCCATCTCGAAGGTTACGCGGTCTCTCAGCAGTGTCTGGTACGAGCCGACCAGATTGGGCGCCGGCGTCTCTGTGACCACGCCGCCTTCGACGGTCGGCACAAAGCCCGGGGCCGGTCTGGTGTGGAACTGCGAGGAAGCGGCCATCACGACGAAGCCGGTGGCCAGAACAAACGGGATGAACAGGCCCGTCGAGAGGTCGAAGATGGCCAGGCCGCGGAAATCCTTGTCCCACTTACGCCGCAACATCGAATAGGGGAACATGAAGGTCATGTTGATGCCCACCGTGGCTGCGATGGCGCTGATGATGACGCCGCGCTGCTGGCTGGTGATCAACTCGGTCCAGTACGGCCGGCCGCTCTCGGCGACGGCTTGGAGATACGGGGTGAGCCCCTCCGTGGGTCGGAAGAGCATCCGCAGATTCGGCACCAGGCCCTTGGCGGCGGCGCCCCAGTCCATAGCGCCCTTGAGAGTCAGTTTCAGCACGACCGCGAGGAAACACAGGACGATCATGCTGACGATGGCCCGGATCACGTTCTCGAAGATCCGTACGCCACGACCACCCAGGCTGTAGAACATGGATACACCGATGCAGACGCCGAGGAACAGCAGCACGGCAACCGTCCTCGCGGTGTCGCCCTGGAACAGGCTGTCCGGCCCGCCCCCGAAGATGCCGGGCAGGAGGTTCTGCTGGAGCGCCCGGCTGCCCAGACTGAACTGCGGCATGGACCACACGAGGTTGGCCGCCATCGACGCGAGCACCCAGCTCCAGCCGAGCACCGGGCTGACGTGCTGGTTGATCGCCCGCAGGGGACGCTGCCCGCTCGACAGGGTCACGTAGGAGATGGCCGCCAGCATGACGATGCCCCACATCATCGCCACGGGCTGCAGCCACAGGAAGGTGAACCCGGACAGCACGCCCAGGTACAGGCTCGACGCGAAGGACACACCCCCGACCGTGATGCCGCTCTGGAGCCAGCCGGGCCCGGACAGCCTCACGAACGTCTTGAGCATCGCGCCCCGCCCCTTCTCCCGCGCCGCCAGGATCATCTCTCGGTCTCTCTCGACCCGCATGTTCCCGCGGGTCGTCTGGTCCGATGCGGAGCCCTGTCCGCGTGCGTTTACTGCCATCGTGCGTCTCCTGTTCTTAAGTGCCGGCAATTCGAGACGAGAGGAGGCCTCGTGTCCCAGAGACGATTCCAAGATCAATACCACCAATCAAAACGCCCGTGTCCACGAACACGGGCGTTTATTCTGAACCAGATGCAAAGCCCTGTCAACATCCTTCGCCAGGAAAGACAGATCCGAATACACACATCCGTCACAGCTTCCGGGCCAGGGCGTCACGTTGGCGGCGGATTTCGTCGGGCAGACGGTCTCCGAACTGACCGAAGTACTTGTCGATGTCCTGCAACTCGGTTTGCCAGCCCGGCCGGTCCACCTCGAAGAGCTTCTCCATCTTCTCCTCCGGGATGTCCAGGCCGTCGAGATTGAGATCGGTCACGTTCGGGACCAGGCCGAGGGGAGTCTCACGTGCACCGACGCGATTATTCACTCTATCGAGGACCCATTTCAGCACACGGATATTGTCACCGAAGCCGGGCCAGATGAACTGGTTGTCCTCATCCGTGCGGAACCAGTTCACCGTGTAGATCCTCGGCGGGTGCTTGAGCCGTTTGCCGATATCGAGCCAGTGGCCGAAATAGTCGCCCATGTTGTAGCCGCAGAACGGCCTCATGGCCATGGGGTCTCTGCGTAGCACGCCGACCTGATGGGAGGCTGCGGCGGTCGTTTCCGAGCCCGTGCGGGCGCCGAGAAACACGCCGTGCTCCCAGTCGAAGGCCTCGGCTACCAGCGGAACCAACTGCGTTCGCCTGCCGCCCAGAAGGATGGCCGAGATGGGCACGCCGTGGGGATTGTCGAATTCTCTCGACAGGGTCGGAGCGCTGTAAAGGGAAACCGTGAAACGGGAATTCGGATGTGCCGCCCTGGTGCCGTCCTCCGGCGTCCAGGGCTTGCCCTGCCAGTCGGCCGCGCGCCCGGGCGTGGCGGCATCGGCGCCTTCCCACCAGGGCGTGTTATGGTCCAGGTCGAGCGCCACGTTGGTGAAGAGCGTGGGATAGAACGTGGCGGCCTTGAGCGTCCGCACCATGTTGGGGTTGGTCTTCATGGAGGTCCCCGGCGCGACACCGAAGAACCCCGTTTCCGGGTTGATCGCGTAGAGCCGACCGTCGCGACCGATGTTCAGCCAGGCAATATCGTCGCCGATGGTCCAGATCTTGTAGCCGGGCAGCGCCGATTCGAGCATGGCGAGATTCGTCTTGCCGCAGGCCGAGGGCATCGCCGCCGCGACGTACGTGACCCGCCCTTCAGGGTCCTCGATGCCCATGACAACCATGTGCTCGGCCAGCCAGCCCTCCCGCTGCCCGAGGCACGACGCGATTCGCAGCGAGAAGCATTTCTTGCCCAGCAGCGCGTTGCCGCCGTAGCCCGAGCCGATGCTCCAGACGAGGTTGTCCTGGGGAAAGTGCATGATGAAGCGCTTGTCCGGATCGAAATTGCCGACTGAGTGCAGCCCCCTCACGAAGTCCTCGCGCTTGCCGATCTTCTCGAGGGCGTTGCGGCTCATGCGGGTCATGATTCTCATGCTCACGGCGACGTAACTGACGTCGGTGACCTGAACGCAGGACTTGGCATAGGGCGAGTCGGGGTGGCCCATCGTGTAGGGCAGCACGTACATGGTCTTGCCGCGCATGCACCCGTCGGTCAGCTTCGCGAGCTCTTCCTTCGCCTCCGTCGGCGCCTTCCAGTTGTTGTTCGGACCGGCCTGTTGGGCCGTGGGATGGCAGACAAACGTCAGTTTCTCGGTCCGGGCGACGTCCGTCGGGTGGCTCCGGTGCAGATAAGAAGTGGGCCAGCTCTTCTGATTCAGTTCCTGGAAGATCGCGTGCTCGCCGATCTTCTCGTCCTTCATGCCTATCTCAACGAGCCTGCGGGCCTCTTCCTCGGAGCCGTCGCACCAGTGAATTCTGTCCGGCCTGGCCAGTCTTGCCTGCTCTTCAACCCATCTTTCAACCGGTGTTGCCATTCTCTTTTTTCTCCTTGCTTGCCTGAGGTTTCGCACGGCGCAGACCGGCGCGCCGCGTGCAGGGTTCTTCCGGTTCAGTCCCCCCATCTGCTGGCGCACATCACACTTGTAAGCGATGGGCAATCAGAATTGCGCATTTACGCCGCGCTGTTGGCCTGCTCTGGGGTCTCCATGAGCCGGGGCATTGTAGTGGTTACGCCACCACCCGTCAACAGGTTTTCAGAGAAATCGCAACTTCGAGGGTCGCCACCGGCTTCTGCACCACGTGCATCGTGATGGGCACGAAGACCGACCCGCTGCGAAGACGCGCATACCCCAGGAGCAGCCCTCCCGGGAAGATCACGGCGATACCATAGAGGTCATATTGCGTGTGCGAGACAGACCAGACAATCGAGGTGAGCACGATGGCCCCGACCGGCCCCAGCCGGGAATGCACTGCCCCCGGGAACAGGAAACCGCGGATGAAGAGCTCCGCCGTGAACGGAGCGACGACAAGCAACAGCAGGACGTAGCCGAGCGTTTTCATTCGTTTTGACCGGGCCGAACGATAGTCACGGTGAGAACGAAGCCTCGTTGTAGCATCCACCCCAGCCAGTAGGTGGCCGTCGGCCGGAAGCGGAAGCGCCGCGTCACCTGACGGCCGTCGGCGTACCTTATGGTTATGGTATACATCGGAATGGCCTTTCTTCCATCTCAAAACTTCTGGGCGCGGCTGCCCAGGTTCCGCATGACCTGCGCGTAGAGCAAAAGCACCCAGCGGTTGTAGTTCCGGTGGATGTAGCGACCCGAGTGGGCGAGATTCTCGCTGTCCCGATAGAGGATGCTGAAACCGGCGTCATCATAAGGGATTTCCACGACCGCCGTGTGGGTGCGAACGAGGACTTGTGCGACGATGACACCGTCGGCCTCGACGTTCGCGGCCCACCCGCGCGCATTGCAGGCACTGAGGATGGCAGTCTTGACCTCGGCCTTCGTCGGGCGCGACCCGTCCGCGCGCGTCGGCAGGAGCGCGTTCTCGATGTTCAGGATGGGGGCCGTCGTGCAGGAAGCGGTCAGCACGACCGACAACACGAGGACCAGGTAAAATGGGCGTTGCATGGCACTTCTCCAACCACATTACATCTCGTCAGGCGTCCCAGCCGTTCCGTGCGTCCCTTCCCGTCTCACGGATCATCCCACGTAAAATCCCGCGGTCTGTCAAGAACTATCTGAGAAAAACGTCCGCCACGCCCGGCTGCGGCCCGCAACCGGCCAGCAGCAAAATGGCTATGAGTGCGGCTATGGTCATTCTCATGGATGGTTCCGCGGCCGGTCAGATCTGTTGCCCGTCCTTGCTGCTGGGGGCACGGGTCGGTCGAATCGCGTCTGACCTTCGATGTATTCGATAAGGGCCTCCCTC
>CAYFUB010000634.1:0-1800 GCA_964346195.1 uncultured Pirellulales bacterium
TCATCCTTTTCGAAACGGCCATTCAGAAAGCCGAAGCATTTCTTCGAGAAGAAGTAATCATACTGTCCCCGAATCCGCCACCAGTTCTCGGTCGTTTCCTCTTCACCGGTGTCGGGGTCCTCCCTGTCGCTTCTGGCATAGTCGGCGTCGGCCGTGGCCCGGTCCTTCTCCGAGCGACGGGCCAGGCTCACGCTGGCGGTCACCGATTCGGCCGTCGTGTTGCCGTGGGTGGAAGTCACGGACCCGGTAATGCTGCCGGTCCATTTGGGCTCGGGCTTGGGTGGCGGGTTGATCGACGCGACCTCGGCCAACTCGAACGTCTGGGCGTGCAGGGGCTCATCCGTCGCGATAGCGAACTGATTCGGCTCGGCGGCCGCGACCGGCTGGTGCAGCACCGTGCCGTCCTTGAGATGGATTTCGAGGGGCTTCTCGCTGCTGAAGGTCTGGACGTCCGCCAGGTTCACCGTCACCTCGCCGGCGACCTGGGATTTGAAGACGAGTTTGCTGTCCGTGAGCCTCACGATCTGCCCGGTCAGCCGATCCCCATTCTTGAAGCGGACCTCGTCGGCCAGAACACCCGCAGAACACGCCAGGACACACAGGATTGCGGCGCAGACGGCGCGGCTCATCTTTGTTCCCTTCATTGAGTCAAGTTGCACGAATGCCCATTAGCCTGACTGCGACAAGCCTAGGAGATGGGCGGACCCCGATCGACCCGCGAAAGATAGTCGTTTTCGACGACCCTGTCAAGGGCGGCACCGGTGAGGGAGCGGTCCTGCGCAGCGTCGCAGGCGATGTTCTTGGCATTCGGATGCAGCTTTTATTCGTCTATCAGCCTGATGGGGGTTTCTCTTTCTGCGCCATGCCTTATAATGTAATTTGATTTAGAGAAGGTAGTTATGAAGCGTCCACTCGAGAAATTATCGGATGCAGAGCTTCTGCAGCGCTATGCCGCGGGCGACGAGGCCGCCTTTCGCGAGATCGTCAACCGCTATAAGAACAGTCTGTACGCATTCTTGAAGCAGTTTCTCAACCAGCCCGACCTCGTTGACGACGTCTTCCAGGAGACGTTCCTGCAGTTGTTTACGAGCCGGGAGAGCTTCGATCCGAGGCGGCCGTTGCGTCCGTGGCTGTTCACCATCGCGGCCAACAAGGCCAAAGACGCCCTGCGCAAGGCCCAGCGGACCAGTGCCGTGCCCATTGGAACGATCGCCGAGCCGGATGACATGTCCTTTGACGAGATGCTCAACACGCTGGGTTCCGACACGGCGGTCCCCTACGACGAGGTGGAACGAAGCGAAACGGCGGCAAGGGTCGGTGAGGTCATAGGGAATATGCCGGAGAATTTGCGGGAAATCCTGATCCTGGCCTATTTCAACAGATTTTCGTACAAACAAATGGCCGAGATCCTCAGTATACCGATAGGCACCGTAAAGAGCAGGCTACATACGGCCGTGGCACGTTTCGCCAAAGACTGGAAGGCAGCAGTGGGGAGTAAAGAGGTCAAATGACGCGGCTACAAAAGCGGCAAGAGCAACTGTTGTTTGATTACTCCTTGGGTCTGACATCCGAACAGGAGACCGCCGAAGCGGAAGGACTCCTCGCTTCCAGTCACGAGGCCGACCGGTTTTATCGCCTGCTTGAGCATTCGCTCGCTCCCCTCGAGACCCTGGAAGTCGAACCCTGTCCGGATGAATTGACCGATCGGCTTTTTGAGCGTATCGCCGAATTGTCACAGGCAAGTTCGAGCCAGAACCGCCTCGAGGAATTGCTCGCCGCCGAGCGGTCGGGAATTCGCAC
>CAYFUB010000635.1:0-5525 GCA_964346195.1 uncultured Pirellulales bacterium
GCATGCCATGGATACGCCCTATCAGTGGACCAAGCAGGTGGCCTCGCACTGGGGCGATCTTCTGGATACGCAGGATTTTCGCAAGTACGAAGATCTCTGGCGTTACACCTGGTATGCCCGCAGATTCATGGAAGAGCACTTGCCCTTCTGGGAGATGGAGCCCGCTGATGACCTGCTCGAAGGCGAATCCATATTCCAGGGTCGGACGTCGGCCCATGACGGTCAGGTCTTTGCCAGGCCGGGCGTCTGCTACGCCCTGTATTTCCCGACGGCCCGGGAGACCGGAACGCTTGACCTGACGGCGGCCCCCGGCAAGTTCGGCAAACAATGGTATAACCCACGCTCGGGCCGGTTCGTCGGACCTCGCGCGGTCGTAAAGGGCGGCAGCAAGATCGAAATCGGACCTCCCCCGGAAGACCCCGAGAAAGACTGGGCCGTGTTCTTGGCGAGAGAATAGGAGACCGCAATGAAGAAGCCGACCCCATATCGACCCGTTGCTCATCCTATCATCACGATACTCTGCGCGCACCTGTGCCTTTGCGCCGCACAGAGCAGCGCACGTGAGAGAATCAGCGTCATCCCTTTGCCGGTGTCCGTGGAACATAATGATGGTTCCTTTGTCATCACGCCATCGACTCCGGTCGTTGCCGGGGATAACGCCGCGGGGGAGGCATCGAAACTCATCGATGCATTGGCGCCGGCGATGGGACACCGCCTCAAGCTGGTCAAAGACCTATCGACCGCGGGGGCGAATGATTATTCGCCCCTACAACTGAAACTTGATTCCTCGCTGGGAGACCGCCTCGGCGAAGAAGGATATGAGCTGGACGTGACGGCCCGGTCCGTCACTGTTCGTGCGGTTAAGCCGGCGGGACTGTTCTACGGCATTCAGACACTGAGACAACTGTTGCCGCCGGCGATTTTCAGCAGGCAGAAGGTCGAAGGGATCGAGTGGGCCGTACCATGTGTGCGCATCTTCGACTATCCGCGATTCAGGTGGCGCGGGCTGCTGATCGACCCGGCCCGGCATTTTATCCCCGTCCGAGACGTCGAACAATTCATAGACGCAATGGCGCAGCACAAGTTCAACCGCCTGCAGGTCCATCTGACCGATGACCAGGGTTGGCGAATCGAAATCAAGAAGTACCCGCAACTGGTCGAGACGGGTGCCTGGATGGATATCACGACGATCTGGCGCGGAGGCGATGTAGGGGCGGGTTTGAAACCCGCCCATATCAGTGCTGACGGCCGCCGTCCCGGTGGGTTTTATTCACAGGACGATATCCGACATCTGGTCCGCTACGCCGCCGAGCGCCACATTACCATCGTGCCGGAAATCGAGATGCCCGCCCACACCGGGGCCGCGATTGTATCGTACCCAGACCTAGGCTTGCATCCGGAGAAGTTGAAGAGTCTGCCCCCGGAGAAACGCTGGACCGCCCATGAGGCGGTCCTGGCCCCGCGCCCGCAGAGCGTCGCCTTCATGCAGGACGTGCTGACGGAGGTAATGCACCTGTTTCCCAGCCGCTACATCCATATCGGAGGCGACGAGGCCAACATCGAGCACTGGAGGAAAAGCGAGGAGATGCAGGCGCTGATTCGCAAGTTGAAACTGGAGAATGAGGAGGAACTTCATAGCTGGTTCATCCGACAAATGGACGCCTTCCTGACTTCTCACGGCCGGCAGTTGGTGGGTTGGGACGAGATCCTCCAAGGGGGCCTGGCGCCGGGAGCGGTGGTCATGAGCTGGCGGGGCGAGGCCGGGGGCATCACCGCCGCCCAAGCCGGACACGATGTCGTCATGGCCCCGACCTCGCATACGTACTTCGACTACTACCAGGGCCCCGCCGAGACCGAGCCCAAAGCCATCGGCGGCTATATCCCCCTGGAGAAGGTGTACCAGCACGAGCCGATCCCGGCGGCCCTCAACGCCGACCAGGCCAGGCACGCGCTCGGCGGGCAGGCGCAGCTATGGGGCGAATACATCGACAACCAGAAGCACCGTTTCTACATGACCTACCCGCGTGCCACAGCCCTTTCGGAGGTGCTCTGGTCCCCCCGGCAGGACCGTGATTACAGGCGGTTCCTGCTCCGACTCGCCGACCATCTCGCGCGCCTTGAAGCACTTGAGGTGAACTACCGGCCTCTGGATAGGTAACTATCGCCCAATTAGGATACTGTGACGCGAGAAGAGACCTGCATGAAACCGACTCTATTGGTTCTGGCGGCCGGCCTGGGGGCGCGCTACGGCGGACTCAAACAGATCGACCCCGTCGGTCCGAACGGCGAAACCATCATCGATTACTCGACCTACGACGGCATCAAGGCCGGATTCGGAAAAACCGTGTTCGTGATCCGACATTATTTCGAGGACGCCTTCCGTGAGAAAGTGAGCAGCAAATTCGACGGGTTCGTAGAGACCGCCTTGGCCTATCAGGAACTGGACGCCTGCCTCGGGAATTTTCCGCTGCCGAAGGACCGTGACAAGCCCTGGGGCACCGGCCACGCGATCCTGGTCGCGAAAGACGCGATCCATGAACCGTTCGCCATGATCAACGCCGATGACTACTACGGCCCCAACTCGTTCAAGAGGATAGCGCGGTTCCTGACGACCGATGTCTCACCCGATCATTACACCATGGTCGGGTATGTCCTTAGGAACACTCTGAGCGACTATGGCAGCGTATCCAGAGGCGTGACGGAGTGCGATGAACACATGTTTCTGAAGAGGATCGTGGAGCGGAAGGAGATTGAGAAGACGGCCGACGGAGCTCGATATCTCGATGCCAGCGGAGTCGCCCACGCGCTGACGGGAGAGGAGATCGTCTCAATGAATCTCTGGGGGTTTCATCCCTCCATCTTCACGCACCTGCAATCACAATTCGACCGATTTCTCCGCGGGCACGGCCCTGAAAAAGATTCCGAGCTCTACATCCCCTCCGCAGTAGATGAGCTTGTGACGAGCGGCCGGGCCAGGGTGAAGGTACTTGGGACCGGCGATCCATGGTTTGGCGTCACTTATCGTGCGGACAGGTCCGTCGCCGCGGCCTGCATCCGCGATCTCATCGATCGGGGTGTTTACCCTGAGAAGCTCTGGGAGACATGATGAGGCACGACCTCAGGTCCATCGTACAGCACTTCAACATCTCGGGCGAGCCGGTGGATGTCGCCCCCATCACCGCCGGGCACATCAATGATACGTACGTCCTGGCGGCGCAGAAGAACGGGCATGACGTGCGGTACGTGCTCCAGCGCATCAATCACCACGTCTTCAAAGACCCGCCGCGAATGATGGCAAATATCGTTCGCGTCACCGAGCACATACGCGCCAGAGTATTCGGAATCGACCCGGAATTGGCATCCCGCCAGTTGGAGGTGATCCCAGCGGATGAGACGGGCGGCTACTATCGGGACCCGGATGGCAATTTCTGGCGCATGTACAACTTCATCGAGAATGCCATCACGTACGATACACCCAAATCCGTCGAATCGGCCTGCGAAGCCGCGCGGATGTTCGGCTGGTTTCAGAGAATGCTGATCGACCTCGCGGGGCCTGCTCTGCATGAGACGATTCCCGGCTTTCATGACACACCCCGGCGCCTCGACCACTTTCAGAAGGTCCTCAGGGCCGATGTTCTCAACCGTGCCAGGAATGCCCGGCCGGAGATTGACTTCCTGTTTGAGAACGCGACCATCTGCAGCGTGCTGTCGGACCTGGTCGCAAAAGGCGAGATCCCCGTCCGCGTCGCCCATAACGATACGAAAATCAACAACGTCATGCTGGACAAGGACACCGGCAAAGGTGTCTGTGTCATCGACCTCGATACCGTCATGCCGGGCCTGTCGGTCCACGATTTCGGCGACCTGGTCCGCACGGCCGCCTGTCGGGCGGCCGAGGACGAGCGCGACTTGACGAAAATCGCCATCGATATCTCTCTGTTCGACGCCCTCGCACGCGGTTTCGCGCGGGAGACGGCCGGTTTCCTCACGCCGGCCGAACGGAAACACCTGGTCTTTGGTGGAAAGCTCATTACCTTCGAGCAGTTCATCCGGTTCCTGACCGATTACCTGGCTGGCGACGTCTACTACAAGGTCCACCGCGAAGGCCACAACCTGGACCGCGCCCGCACGCAGATGCGACTGGTACAGTCCCTTGTCGAACAGGAAGAAACCCTGAATGAGCTGGTGGAGAAAGTCTTTGAACGCACCTCCGGGTGCACGGCTTGAAAGGAACAACGCATGAAACGATGGTCTCTCCGCTCGATGGTTCTGATCGGATTACTTGGCACTTGTGGTTTGCGGACCGCTGCGGCCGTCGAATACCCGGGGCCGGCGCCAAGCAAGGCCAAAGTCTCCACCCGGAACAACGAAATCACCTTGAGCAACAATGCCATTGCCTGCACATGGAGCATCCGGGCTGGGCAGCTCAAGCCTGTGTCCATAACGAACAAGCACTCGGGCACTACGCTGATGCTGGAGGGTTGCGAATGTTTCCAGGTACTCAGGTCAGGCGACCAGGCGTGGAAAGCCTCCGAACTGAAGATCGTACGACATCAGGTGACTGAAGCTTCGAGGCCCAGCCGACGCGGGATGACTTCCGGTGGCAGGCAAGTCAGAGTGATTCTGGAATGGCCTGATCGCCAGCTGTGGGTGGCTTGGGAAGCCGTCCTGGTCGACGGTGCAAACTACGTGCGTCAATTCGTTTCTCTCCTGGTTGGGCCCGTCCCGCGCCCTCTTCGGGAGATCGTTCTCGTGCAGTTGCCAGCGGCCGAGGCAAAAGCTGCGGGGGCCGTGGACGGCTCACCCGTTATCGTCAATGACATGTTCTTCGCCTTCGAGCACCCGCTGGCTAAGATTCAGAAGGTAGAGGCGAACGGTTCTCTACTCCAATGCGGTCTGACTCGGGCCTCGGCAGTCGTACGTGTTGACGAGGCAACGTTTACCTCGGTGATGGGCGTCGCTCCGCAGGGCCAGCTTCGCCGGGGGTTTCTGTATTATGTCGAGCGGGAGCGGGCCCAGCCCTACAGGCCGTTTCTACACTACAACAGTTGGTACGACATCGGCTACGGACCCGAGAAAATCATGGAGCCGGAGGCGCTGAAGGTGATTGACCTGTTTGGCAGAGAACTGATCGAGCACCGCAAGGTCGCAATGGACTCGTTCGTCTGGGACGACGGCTGGGATGATCCCGCGACATTATGGAGATTCCACGAGGGCTTCCCCAACGGATTCGCTGCCCTGCATGAGAGAGCAGCGCGATACGGCTCGGCTCTGGGTGCGTGGCTCTCGCCCTGGGGCGGCTACGGAAAGCCCAAAGAGGAAAGGATGAAATACGGCCGCGAGCAGGGTTTTGAAACGAACCGTAATGGCTTTTCCATGGCCGGGCCGAAATACTATGCGAGATTCCGCGACGCCTGCCTGGGGATGATTCGTGACTATGACCTCAACTACTTCAAATTCGACGGCATCAGCTCCGGCGGCATGCCAACCGGCGCACCCACAGAGTATGCCAGCGACGTGGAGGC
>CAYFUB010000636.1:0-19529 GCA_964346195.1 uncultured Pirellulales bacterium
ACGGAGCCGCGGCAGGGCCTCGTCAAGCTGCGCGAAGATGACCTCAATGCCGTCAAAGTCATTCAGGACGCTCCTGACGGCCTGCTCGATCCGCTCCTTCGGCAGGGGGAATGAATCCTTGTGGTTGAGAACCTCCGCGGGCAGATTGCCTTTCGCCACCAGATGCCGCTGCAACTCCCGAATGTCGATATCACGAACGCTCCCACCGGAACGGATGGCCATGGCCGCCGCGAGGCCCGCGGCGTAGCCCTGGTTTTGAACATCGGCCTGCATCCGGATGACGGGCATCACGTCGCGATGGGCGCTGACGGCAAGACCGGTGACGAGGATGCCCTCCACACCTTTGGGCAGCAGACAGCGGTAGGGGACGTAGCAGGGCAGGGATTCCCTGTCCGGCGGCCGGAGCAGAAACATCGGATGGATGGTGTATCCGTGCGAGTCGAAGTTGCTGTTGGCCCGCACCACCGTATCGGGGAACGTGCGATCGAGGTAGACGTCCATGGGTGAGAGGACGAAGTCGCCGAGGATCTGGCGGCGTTCGCGGCTGTCGATGAGCTGCCCGAGATCGTAGGCGTCGTCGAATTTCTTGCGAGCGGCGAGGAAAGAGTACCAGGTGTCGATTACATCGAGGTCGTCGATGAAGGCGAAATCGGTATTCGTGTACCGAGCCCCCAGGTCCCAGGGTGGCAGGCCCGTGCCCTGGACGGCGATGTGCTCGTCGGTAATGTAGATGGATCGGGCGCCCGCCGGGACAGCGACTGCGGCACTTCCCGTGGCGTCAATGACGGTCTTCGCCAGGACCACGCCGCGGCCCTGCGGCGTGGCGACCACGACGCCTTTCACCCGATTGCCCTCGATGAATGCCCCGCAGCCGAGCGTGCCGTACCAGATATCGGCGCCGGCCTTTCGCAATTCCCGCCGATACCATTCGATCTTCACCTGGCTATTCCAGGCCTGGCCTTGTCCGCTCCGGCCCTCGGCCTCACCGGCCAGTTGTGCCAGTCCCAGGTCCAGCTCTTTCGTGAAGCCTTCGCGGTGGCCGTGGTAGTACTTGCCAATCAGGCCCATCGTGCCGACGCCGCCCAGGCCGTGGAGGTATTCCACGACGAGAGTTTTGGCTCCTTGGCGCGCCGCCGCGATACCCGCGGGGGCACCACCCGTGCCGCCCCCGACGACGACCGCATCGTAACGACCCAATACCGGCACAGACCGCTCCTTCGCTTCTATGTAGGCGGTGTCCGGCCCTGCGCGCATCCAGGTCCGGTCCTCGCGGACGTCGCCGGTTGCAACGGGCGCTGACTGCCGGCCGGCGCGTCTGACGCTTCGTGGCGCGGGAGTCCTCCTGGCCTCGGCCGCAGCCGCCGCACCGATTCGGCTGCCAACCTCCATAAGTTCCAGCGGCCGTAACAGCCTTTCGGCGCCGCGCCGCGACACATCGGCACAGCCGCCGAGCACGTACAGCCGTTTCGTTCTGGCGGGACGGAAAACGTCAAGGTCAACTTCTTCGGCGCCGGGCCACTGGCAGCATTGCTGGGTCTGGCCCTTCATGTGGTCCGGCGGCACGTGGAACAGGGTCTCCGAGGCATCCACCTGTTCCGGATGCCACGTCTGGTCGCGGGCGAGCTGCTCGGCCTCGGCAAACGAGGCAAACGAGCCGTCCTTCATCGGAATTTCAAGCGTGTACTCGATGGCCGGGTAGATTCTTCCGTCCACGCCATAGATGGGCGTCCGGAGCTGGCGGGCTCGCACGTGCTCGCCATCACGGGGCGCGCCGCCAACCACGATTCTCTTGAAGGTCTGTCTGCCGGAAGGGTAAGGAGCAAACCTCGCGCCGGCCATTCGGGCGACGATTGCCCGCGGCGTGGCGTCGATAATCACCCTGGCCTTCACCGCTTGTCGGCCGGAGCGATTGGATATGACAACGCCGGCCGGCCTTCCGCCGTCATCCAGCAGCAACTCAGTCGCATAGCAGCCGTACAGGAACTGAACGCCCGCATTGAGCAGGGCATCGTCGAGGACCCGCTTGACCTGCATGGGCGTCGGCGGAACTCGACCCACGGCCTGGGCTGCCTTGTCTTCCAGACCCTCAAGAACGATCTCACCGAGGAGCACCCGGCTCACTTCCGGCGTCTTTCTGACGACGAATTTCAGATAGCGGGCCTTGCGTCCGATTGACGCCGACAGCGGGATCGCCGCTTCCTCGAAGGAACCTTCCCCAAGCCGTTTGTTCCCGACGGCCGCAAGCTGTTCCCACTGCTTCTCATCCTCGCTGGCGTAGATGGTTACGCTATCGACTTCGAAGTCATCGTTTCGCTGATAGACCATCAGGTGGGCCCTGGCAACGACCCGTTCGCGCCCGAGGTCGATGTTGATGGTCACATCGCCGTTGTACTGGACACTCTGACTCGGTGCACTGTGCCATTTGCCGTCCCGAAGGGCCGATGCGGACCGGGAGTCCCGGTGCGGGGCCGACGACTCCACGTCCGTTTCATACGTAAATGACATGCCGTTGCCAAACGGCCCGAGCGTGTGCGGCTCGGCGAAAAGAGCGCCGGCCAGCGGAGACCGCGGGTTCTCATAGGGTTCGAGCCACAGCCGGTACGTGCCGCAGATGTCGTCCCCGAGATACGTCCGGCCGGCGGCGAGGAAGACCTTCGCTCCCTTCTCGGCCGCTGCCACCGCCGCCGTGACGGCCCCTGACGTACCGCCGATCACGACGACATCCACGTCGTACAGGACCGGAATCGATCTGGCGGACTCCGTGACAGTGTCGCTGGAGCCCTCCGCGGTATCTGCGACGGCGTCCCGGTCTTGGGGCGACGGCTGGGAGCATCCGGCCAGCGCCGTCACAAGAAGAACGAGCAAGAACAACGGCGACTGTTGTCCCCACATGACCAAATCCTTTCCATGTCCGGCCGATGTCCAAATCACGCCTGCGTACCAAGTGCCACAATTATCGTGGCTACTCTGTGGTTTTCAATGAGAAACGCCCTCGGACGGTGTCAGAAACGCCGGGCCGGGTACGCCGGGACACCTATCTGTGCGGATTTCGTGAAAAAAGTGAAAAAACCTGTAACAAAACGCCTATCCCCGCGTCGTATAATACGAAGACTCGGCATCGTGGGCGCCCGTATGATCCGGGTAGATTGTGTCGAGGAAAGGCGATGGCGGTGAGGATTGGTATAATTTCTTCATTGCGAAGTACTTACAGGCAGCGTGTGCTCATTTCTGTTGTGGCTGCAACCGTCCCTGACGGTTATCAGTGTGAAGTTACCCTTTTGGGCGGCGAAGACGCGAACTGTTTGGTCACCGGTCCCACCACAACCGGTGCGAGCCGGAGCATCCACTGCTCCCGTTCATCACCTACAGTATCCAACTGCCATTTCCTACGGAATCTCAGCGTCGGTATGGAAAGGGGCTTCGCGCGTGGTCTTTCGCGCGCGGGGTCCCAAACTCGCAGGCGACACCAAACCCACGATCGCCAACTGCGTCTTCGCCGCCAATTTTGAGATTGTCCGGGTAACGGGGAGGACAAACCATGAACCGAGCGCTCTATGCCTGTCTCATCCCGCTCGTTCTCCAAGGCTCTGCAACGCTTGCCGCCGTGCGCCAGGTGCCGAGCGAGTACGGCTCTATCCAGCGGGCTATCGAGGACTGCAACGATGGCGACACGGTCATCGTCCATCCCGGCATTTATTATGAGACGGTCAATTTCGGCGGCCGGAATATCACCGTCACGAGCAAGAACCCCAACGACCCCAAAGTCGTCGGCTATACCATCATCAATGCCGACGGTGAGGGCAGCGCCGTGACCTTCGAGCAGCAGGAGACGCCCCAGGCGATGCTCATCGGGTTGACCATCACGGGCGGTGTCGGGACACTCACATCGACATTGACATCGACCATAGCTGGGACACGCAGACAGTTCCGGGGCGCCGGCATCTACTGCAAGTCCGCCTCGCCGACTATCACACGCAACGTCATTACCGGCAATCACGGGCCACATGAGATCACGGACGAACAGATCGGCAACGCGATCTACCGATACTGGTCCAAGACGTCGTACGGAGGCGGCGTCGGCTGCTCCGGCGGCAACCCGACCATCACGCGCAATGTCATTTACGGCAATTCCGCGAGCTACGGGGGCGGGATTTCCGCCGATGCGGCCGAGGTCGCCGGCAATATCCTGTACGACAACTCCGCCTACTCCGGCGGCGGTATCCGCATGTACTACGGGCGGATCCTGAACAACACGCTGGTGGGCAACAACTGCAACAAGGACATCCAGTACGGCCAGGGCGGGAACATCTACTGCTCGCCCAGTTGGCACACCGATCTGGTCATCGCCAACAACATCATCACCGGGGCGGCTTCGGGAGGGGGTATTTTCTCTTATCGCCAGACCTACGAGGGATTGATCCGCTTCAACGATGTGTGGGACAACGCACCCGGCAACTACGCCGCGCGCGACTCTGTAACGGGGCAGACAATCTATACCGAGCAGGTGGACCGGACCGGCCGCTTCGGCAATATCTCCGAGGACCCGCTGTTCACCGACTTGCGGAACAAGAATTTCCACCTCCAGGAGGCTTCTCCATGCGTCAGCGCCGGCGACCCGAGCCCGCTGTTCGTGCCGGGCCGGTGGGACATTGACGGCGACCCGCGCGTCTTCGCTCTGCGGGTGGACATGGGCGCCGACGAGTTCGTGGGTTATGTCAAACCGTTGGCGAACGCCGGTGCAGATCAGCACGTGCCGACACCCGCGCCAGTTTCTTTGGATGGCAGCGGCAGCTACATTGCAGATGACGGCGACGCAACCTACGAGTGGTCACAGACGCGGGGACCGGCCGTGGAATTGAGCGATGCCGCGGCGGCGCGACCCGTTTTCACGCCGCCGGCGGAAGGCTGGTACACGTTCGAACTGGTGGTGGGCGACAGCCGGCACACCAGCGGTCCCGATGAGGTGCTCGTCGTGGTTGGCAACGAGCGTCCCGTGGCAAATGCCGGCCCGGACGGGCTGTGGCCTGTGGGCGGGCGGATTGTCCTCGATGGCTCGCGGTCCTGTGATGCCGATCCGCCGGACAAACTCACGTACACGTGGACCCAAATCCAAGGGCCCAACGTCGTTCTCACGGAACCGAACTCGGCGACACCGTATTTTGGGTGTACCGAAGCCGGTATCTACGTGTTCGAGTTGGTAGTCGGCGATGGTTTCACCACCAGCGAGCCCGACACGATGAAGTTGGAAGCGGCGCCGTTTGTGGTGAGAGCCGAGCCGTTTGCCGTGACGGATTACGAGCAGGGCTCCTTCTATTACACGGACGTTGCCGGCAGCAAGATTGTCTGCACCGGTGGCGCGATTGGTGATTTTCGGCTCTGGGCCATCAATTGCATAGACCGTGAAACCGGGAAAGTCGATGTCTTTGAAGGCGGCGCGGTCGACGTCTTGCCCAGGATCGACGGCGGGCGAATCGTGTGGGCGGGCGGCGCCAACTATGGACGCATCTGCACGAGCATATTCCTGGGCGACCTGATGACCGGCGCCGTCCTGTCTCTGCGCCAGGCCTCGACCGTGGACTCCTACGGCTACCCGGCGATTTCCGGGAACCGGGTGGTCTGGGCCCGGCATCTCGGTGTGGATACACAGGACGCGGCTCGCTATAAGGACTCGCCCTACGATATCTGCGGCGTCGAAATCACCGATCCGAAGAGGCCCGTTTACTTTACCATCGTCGAACGGGCCGGCCGCGGCGCGCCACACCCGTATGATACCGGCTACATCGTTGCCGCGGATGTTGTCGATATCTGCGGCAACCTGGTTGTGTGGGAGGGCAACGGCGACATCTACGGCGCGGATATCTCGGATTTGAATGACATCGAGATTTTCCCGGTTTGCACCGCGCCGCAGAGGCAGTACGATCCTGCAATTTCCGGCTCGGTGGTCGTCTGGACCGATAGACGCCATGATGTCGGCGACATCTACGGCGCCGACCTCTCCGACCCGAACCACATTCGCGAATTCGAGGTCTGGCGCGGCCCCGGGCCGCAGGTCCAGCCCGACATCGATGGACCGGCCGTCGTCTTTATCGATGGAGATGAGACCACGGGGTCCATCCGGAACTGTTGGCTTTCGCGCGGATATGGCGTCGTCCGTTATTCCCTGCCAAGCTACGCCTACGGATCGTCGCCGAAGATCGACGGCTCGACCGTCGTCTGGCAGACAGGCAGCAGGATCAGTGGATTGTCCTTTGAGTTTGCCTACAGTGTGACCGAGGGCCCGATCCGGAATCTGAACTCGGGAAGATACTACGATTACATCCAGCATGCGATCGACGCAGCGACCGACGGCGATGTGATTCTGGTTGAGCCGGGGGTATATGCCGAGAAGGTGCGGCTCAATGGCAAGAACGTTACCGTTACCTCGGCCGATCCTGAGGACCCGGTGGTGCGGGCGACCACGGTCATTGGCGGCTCCGGCCAGCGTGTGACCTTTGCGGATGGTGAGACGGCCGATTGCACGTTCACCGGCTTTACCGTCTCCAGCGGCAGTTACGGCATCTTCTGCGGCGGCTCGGCCCCGACCATCACCAACTGCACAATCACGAGCAACGCCTGCGCCGGGGTCAAGCTCTGGAACCAGAGCGACCCGGTGTTCAGCCACTGTGAGATCACGGGCAACGGGCTCGGCGTGGAGATGTGGGCCCACAGCGATACGCGCACGATCCTGCGCAATTCCGGGACCTTCCGGAACTGCCTGATCGCAGGCAGCCGCCGGGACGGCATCTATAGCGGCTATCCGACCCTGGAAAACTGCACGGTCGCCGACAATCTCGGTTACGGTGTCAACAGCCTGCTGGCCGAGATCACCAACAGCATCATCTACTTCAACCATGAGGGGCGGGAGAACGTCAGGTTGCAGAATGCGCGCTCTACGGTGACCTACAGCGATGTCCAGGGCGGCTGGCCCGGCGCAGGCAACATTGACGCCGACCCCCAGTTCGTCACACAGGGATTCTGGACGGCACGGGCCGGGCCATCGGTTGCTCCCGGTCCGTTCCCGGATACGGTGTGGGTCGCAGGCGATTACCACCTGAAGAGTCAGGGTTGGTCGTGGGATGCGCAGCAGGGGCAGTGGATGTACGATGACGCCACCAGCCCTTGTATTGACACGGGCGACCCTGCTGCGCCGCTGGGCGACGAGGCGCCCTGTGGGCCTGGCGACCCGCTCAGCGAGCGGGCGGCGCCGAATACTCGGATCAACATGGGTGTCTATGGCGGCACGGACCAAGCCAGCCTGGCGCCCCATGCCGCGACACCCTGATCGTGAGGCTGAGGGGCCCAAGAGTCTTTCCGCGATGGGCCGTGACTCATCCGGAATCCTCTTGCATAAATAGCCTGTTTCGCATATAAATTGAGTTGGAAAGCGCTTAAAACTCGGCCACGATGGTCCGGTGATGGCGCAAGCCGCCAAGAGCTTACGAGAGAGGGAAAGGACAAATCATGAACAAGGTACTCTTCTCAAGTCGCATTTTGTGTGCTGTGTTGGGGTCTGTCTCTGTCGGGGTGGTACGGCGTGTGCCGAGCGAGTATCCGTCGATTCAGCGGGCCATCGACGACTGCAATGACGGCGACACCGTCATCGTCAGTCCCGGGGTGTACTACGAGACCATTAACTTCGGCGGCAGGAACATCGTGGTCACCGGCACGGACCCCAACGACCCCAAAATCGTCGGCTATACCATCATCAACGCCGATGGGGACGGTACCGTCGTGACCTTCGAGAACCGCGAGACCGAAGAAGCCGTCCTGACCGGTTTTACCATCACCGGCGGTCTCGGAACGCTGGCGCAATGGTCGAGCGAAGACTACAAGTACTTCCAGGGCGCCGGCATCTACTGCAACGGGGCCTGGCCTACCATCACGCGCAACGTGATCACGAACAACCACGGCCCGTATTCCGAGCAGCTCGTGAACGACCGCTGGACGTATGTTTACTCCGAAGGCGGCGGTATCTGCTGTTCCGGCGGGGCTATCGTTACGCACAACCTCATTTACAACAATTCCGCCTATGCAGGTGGCGGAATTTACGCCGGCCGCAGCACCGTGGCCAATAACGTCATCTGCGACAACTCCGCGTACATGGGTGGAGGCGTCTATATTTACTACGGTTCCCTGGTCAACAATACCATCGTGGGCAATGACTGCAGCAAGGACCCCGAGTGGGGCCGGGGCGGCAACGTCTATGCAAGCTTCAGCTACTACGACAATCTGATCGTCGTCAATAACAATATCTGCGGCGCCGGCTCGGGCGGCGGTCTGTTCTATGGAATAAGACCGCGCGGAGACCTGATTCGTTTCAACAACGTCTGGAACAACGCGCCCGCGGACTACGGTTTTCAGGACCCCCGGACGTACGATAACATATACGGGGAAGAAGCCGACTGGACCGGCCTGTATGGTAACATCTCCGCCGACCCGCTCTTTGTCGACCCCTGGAACAAGAACTATCATCTGCAACCGACTTCACCGTGCGTCAGTGCCGGTGACCCGAGCTTTCCGTGGGCCGCGGGTGCGCAGGATATCGATGGCGACCCCCGTGTGTTTGCCGTGCGGGCGGATATCGGCGCCGATGAGCACGTCGGTTACGTCAGGCCGCTGGCCCATGCGGGCACGGACCAGCACGTGCTGACGCCTGGGCCCGTGACGCTGGATGCGAGCGGCAGTTACTTTTCCGATCCGGCGGGGCCGACGACCTATCAGTGGTCACAGGTAGAGGGTCCGGCGGTCGAATTGAGCGATAGCGCGGCCCGGAAGCCCTCGTTCACGCCGCCGGTCGAAAGCTGGTATACGTTCGAACTGGTCGTCGGCGATGGTCAGCACACCAGCGACCCGGACCGCGTCCTCGTCGTTGTGGGCAATGAACGACCCGTGGCGAACGCCGGGCCGGATCGGTTGTGGCCTGTGCCCGGACGCATCCGTCTCGACGGGACCAGGTCGTCTGACGCCGACCCACCCGACAAGCTCACCTACATGTGGACGCAGATGGAGGGGCCCGGGGTCGCTCTTATGGAACCGAACTCCCCGACGCCGTACTTCGACTGCAACGAGCCCGGCATATACGTTTTCACGCTCGCGGTCGGCGACGGCTTTGAAGTCAGCGGGCTCGATACCGTGAAGCTGCGAGCATCCGCATGGACGTTGAATGCCGAGGGATTCTCGGTGACGGATTATTCACTGGGCCGGTTCTATTACCCTGATGTCGCCGGACCCAAGGTAGTCTGTGCGGGCGGCACTTCGTCAAGCCATACCACCTGGACCATCAACTGCCTGGACCTCCAGACCGGCCGACTCGACACTTTCGAGGGCAGCTCGATTGATACCATGCCGAAGGTGGACGGCGGTCGCGTGGTATGGGCGGGCGCTGCGGTCAGTTCCGGATACCCCTGCACGTCTCTGTTCCTCAGTGATCTCATCACCGGCCAGATTGACATCCTCCGCATGGGGTCGGCCTCGGAGTCCTATGGTTATCCGGCGATTTCCGGGAACAAGGTCGTCTGGGCTCAGCATCTCGGCGTCGACAACCGCGACGAAATTCGCTACCTGGAGGCACCTTACGATATCTGCGGCGCCGACATTACCGACCCGAAGAGACCGGTCTATTTCACCATTGTCGAGCAGGTCGGGCGCCGGGCGCCGTATCCATACTTTGAAAGCTACACCAACGATCACGTTGATTTCGTCGATATCTGTGGTGATATCGTCGTATGGGAGGGCAACGGCGATATCTTCGGCGCGGATATCTCGGATCTGAATGATATCAGAGTTTTCCCCATCTGTACGGCCCCGGAGCGACAGTATAACCCGGCGGTTTCGGGCAACGTGGTGGTCTGGACGGATGAGCGAAACGATATCGGCGATATCTACGGCGCCGACATCTCCGACCGGGACGATGTCCGCGAGTTCGAGGTTGCGGTCGAGCCGGGATGGCAGTCCGGCGCGGACATCGACGGGGCCGTCATTGCCTGGCATGACGGCGATGACTACTATGGAACCATCCAGGTGTGCTGCCTTTCAAAGGAGTACGGCCCTGTTCGTTTCCCGTTGGTACAATCCCAGGAGTTCTACAACTACTATGGCTCGGGACTGGAGATCGATGGCTCTACCATCATCTGGCAGTACGGCAGCCGGATACGGGGACTTACCTTCGATTTCGCCTACAGCGTGACCGAGGGCCCGGTCCGGAATCTGACCACGGGAAGATACCACGATTACCTCCAGCACGCCATCGACGCGGGGACCGACGGGGACGTGATTGTGGTCGAGCCGGGGGTGTATGCTGAGAAGGTTCGGCTCAAAGGCAAGAACGTGACCGTTACCTCCGCCGACCCGGAGGACCCGGTCGTGCGGGCGGCCACGGTTATCGCCGGCCCCGGCCAGCGCGTGAGCTTCGCGGATGGTGAGACGGCCGACTGCGTGTTCACGGGCTTCACCGTTTCCGGCGGCAGTTACGGCATCTTCTGCGGCGGCTCGGCCCCCACGATCAGCAACTGCACGATTGAAAACAACACCTCCGCCGGCCTCAAGTTATGGAATCAGAGCAATCCGACGGTCAGCCGCTGTGAGGTCGCGGGCAACGGACTTGGTGTGGAAATGTGGGCCCACGGTGATACGCGCACGATCCTGCGCAATTTCGCGACCTTCAGAAATTGTCTGGTGGCGGGCAGCCGCGGAGACGGTATCTACGGCAACAACCCGACCCTGGAGAACTGCACCGTCGCCGACAACGGCGGCTACGGCGTCAGTTGCTCGCTGGCGCAAATCATCAACAGCATCGTTTACTTCAACAACGAAGGCGAGGCGAACCTCAAGCTGAAGAATGCACGCTCCACGGTTACGTACAGCGATGTCCAGGGCGGCTGGCCCGGCGCAGGCAACATCGACGCCGACCCCCAGTTCGTCGCACGGGGACTCGGGACGGCCCCGGCCGAGCCATCGGTTGCTCCCGGTCCAATCCGGGATGCAGCGTGGGTCGCAGGCGATTACCACCTGAAGAGTCAGGGCTGGTCGTGGGACGCAGAGCGGGGGGAGTGGACCTTCCATGACGTTACCAGCCCCTGCATCGACGCGGGCGACCCGGCCACGCCGGTAGGTGACGAGCAGCCTTGTGGCCCCGGCGACCCGCTCAGCGCGCGGGCGGCTCCCAACATCCGGATCAATATGGGCGTCTACGGCGGCACAGCCGAAGCCAGCCTGGCCCCACACGCCGAAACAGAGGAGCCATGATGTTCGCCGAACAACGGGTCCCGAGCATGACAGAATCTCATGGCAAGCCACGCACATAGGTAGGGGCGAATCATCATTCGCCCCTGCTACTGAAGAAACCTGCCCACAAAGCGTAGTCGCACGCGCCGCTGAGGGACGATTCGTCGGCATTTGACACCGCCTATGTCTGGCAGTACACTCTTACCGCTGCTTCCTTGACGTGAAGCTTGCGTTGGCCGACGACGAAACCCCGTGGCACGACAGGCATAATTGGAGGAACGATCATGACTCAGGAAACGCCGGGACAATCTCAGACGCTATCGAGACGCACATTTTGCCGCTCGGCAGTGGCGGCGGCTGTTGCGCTTCACTGGGCCGAATCCCCCACGCGGGCACAAGCCACGGGCAAGGTCAAATTCTTCAAGAACCTGGCACCGGGTCATATCGGCGTGAGGGCGAATCAACAGCAGGCGCTGGACTATGCGGTCAAGTATGGATTCGGCGGTATCGCGCCCAGCGCGGGCGAGTTTGCGAGCAGGTCCGACGCCGAGATTCGCGACTGGGTCGAGATGATGCGGGAAAAAGGCGTGCAGTTTGGGGCCGGCGGCCTGCCCGTCGAGTTCCGCAGGGACGAAGACCGCTTCCGGCAGGATATGTCCCAATTGCCCAAGCGCGCGGCTGTCCTGAGCCAGTTGGGCGTGAAGCGCGTGGCGACCTGGGTCATGCCGGGCCACAACGACATGACGTATCTGCAGGCTTTTAAGACGTATGAGAGACGCTTCCGCGAGGCGGCAAAGGTGCTGAAGGACAACGATATCCGGCTGGGTCTGGAGTTTGTCGGGCCCAGGACCTCCCGGCAACGATTCCGCTTTCCCTTTGCCTGCACGCAATTGGACATGATGGAGCTGGTCGAAGCTATCGGCGCGGGAAACGTGGGCCTGCTGCTGGATAGCTGGCACTGGTACACGTCGCACGGGACCGTGGATGAGCTGCTTCAGTTGTCCGCCGGGGACGTGGTCCACGTTCACGTCAACGATGCGCCGTCCGGCGTTCCCGTCGACCGGCAGGTCGACAACCGGCGCAAGCTGCCGGTAACCACGGGGGTCATCGACCTGAAGGGCTTCGTGAACGCCCTTGTCAAGATCGGTTACGACGGGCCGGTGGAATGCGAGCCGTTCGACCAGGAGTTGCGGGAGATGGAGGACGAGGCCGCCGTGCAAACAACCGCCGCAGCGCTGAATCGCTTGTGGGACCTGATCGCCGTCTGAGGGGGCCCCACCTCTTTCTTTTGACCGGCGTAGCGACTGCTTTGCGGTGTGCGACGACACTTCGTGGCGGGCCATAGATGAAGGTAACGGCTTGCACAGACTCTGTCATCCTGAGTGCAGCGAAGGATCTGGGCACCGCAGGGGAGGTTCCGTTCGCCTGCGATACATAACTCCTGTTCGCGGCCAGGTGCTTCACTTCGTTCAGCATGATAGGCATTGGCTGCCTCACAGAACGCAGCTGCACAGTAACCAGTAACCCCAAGACCGTCCAGGGCAATCGCATGTGAGTATGGGTCTGCCATGGTTGATGGTTGAGCCGTTTGGAGTCCCGGCTTTAGCCGGTTTCGAAATGGCGTTGAGCCGCCTGAAGGCGGTACTCCGAACTCCTCCTACCAAGCCGGTGGCGCACATGCAATTGCCCTGCAAGACCATCGGCGCGTCTTGACAAAAGGCCGTCGGTGGCCTAAAATTATGGCCTATGGCCGAAGAGCACGAACGTAAGAAGAAAAAGAAGAAGCCCCATCCCGTTCTCGATTGGCTGTTATACGTAGCGGTTCGGGTTCTTGTTATTTTCCTTTCCCTGTTCGACGTGGAGACCAACCTGCGGTTCGCGTGCTTTCTGGGTGACTTGCTCTGGAAGTACTACGGGCGTGGCCGGCAGCGGGCCCTGGCGAACCTGCGGGCGAGCTTCCCCGACCAGTCGGAGGAATGGACCAGGCAGACGGGCCGGCGCAGTTTCCAGCAGCTCGCCATGCTGACCGTCGATGTGCTGTTCACGCCCCGGCTCGTGCGCAAGCACAACTGGCGCCAATACTCACGCTATAGGAACGCGGAGCACGCCAAATGGCTGATGCAGGAACGCCGGGGCCTGCTTATGGTGACGGCGCACTACAGCAATTTCGAAATCGTCGGCTACCTCATGGGCCTGTTCGGCTTCGATCTCTACAGCATCGCACGGCCGCTCGACAACAAGTATCTGAACCGGTTCCTGTACGGGGTGCGCGAGCGGCGCGGACAGAAACTGATCGACAAGAAAGGCGCCGCCGAGATGATGCCAAAACTCGTGGAGCAGGGCAGCACCATCGGCTTCATTGCCGACCAGGACGCCGGCAGAAAAGGTATCTTCGTCGATTTCTTCGGGCGAAAGGCCAGCACGTACAAGAGCATCGGCCTGCTGGCGATCACTTACAACCTGCCCATCGTGGTCGGCTACAGCCGGCGGATCGACAATCGTTTCTTCTTTGAGATGGGCGTCACGCGGATCATCTTCCCCGCCGAGTGGGCCGACAAGGACGACCCGCTCACCTGGGTCACCGCCGAGTACACCCGAGCCATCGAGACCTTCGTGCGCGAGGACCCAACACAGTACTGGTGGCTGCACCGACGCTGGAAGACCCGGCCCAGACAGGAAGGCCAGAGAACCGAAGCCGTCGAGCAGGACAAGGAGCCGGCGCGAATCGTCACCCTCGGCACGACCCACACCCCGAACCCAATCTCTTGTGTGTGCGACTAATTTTCGCGGGGGGGCATGCATCCACGTTGCCATCCCTTCGACTCGGCTCAGGGCAGGCTCTGAGCGCCAGCGAAGGATCTGGGTCGAGCCTGTCAGCCAGCGTGGATTCCATTCGTGGGCGAGATGCTTCGCTCAGCATGACAAATCGAGGGGCCTTCGCCACAAAATGTAGTCGCGCACTCTCTCATGCGAGTTGCTGACTCTCCTTTTATCCGTTCTGTCCTTCTGGTAGAATGAAATGTGTGCAGGCTCTTCTCATTATGTTTTCGGAGGTGGAGATATGAGAATCCGAGCCTTGCTTAACGCACTAGTGCTCATCTGCCGACTCACCCTGACCGCGGACGGGGAACTCGTGGCCTGCGTGGGGGACAGTATCACGTGCGGCGCGGGGATCGCCGACCGACTGACCGATAGCTACCCGGCGCAACTGCAGCGGATACTCCAGCAGTACGATCCGGCCTGCGCGACGATATCCGCATCTATAAACGCGCCCTCAGGCCCTGAACCGTGTGCGTCTGCGTCCGCGCCAAGCCCGGGGGCACCGGTCCCATTCATGTCGCAGTGCTCTCCACGAATGGGCTTATGTCCCCGGGCCGTGTTCATATCGGTTAGAAGTGATGGACTAGGCGCAGGATGAAGCGTTCGCCCTCCGGGCGGTAATCGACATTCGTCTCGAAATAGGCGTTGAAGAACAGGTGCGTATCCTTGGAGAGACTCCACAGAGCGCCGGGCCCGATGGCAAAGACACTCTCATCGTCGTCCAGCTCCACGGTGCCAATGCCTGATATTTCCGCCTCGGTGTCCGTCAGTTGCTCGAGGTAGTAGCCGTTGACCCCGACGCGCAGCTTCTGCGGCATGACGTCATAGGAGGCGGCGAAATTGGCGTGAAAGGCCTGGCCCGGCTGGATCTCCGTGAAGGGGGTCAGTTGGAATGGATCGTCGTTCTCCGCGTTCCAAAGGTAATGCAGACGCCAGGACGCGGTCAAGCGCGGCGTGAAGAAGTACGTGCCGGCCCAATAGGGATCGAGGGAGAAGAGATTGCTGCCGGGGTTGAGCACCTTATCGTTATCGTACTTGCCGGTGGGGAAGATCATCTGAAACTCGATGCGATGCATGAAGATCGGGCCCTTCTCACCCATGATCGGGTCCCACTGCAGGTACGGACCGACATAGATGTCGCTCAGGCCGCCGCCGTTGTCGGTCAGGAAGCCGTTGCGGTCCGTGGCGTCGATGTGAACGAGCGGGACGATGACATCGAGTCCCCATTTGCCGCCGAACAGCACCGGCGTGTTCGACTGGTAAATGAACTGGTTGAGGCTGATCCATGCGTCCACCTTCGCGTTGGAAGCCACGGGCGGGCCGTCCGGGAATTTATCGGCGGTGATGAAGCCGATGTACTCGGTGAAATACCACCCGGGGCCGGCCGGGGGGGCGCCATCCATAAAACTGGTGAATCCCAGGTTGAGCGGCAACGGCTGGTTGTAGGCCGCCGCTGAACCCGCCAGCAGAGCCGACAGCAGCAGACATGCCGCTCCGACGGAACGATACAGATTCTTCATGATGGACCTCCAACAAAAACGATAGTAGAGTTGCACAGTAGGTCTCCCGGCGGAAACCCGCCTCAAATTGCCGCCGTGACAAAGCGATGTCAAGAAAAATTCCCGAGCACTTCGGCGGACATCGTTATTTTTCTGCTTTGCAGTTCTGTATCGGCGGGTGGTACCAGCTCTCATGGAGCTTGTGCAAATCAAGACAATTCTGCAATATGGCATTGTCAAGGCCGCAGATTCAAAATAGTTCTGGAATTCCCACATTCGGAGTGTTATAGTCCGCGTCCGTGTGACCGTGGCCTCGGTCGAGGCCGACCGGTGTATGTCAGGTGTTTGTGCCGCGTGATAAGCGGGGCTATCTGGGTTGTGAGGGGTGACAGAATGAAGACAAGGGTTTGTCGCTGCGTCGTGGTTGCAGGTCTTGTCCTGCCGGCCTGGTGTCTGGGCGGCGAAATGGGTAAAGCGACGGAGGGCGAACCGTCGCTTCATGTTGGGGGGGGTGCCCTCGTCGCTTCGAAGCCGTATGTGGGCGTGGATGCTCAGGTGTATCCCGTCCCCATGTTTGCCTACGAGGGCAAAAATCTGTACGTCCACAGTATGACGGGCGGTTATCGGCTCCTGGCCGGCAAGGGGTGGTCCATCGGGCCCATCGTGCAGCCGCGCTTTGACGGGTACGACGCGGACGACAGCTCGTTCCTGGAAGGAATGGACGACCGCAAGTGGTCGATCGATGCCGGCGTCGGGGTCTCCTGGCGTACCGGAATCGGGCTGTTCGAGCTGTCATACGTCACGGATATCCTGGGCCGGTCGGATGGGCAGGAACTGCAACTCATTTACACGGTCATGTGCCCGCTGGCGGGCTTCGATATCGCTCCCTCGGTCGGCGTGAAATACAAGAGCGACGATCTGGTCGATTACTACTATGGCGTGGAACCCGACGAGATCGCCTTCGATCGCTGGCCCTATGAAGGCGGCGATGCCACGGACCCGTTTGTGCGACTGGCCCTGCGACGTAAACTTGGCGAAAGATGGAGCCTGATTCTCGCCGGGCAGTATGAATGGCTGGCGGACGACATCACTGACAGCCCCATCGTCGACAGCGATTATCAGGCATCGTTTCTGGCCGGTCTCATGTACTCGTGGTAGCCGGCGAGCGGGCGGCGGGTGCCGTCGTGGTTCGTGCGTTTGGCTGCCGCGCCAAGTCGAGCATTGCTTCGTCGCTGCGCTACCCGGCATGATATAGGCCGCAAAACGGCGTATCACTTCGGCCGGATTTGGAAGGCGACGTCGCTGCCGATATGCGAGGCATGGCCGCCGGTCGTGCGCAGCTCGGGAATGGTGACCGTCAGCCTTCCGTCACGGCATTGCAGCGTCTGTGCGTCCAGGTATCGGCCGCGCCAGGTGCGATAGAGCCTTGCCTCGCAGGCGCCATCCTTGAGCCCGGAGATGGTGAAGGACTCCTTCGCGACGCTGGTGCGCGGGTTTACAATCCAACCGAAAACGACCTTGTCGCTCTTCATGGCCCAGGCGTCACAAGGGCCGGCGGTGATCTCAGCCGGCTGCCAGTCCAGATGGGCAAAATCGACGTCGGCCGTGAAGCGGGCGAAGTGCCGTACCTGGTTCGTCACCACGCTGTCGTTGATCCATTCCGAGTACGCCCACCAGAACGGCGTGCAACACAGCCCGTTGGCCAGGCTGACCCATAGGGCATTATGGTACATGGCCAGATAACCCGGCATGCCGGGCTCATAATAGGTATGGTCCCAGCCGCACTCACCGACGAGGGCGGGCTTGTGGAATCCGCTCCAGAGGTTCTGCGTCTGCACGGCGTAGTTGCGATAGCTGTACTGCAGCGGGTTCTCCTCGTCAGGGTCCGGCTTGCCGGTCTTGGGCATGGGGTGTCCCTGCGCCTCATAGATTTCGCGCGCCGCAATATCGAAGATCTTGTAGCCGCCGGGCCACCATTGGCCGATGCCGCCGCTTTGCGTCCCCGTGGTGGGACGGCCGTAGGGGTCGTGCTCGTTGAATAACGCGTCCATCTTGCGACACCACTGCTCGGCCACGTCGTGGTCGCCCTCGGTCCAACCTTCGGTGCCGTTGATCTCATCGACGATGAACCAAAGAAACAGCGCTCGGCTGTAGCCCCAGCGGGCGATCACGTAGCGATAGAGCTTTTCCTGGTACATCCAGGCCTCTTCGCTGCCGAAGAAGCCGGCGGCGTCCGTCACAAGGCGGTAAGGATTGTTGCGATAGCGGGCGTTGCCGCCGCCCCAGACGGCCTCGGAGATGTACGAGTGGAACCAGATATTCCAACTGATGCGGATATCGCGTAGCTCGCACCATTCGAAGAGCTGGTCGAGCCGGCCGCAACGGTTCTGGTCGTAGCGGCCGAGACCCGAGCCCATCGTCTCCAGCGGGGTGTGGAAGAAACTGATGAAATTGACGCCCAGAGTCCGGAGCCGGTCGAGGTTCTGCTCGGTGATAGCGCCCTGGTTGAACTGCTCGTAACTGTCGTTGTACCAGACGCCGACCCCGTAGAACGAGGTGCCGTCATCGTGGACCAGATACCGCTGATTGGGCGCGATCCTGATGAAGCCGTGGTGCGGTGAATCGACGACGGTGAAAGAAGCGGACCGGCTTTCGGCGGCCCCTTCCTTGTCCTTCACCTTCACGACGTACCGCCACGTCCCTTTCTCCGTCGGGGCAAAACGAACCATCCAGAGAGAGGTCCATTGCGAGGGGTTGTAGAACCCCCAAATCCTCCACGTCTTGCCTGACGGGGCCGTGAACTCCGCCCACAGGTCCACTTCGTCGGGATCGAAGGGATTCGAATATGTTGCGTCCAGGTCCACGCGCACTTCGAATTTCTCGTAGAGACCGATAGTCGTCGGCGTGCTCGGCCGGACAGAACGAATCGCGGGCGCTGCACCCACTGCCGAAGCGGCGAATCCGATAGTCGCGGTCAGGATACGAACGATGTGTCCGGCCATGCTTTTCTCCTCAATTTGTCGTCAAGGTCCACGTGTCGTGCCTGTTTTTCGGCGTCTCACGAGGATACCCGAGACGGTCGGAGAGGGCAAGGATGGGCGCATCCTCAAGCGCGTTGGCGGAGTTGCACGCGGAGCACACATAATCGGCGGGCCGGCAGCACGAAGCCCGCGCGGGTGCGGGGGCCGGTGACGATGATTTCCTGTGTTTGAGACTGCTCGGGGGATTCATCGGCTGTGAGGGTCAGGAGGTAGGCGCCCGGCTTGAGCAGGTAGAATTCGGCGCCCATGCGCCGGTCGTCCGGGCCGAAATGAAACAGCTCGGCGACGAGTTTGTCCGCGCCGGAGTCAGTGACGAGGGCCGCGATGTCGCGCGGGGGTGTCAGCCAGCGCACGGCGTTGAGCGGGAAGTATTCCGGGGTGCCCAGGTCACCCGTGACGCTGGAATAGAGCAGGGCGGGATTAGGCACGCGCACGGCCGGGACCGCCGCGCCGGTGATTCCGTCGGGGCTGAAGAGCGTGGGGAACCGCAGAACGCGGTCGGTGTACCGGACCTCGCTCGTGTAGCCGGGGAAGTTGATGCGCAGTGCTTCCGCGTTCTCCCGCAGCGCCGCAACGAGGGGCTCACGCCCGCCGCCAAGACGGTGGCGCACGTATGGCGATGTTTCCCGGGAAAGCAGGGCGTCGAAGTCGTGTCTGCCCGTCAGGAACCTGTACTTCGCGACCACCTCAGCGAGGCTGCCGAGTCGCGCGGCGCACCACGCCTCCGAGCCCGGGGCGGGTTCTCCCTTCGGCGGTGACTCCAGATAGGCGAGCCGGATTTTGGCCATAGACCGGACAGGCTCCAGGTATTTCTCTTCGCCCGTCATGTAGTGAGCCAGGAGGAGCGTGTGCGTCATCATGCCCATGGCGCTGGGGAACAGATAGAGCGTGTATTCCCCGTGGTTCC
>CAYFUB010000637.1:0-5913 GCA_964346195.1 uncultured Pirellulales bacterium
CGGTTTGTTTCGCATGGTTCGCGTGGTTCGCGGTTGAAAGGCCCTGGATTCCCGCCTGCGCGGGAATGACGGAAGGAGGGAGATTGCCGCGCGCAGCCTGTCCTGAGCCCAGTCGAATGGGCTCGCAATGACGGACTCGGCCTTGGCGATCCATTCCCTGGCCACACGGGCGGCGTTGTCAGGACTTGGCATAGAGGACCCTTCCTTCCCGCCAGGCGGGCCACTCAATCGTGCCGATGGTGTCCTTGCGCCATTCGAATTCCTCCGGCGGGGTGACGATCACATCCTTGGGCAGTCGGATGTCATGGAGGGCGACGCCGATGTCGACGGCCATCTGGCGTATCGAGCCGGAGACGGGCATGACAATCAGCAGGTCCACGTCGCTGCCAGGGCCGGCATCGCCACGCGCGTAGGAGCCGAACAGGATGATCTTGTCCGGGTCGAACCGCCTGACGATCCGGCGTACCATCTTGCGGATCGGCTCCTCACCGGGCGAGGCCCGCTTCCTCGAGGCGCTGCGACTCAAGGCCATTGGTCGTTTCTCCTTGTCTGTTCTCCTGGCGAACATGCTGAATTCTATCGAGCATTGTACGAGGAACCCCCGATTCCTGCAAGATTGCCACGTCGGGAGCAGCGACTCACGACGACAGCCTGGATTGCCGACCAGGTCGGGAATGACAAGAATGGGCAGGCACGGGGTGGGAACGCCAAAAGCGATATATCGCGTTTGGAAGCCCGGCCTGCCCGTACGAGTGGCACTATGGCGTATTCGGCTCGGGCGGGGGTCGTGGGTAGTCGGTCCGTTCGAGCCAGTAGTCGCAGAAGAGGGCGACGTCCAGGGTATCGAGGCGGGCGTCGCCGTTGAGGTCCACGACGGCCACCGTGTTCGGGTCGGTGGCCGCCTGAGCGAGGGTATTCGGGTCGATGGCGGGCAGGGCCTGCCATTGGGCGGCCAGGAGGGCGAAGTCCTGCCAGTTCACAAGGGCGTCGCCGTTGAAGTCGCGCGTGGGAACGTGGTTGACGACGGTGACGGCGATGGGGCCGGTGTTGGTGATGCTGTAGTCGTAGAGTCCGAGGGTGCAGGGCCCGGTCTGGACGGCGAGGTAGTCGAAAACGAACCAGTCGCCGGCGACGACATCGCGGTCGGTGTTCAGGTCGAAACCGATGGTGGTCTGGCGATAGCGGTACTGGGCGAAGGGCCGTGTGCCGGCGGCGGGCAGGCACGAGCCGTCGTAGCTGATCCATTTCTCGTTGTAGCCCCGGCCGGAAAGGGTGCCGTAGGCCCATTCCTCCCGCGGCACCAGCAGGCCGCCGTTCCAGAACTTGATGGCGGTGTCGGAACTCAGGATGACTACGAGCTTGGTGCCTGCCATGACGTCGCGGCAGACGTTCGGGAGGTTCGGGTCGGCCGGCGCCAAGGGGGTTTCACCGTCGTACAAGTAGACATTGACCGAAACTTCGGCCGTGGCGGCGGATGTCAGGAGGGCCACGGCTAGGGTGAGAAGCCTTTTCATGGTAGGGATACCTCCAAACGTGTTTTTTGCATCGTCGGGCCCCTGGGCCCGGGCCCGCGTATTCGCGAAAACGGGATGGCGCCGGGCGGGCGCGCGGGCGCCTGATTCTCTGATGTGCCGCCCTCTGGCGACGGAATCGATACTAGTGGCATCGGGGTCATAGGGGTCGCACCGGGTTACTGCTTCAAGACCTTGGGCCGCGGCTGGTAGCTGTCACAGGTATTATCGGCCCAAACGAAGAGGGATTTGCCCGCTGGTGCGCTGCCGCCGCAGGGGTTCTTGAGCAGCCTCAGGCAGCGACCCCAGGTGGGCCTCTCGATACAGGTAAGGGCCGGGGAGAAATGGTTGCAGGTCTTGCACCGCCGCTCGCTCGCCACGCATCACTCCTTCAAAATTGCTTCGTGGGCTGCCTTCGTGCCCTGCGTCAACGTCCGACTCGAACTGCACGCTGACGCTGTCCGCACCTTCGCCTTCATTAAGCGGGGGCGATGCGACCGCGCGGATGTTGATATGAAAAATCACCAGAATGGAAAAAGAGTGAAATCTTTTTCGCGGAGCCTGCCGCCCGCAGCTCATCGCGGCTTGGAACGAACAGGGTTCAGCAACTTTTTGCACCCGGCCGATTTTTGCCGACAAACTGGTTGACAGTTGGGTTCGATAATTGTTAAGGTAAAGGTTTCAGGTAAACTGAGCCGGGGCGGCGTAGCTCAGCTGGTTAGAGCATGGGATTCATAAGCCCAGGGTCGTCGGTTCGATCCCGACCGCCGCTATTGACGCGTATTTCGTGAAGCGTGATACGTATCTCGTATGACCTTGCTATAAGACGGCAAGGGCGACGCGGTGCGAGCCACGAGATACGAACTGGTGCCCCCATCGTCTAGTGGCCTAGGATATCAGGTTCTCATCCTGGAGACAGGGGTTCGACTCCCCTTGGGGGTGCGTTTTTTATTGGCCCCGGCGGCGAGCCATTGAGGCCCGGCCGTACGTGACTCCTTCTGCCACCATGAGGAGGCCATGAACCCACGCACGGCTGCGGCGCTCTGTCGAGGAATGGTCCCGGATGTTAGAATCTCTTCCTCAATAGCGCCACGATCGAGCATTGGCCGGAGAACGCGGCGATGGTCCATTTGGATCCGCGATATAACGTTCACCGCGCACTGCCGGCCTTGTGACTGACTTATTGCGGCTGATACGTAATCGAGGCAGTTGACGTCGACGATATGAAGGGGCTTCCCACCAGCGCACTGTCTGAATTCGATCACGCCGGATTCGTGCCTCCTCGAGAGACAGTAAGAACCTGGGGCAATACAATTCAGAAGTGCCGGCAACATCGCCGAAGCCCGGACCCCGAAGTCCGTCCCCTCAGCAGCAGGCTCGGGTCCTGGATGCGGACTTCCAGACAGCGGAGCATCCATTCGGGCGAGACGTTGTCCAGGAAGCCTTTGATGTCCGCCTCAAGCACGTAGTGGATCGGCCGGCGCGTGATCGTCTCCTGGACCACGGCCAGGGCCTGATGACAACTTCGCCCCGGCCGGAACCCATCCGAACCGTCGGGAAAATCCTGCTCGTAGGTCACCTGCAGAATCGTGGCGATCCCCTTTTGCACGATCTTGTCCTCCAGGCAAGGCAGCTACAGCTTCGCCGGGACACACAGGTTGACACTGCGTCCGGCCGTCCGGCCGCAATGACTGCATCGAAACGCCGGGTCTTCGATCAGAGCCCGATAACCCTGCTCGTCAGTGAGGTGGAATCCCTGCGATATGATATAGCACAGGTGCTGGCGGTGAAACTCACTTCCACAGTCCGTCTTGAGTTGTAGAGTCACAACCATTCTCAACCTGCCTTTCTATGCAAAAATTCGGCCTTCCGAAGCATACGCCGGCACGGCCCTGGGGTTCGCCGGTTTGTCACGGCGGCCATCCGCGCAGAGAGGAAAGGGGGACATTTCACGCTTCCACGTGCCGAGTGGAAGACCAGGACGAATCCCGAAACTGCGAGCACAACGGCGGGCACGCGTCACCGGCCCGCTGTCACGGCCCGCCCTGCTACTTGTTCAGATCTTGTCTTCTTGCGCAAGTTCTACCGGAGAGACCACAGGCGCGAAACCGCAATCCCCGGCACGTCGTTGTTCTTCTTCTCATGGAATTTCTTTACCCCTGATGCCACAGGGACTTACACCCGGCGGCGGGGGACATTTTTTTGTTGACAGACCCTTTCTGTTCGTTTATTATTCATCCAATGTCCTGGGGAAGTGTGAAGCATGAAGGACGCGAAGAGCGAGGACGGCCCCGGGCGGCGTCGTGGCCGGGTTCCTGCTTGTCGCTTGTCACGTATCACTTGTCGCCTTGTGAAATGGAGGTGAGAGATGGCGAAAGCGAGTTGTTACACCTGTGTGTACGCGTACCTGGACATGTGCCAGGTAATGCAGGGTTCTTCCGGCGGCTTTCCCTGCCGGCCGGCGTGTGCCAACCACCCGGATTCGCTGGGACGAATGAGGCCGGCGCCCGCCGGCGGCGTGTGCCGCAATTACCGTCCCAGACCCCCGGAGCCAGACAAGGCCGCCAGGCGCATCCCCTTGTCCGACGGCCTGTACGCCTACGTGGACGCGGCGGACTACGAGTGGCTCAGCAAATACACCTGGCACATGGCAAACGGGTACGCCGCTCGGCGTGAGAAGAACAAGACGATCCTCATGCACTGCCAGATCATGAAGCCGCCGAAAGGCATGATGGTCGACCACGCCAATCACAACTTCCCCGAGGAATGGCCGCCCGAAAGACGAGAGGAGGTGCACGACCAGTGGCTGAGGGCCGGGAGGAAGAAAGGCAGGAAGGCCAGAGGCAAAGAAGGTAAGAAGGATACGCGAGGCACCAAGGCAACAGCCAACACGAAGAAGGCAAAAGTAGGGCGCGAGACGCAGGGTGCACGACGCAAGGCGAACCGCGCCAGATAATTGGGGCCACGGGGATGGGGTGGATTCCAGACACCGTTCTTTCGATCGAAGAGAATTCAACCGCGAAATACGCGAACCACGCGAAGGCAAGCCTGGACCGTGGAGAAATCGCTTTCACGGGGTCTGTGATTGCCCTATACTTTGGCACCATGAAAGCAGAGATCATATTCCGAGAAGAGAGCTACAGAATCACCGGGGCGTGCCTGGAGGTGTACCGGGAAAAGGGCTGCGGGTTCCTGGAAGCGGTCTATCAGGAGTGCGTCGAGATCGAGTTGGGACTCCAGGGGATTCCCTTCGTGGCGCAAAAACCGCTGGCCCTTGACTACAAAACCAGGCCGTTGCGAACGCGGTACGAGCCGGACTTCGTGTGCTATGAGAAGATCATTCTCGAACTCAAGGCCGCGAAAGAATTGACCGACCAGGACCGTGCCCAGGTACAGAACTACCTCAAGGCAACGAAATTCCAGCTTGGGCTGCTCGTCAACTTCGGGCATTATCCCAGGCTCCAGGTCGAGCGGATGGTCAACACGCGGGGGCGGTACGCCAAGAACGTAACGGAATAACTTCTGAACCGCGAAATACGCGAACGACGCGAAGGCAAGCCCGGGCGATGGAAAAGTCACTTATCGTTGCATCGGCATTTGCCTTGCAGGGAGGGTCCACCGACGCAGAGACCCCTGAGAATGTGTTGAACACATGCAATGGGTGGGGTGTCTTGTTCAAAGTCCTTTTTCGCGTGGTTCGCGTATTTCGTGGTTAAAATCTTTGCGTTTTTGCCCTTCCTGGCTTGTCTCTTATCGCCTGTCGCTTATCACTGTTTTCCCTTGCCTCAAATGCAAGCCGCACCTGCGATGATGAAATGGACAGGAAAGGAATTGTCCAGGGCAAGAGGCCAAATGCCGGTGTTAGAGGCATCGGTTTGACCCTATTGGCCCGCGCCGGCGCAGATCTTGAACCGCGAACTACGCGAACCACGCGAAGGCAGGCCCAGGCGATGGAGAAGTCGCGTTCCGTCGGGTCGGCGCTTGCCTTGCACGGACATTCTGGGAAGACAGAAAACCCGCGAACATGTTGAATATATGTAACGGAGTCTCGTGGTCTGAATCCTTTTTCGCGTGGTTCGCGTCTTTCGCGGTTATAATCTCTCCGTGTTGCCTTCTGCGTCTTATCCCTGTTCTCGCTTGCCTCAAATGCAAGCCGCACCTGCGATGATGAAATGGACAGGAAAGGAATTGCCCAGGGCAAGAGGCCGAATGCCGGTGTTAGAGGCATCGGCTTGGCCCTATTGGCCCGCGCCGGCGCAGATATTGAACCGCGAAATACGCGAACTACGCGAAGGCAAGCCCAATCGGTGGCCAAGTTGCTTTTGTTGGACCGGTGACCTTTCGATGTGGTTCTTTGGGAAGATCGAGGATTCTGGAGCGCCGAGCACGCAAAGGTGTTGTC
>CAYFUB010000638.1:0-3196 GCA_964346195.1 uncultured Pirellulales bacterium
CTCACGGCCCGCTTCGCCCGCCCCGGATCTCCCGTTGCCCTGCGGTCGATGTCCATCTCATGGGCGCCCGGGTTGCCGATGTCGCCGTTACCCGTGTTCCACATCCAGTGCCAGACGTAATGCAACTGGTCGCGATGCAGCGGGACCATGTCGGCCGGACCGCACCACAGGTTGTAGTCCACGCTCGCCGGCACTGGCTTGGGGCCGTTCGTCCCGTGGACAATCCCGTTGGTGTCAGGACCTCGACCCTTGTAGCAGAACCCGCGAACCCATTTGATTTTACCGATGTGTCCCTCACGGATCCACTCGAACGCGGCCGGATGGGCCTCGGAAGAGCGCTTTTGCGTGCCGATCTGGACGATGCGGTTGTACTTGCGGGCCGCCTCCACCATCTTGCGGCCTTCCCAAATCTCGTGCGAGGCAGGCTTCTCGATATAAACATCCTTGCCCGCCTGGCAGGCCCAGACCGTGGTGAGGGCGTGCCAATGGTTCGGCGTGGCGGACGTGACCACGTCGATCTCCTTGTTGTCCAGCAACTCGCGCATGTCCGTGTAGGTCTGGAGCTTGACGCCGCGCTCTTTTTCGAACTCGGCGGCCCTCTTCTCCACGTGATCGCGGTCGGCGTCGCAAATGGCCACGAGGCGGACGCCCTCAATGCTGCTGAAATACTTCATGTGGCCGCCGCCTTGGCCGCCGACGCCGATGATGCCCAGGCGGATATCGTCGTTGGCGCCGAGTACGCGGGAGGCCGATCCGGCTATCGCCAGGCCGGCGCTTACAGCCATCGAACTGCGGATGAAATCACGACGTGTCAACTTGCTCATGGTCTGCCCTTTCCCATTGATGATTGATCGTAGCATGGGCATCTTGCCCGTGAGTCGCAGGGCCATCCTGGCCCTGCCTTCACGGGCGGGACGGGTTCCCCAAACGCATTCGTTCGCGTTTGGGGGCCCCGGTCGCGCGTGCTACTTTTCGGAGACGTACTCGGCGTAGTGCTCTGCCACGTTTCCCTGCTTTTCATCGCCCGTGTGGAGGTAAAAGCGGTACTTGAACGTCACGCTCTGGCCGGCCGGGATGACGAAGTCGCCCGTGCCGGCGGGCTTCTTCTCGAAATCGTGAATGCCGAAGGGATTGACGGCGAACAATCCGTAATCCCGCACGTGCCACCACGTGGGGTGCCGCGGGTTGCTCGGGTGGTCGAAGATCGCCACGCCGACGATCTCACCCTCGATGGGACCGTAGTAATCGCACCATTTGGCCCGTTTGCCCCAGGCACCGGTGTCGGTATCCCCTTCGCTGTTAATGATGTGCCCCTGGCCCACCTCGCCCTTGACCCGCATGGTCGGGGCCAGCCGGATCCCCATCGAGCCTTCTTTCGTATCGCCCATCGTCACCTGGCCGTTCGAGGCGTGGATGGTCACATCGAAATCCATGATCGGGCCGTCCGGGGTGCTGTGGAACCGATGGGTCCGCGTGTCGGTGCAGATGACCTTGCCGTCGGGCGCGATCCACTTGTTCTGCGACTTGATGACGCCGACCTCCGTCCCTGAGCTGATTTCGAGGAATTTGTCGTGGACGATTTTCCCCTTGCCGTCGGCCCAGAAGTCCACGCCGTTGACGGCGCCATGCGTGTACCACAGCGACTTGTGGTGCGGATGGTCGTGGGCTTCGTTCGGGCCGTCGCCCATCGGCCAATGGCGGATAATCGGCGCGCCGGTCGGCCCGATCACAGGATAGAAAAATGGCCGCTGTGGTTCCTTGAATCGGTATTCCGTGAACAGCTTACCGCTGATTTCAACGGTCACGCTGTCGTCGTGCTCGGTGATTTTCACCCCGCTGGCAGCCGGCTTGCCCGCTTGCGCCCTAGCCATCATCTGCACGAACACTTTCCTCTGCTCGGCCAGGGCCTTGACCCGGTCCGCGGGCTTGGTCCTCGCTTCCAGCAGGACCCAGCCGTCGTAGTCCGTCGCGACCAGCAGATTCATCAATTCCTGGTAAGGATAGTCACCGAGATTCAACTCGCGGACGTGCACGGTCCGGCCGAAGCGCGGGCGGACCAGGTTGAAGTTGTACTCCAGCCCCTGGCCCTCGAGGTCCTGCGAATTGCAGTTCCAGCAGACACCGACGTTGGGATGGGTCGCCACGTCCATGATCGCCTTCATCGTGGGCAGCAGGGAGCACCCGCCATGCACCTCCAGCCGGATCTCCTGCCCGTAGTCCGCTCCGAACCGGCCCAACTCGTTCAAGGCTTCTCCGATTTGCTCTATCGTCTTCTCGTACGGCACGCCTTTGGGCAGGTCGTTCGGCTTGACCTTGACGCCGGCGGCGCCGCAGTCATAAGCCAGTTTGATGTACTGTCGGGCCCCTTCGATCTCTTTCTCCAGCCGATTCGCATCGGGATAGTGAAACGCGAAGTTCGTCCCCAGCCCGACCAACGTCACGGGGCTGTCAGCGAAGCGCTTCTTGACCTCGCGCCGCTGTGCCTCGGTCAGGCTTGCCTCCACGCCGTGAGCGTGCTCCGTTCGCAACTCTACGCCCAGCACGCCCGTTTTCTCGCAGTTCGCAATCAGCGTCGGCAGGTCCCAGTCCTGTCCCCACAGGTACGTCACCAGCCCGAACTTCATCTTCGAGCCGGCCTTTTCTACCGCCGACAGGATTTGGCCCACTGGGCCGGCCGCCACAATACCTGCGCCGAAAACGGCTGAACTCTTAAGGAATTCCCGGCGCGTGCCACGAATCATGTCCATACTGCCGCCTTTCAAAGACATGCCCGATAAGAACAAGGGGGCCTGAAAAACGCGATCTATCGCGCTCGGCGTACCTGGTGTATCCGCTGCCTGCCCCTCAGGCCCTATTACCACGACTTCGACGCCCCGAAAACGACCCTATGACTCCGGCCCGCAGGTATCCCTCATAGCATACAGCCTATCCTCGAGCGCCGTCAGTAAAAGTATGCATTATCTCCCTGGAAAATTGCGCTGTCAAGGCAATTTCGCCTCGCGGTAAGATGGTGGGTGCACGTCACGATTGTAGGTGGATTCTTCATGCCGCCAAGGGCTTCTGTTGCCAGAGTTGGCCCCATTGTTCGTTGAGCCAGCAAATCCGCAAGGCCAGAGTCGCGGAGGAGCCGGCACGACTCCAGATCATTCCGGAACGCTTGAGGCGATCGCCGACCACATGCTTGCAGGCCCCCTCC
>CAYFUB010000639.1:0-5910 GCA_964346195.1 uncultured Pirellulales bacterium
AGAGTGACGTTCCGCGGGTCGGTGCCGACCATCATGTGATGAAACTCGCGGGCCGCGTTGCGCAGCTCGATATCATGATTGTGATAGGCCAGGGTCAGGCCCGTCTCCCGGAGCCTGGCGCCAAGTTTATCGAGGGCCGCGGCCTGGGTCTGGAGCTGCTCGTCGGTCTTGTTCTGTGCGCCGCCCCACTGAATCGGGCTCGGATTCGTCACGATGATGCGCGTCCCGACGGCCTTGGCCTGGGCCGCGGCGGCCACGACCTCCTCAATGCTCTTATCCGCCTGCCCGGCCTCGTGCAGCGTGCTGTTGACGTACAGCGACCGCATTTCCAGCCCATGTTTCTTCAGCAACGGTGCCATCTGCTCAATCTGCTGGAGCCCCCCTACCCCCGGCTCGAACCCGTCGATCCCGCTGGCCGCCACCTCGCCCAGCCCGGCGTCGAGCGACGCACCGAAGTCCTTGCCCTCGCGCTGGTAGAACACGCCCCACGGATACTGATTGCACGCCACGTGCAGCTTGCCGCCCGACCCGGCGGCTCGCGCCGTCCCACCTTCTACCTTTGCGACCGCCCCCATCACGCCAGGTATGGCCGCCGCAAAGCCGCTCGCCCACATCGTATCTCTGAGAAACTCACGCCGGGAAGAAATCCGATTCGCCATAGCCCAAGCTCCTCAATCAAAAGCCTGCCGATCGCTCTCTCCAACTGCGCTGCCGCTCGGCAGCACCATTACTATGGGCCCCATCCTCCCAAGAAGCAAGCCCAAACCCCTTCTCCCTACGCGCGATCTGTGACCGCCTCCTGTCGTACGGGCTTTCACGACAGTGACAAGCGGTCCGGTCGCAGCGTAAGATCCGCGATTCTGCGGATATTGTCTCCGGCCCGGCTGCTCGACGAAACAATGCTTCGCTGCGCAGCACGAGCCGGCACGTTTCGCGTCGGGCCAATGTCATGATGGGCAGCGACGGCGGCAGGCGCGGCTCACCGCCCCAGGAGCAGGCGGCAAGACAAAAGACCGGCGAAATGAGGATGGCAGCGGGGGAAGCCGCCATGTCAGGATTCACCGCCTGCCCCGTTCTTCTCTCCCTCGTTGTCGTCATCAAGTACATCTCTGCTCACCTCGTGGACGTACCTGACATACTCGTGATCTGGATCATGCCTCCTGGCCCGGTCGAGATACTCTTGGCCGTTCTGAACATCACCCATCGAAAAGTAGCACGCGGCAATAGCTGCATATAACGGAGCCTTTGCCGGATCGCCGACCTTGGCTGCCTTGAGAAATGAGTCAACGGCGGACTGGAATTGCCCTAGTTCCTGATATAGTCGCCCGATTGCGTTGTGATCCGACGCTGATGCAGCCAGTTTCTCAGCTTTGGTGACCATAAGTATCGCTCTGTCCTGATCACCGGATTGGGCCGCCAGCATTCCCAAGCAGGCATACGCCAGACAATTCTTCGGATCTTGTTCCAACACGCGCTGCCAGACACTTGTCGCGCGTTCGTCCCCCTGAACTGCAAGCAGTTTGCCAAGCGCTGTAAGGCTCCAGACACTCGGTTCCAACTCAACACTCTTCTCAAGGTCGCGTATTCCCTCATCATAGTCACCCATTCTCCATCGGACGAATCCGCGTACATGATGGTATGGTGCCGGATGGCGACAACCGAGCGCATGGGCCTTCTCCAACAGTAGTTGAGCCTCACGCACATCATCGTTCACTGTTAACTCCAAGTCAGCACACCACACGTACAAGTCTCCGCATCGCGACCATCGCGGCTTGCTTTTTATGATTTCGCGCAGAACCGCGTAAGCCTCGCGGAACCTTCCCTTCGCATGCAGGGCGAAATACTCATCAAAATCCGACGTTGCCATCTCACAACATCCCTACAGCTCAAGACCGGACAAAGTACATCTGTTCATAATACCCACTCCAATGTTCTCTCGTGGCATATTTACGCTCGCGCATCTGGGTCGTAAGTGTAGCTGATCTGTTCCAACTCCAGGAAGTTATACCCGGGCTCGGAGGAGACCTTCCAATAGAAGCTGAAGGTCCCCGCCCCCTGACCATCGACAACCGCAATTCTCGCCAATTGGGCCATGCCGCGAGTCTAATCACCGTCTCCTTGACGGGCAAGACAAAACCCTCACCTGATTGGTATGGTGTCCCGGGACTCCCCTGCGGTTTTGACTACCTATCTCATCGGCAAGGAGGCTCAATCCTCATTACCCAACCACACCCGGTGGGACAGTCACTCCTTGACAAGGGGCGGGGGAGTGGATACTGTCGCAGCTATGACCAGACCCGTACGAGCGGAGAAGGACCTGTGGACGGGAAAACGGACAACGCTCACCCTGTGCGTTGTCGCGTTCGCCGGTATCGCCGTAGGTGTGTTTGCCACGCTATTGGGGATATGGCTCTGGCTCGGAATAGCCTATACAGGCGAGAGGACCTTGGTTGGCCAAGCATCGTATCGTGTAGCCGTTCCGAGCAGGCCGGACGCCTCCGGCACGGTCTATATGTTAGGCTATGATGACAAGTATCTGCTTGTGCTAACGTCCAGGTCGTCGGAGCATCCTGAGGGCTATTATGTCGATCCCGGGAGCAGAAGGATCGGGCTACCCGATTTCGGCAAATACAGACGCATTCCATTCCTCGGGTGTGCTCTGGTGAATGCAAGCGTCTACTGGGGCTTTCCGCTCGACGGGGCATTCGCAGCCGACTGGAGGACGGCTAACGAGGGGAAGGAAGTGCGCATACGGATCACAGGAATGGTGCAAGAAGAACCCGGTGGCTCTGAAGAGTTCCTGAAGCAGCACATGCCAATAGCCTATGGCAACGAGATTGTCCTGACCAGGAGTTGGGAATAATACCAGCACGCGGTCGGCGGTCAGCTCTCGACACTCGATAGAGGTGACGTTCATGCTATGCGGATCGTGATGGTTGCAGCGGTGCGGCGCGAACGAGACCCGGGCGAGGTCGGCTCAGGAACTGACAAGCAAGGCATCTCGAGAGGTTGCGGGAAGGTCGGCCAGCTCGGTAACTCGATGAGGTAATGCAGGAGCGAGGAAAGAACGATGGGCGTTTCGATACACTATCGGGGGCGGCTGAATGATGTAGGTCAACTCAACCGCTTGTGCGAGGAGCTCGCTGACATTGCGGACGTAGTGGGGTGGGAGTCGACTCGGCTGGATGACGATTGGGAGCAGCCGGTGGATGCTCGATTGCACGGCTCGCCGACGGGCGCCCGCATCGACGGCAACCTGGGGCTTAAGGGGATTCTGATAAGGCCCGGGGAAGGGGCCGAGTCGCCGAGTTTTTGCTTCGACCAGAAAGGCGACCTTTGGTCCCCCGTGAGCCGGGCCCTGGTTCTGGAGGGAACACTGAAGCCGGAGGATGCGTGGGTGTCCGTTAAGACGCAGTTCGCCTCTCCCGAGATACACGTCTGGATCATCGGGCTGCTGAAATACCTGAAGAAACAGTACATATCTAATCTGGAGGTCTTCGACGAAGGAAAATACTGGGAAACCGGGGACATCCGGATTCTCAAAAAGAAAATGGACTTCCTCAACGAGAAGATCGAGCACATCTCCTGCGGGTTGTCTTCGAGCCGGTTTGGAGATGTGGCCGGTCTATCCGCCGAGGAGATCGCCGCGCGGATAGAACAATTCTTACTCGAGAACGAGGGTAAGAACGCCGAGTGAGCAGATGTCGAGCCCGGACCTTGCAAGCCGGCAGCCACGGTCCGGCTCTCATCCGCTCGTCGACCTGCGGATACAAAGGTTTCTGAGCAAGGCACGCGAGGTTATAATCCCTCTGCGTGTGATGAACGAGTGGCTTGTTGGAGGATTCGCCGATGACGTCCCGCAGGTCTCTGATGCATTTCGTGCTGCCGTGTGTACTCACGGTTTTCAGTGCCGCCGGTGCGGCTCAAGACATCACGCTGAGCACGCAGGTCGAGCAGGTGGGCAAATATGAGAAACTCGAACTGCTGCTGGAAATTGACCGGCAGTATGCCAATCCGTTCGATCCGTGCGAGGTCGAGTTCAACGTGCTGATGGCGACGCCGGGCGGACGGAGCCTCGTCCTGCCGGCGTTCTTCGGGCAGGATTATGAGCGGCGCGACCTCCAGCGCAGCGGCAAGACCGTCGCCTGGTGCTATCCGCGCGGCGTCGGCTCCTGGAAGGCGCGCTTCGCGCCGATGGAACCGGGGACGTACACAGCCCATGCGGTGCTCAAGGATGGACAGGGCGAAATCACGTCCGCACCTGTGACGTTCGCGTGCGTGGGCTCCGCAAGGAAGGGGTTTCTGCGCGTGAGCGACGACGATCCGCGGTTTCTGCAATTCTCGGAGGGACGGCCCTTCTTTGCCATCGGGCAGAATCTGGCGTTCATCGGCGCGGGCCAGTATGTCACGGCGCCAAGAGCCGAAGAGATTTTCGGCAAGCTGGCGGCCAACGGCGCGAACTTCGTGCGGATATGGACGTGCTGCCAGGACTGGGCGCTCGCCATCGAGGCCCGCAAGAGCGCCTGGACCCGCTCCTGGACGCGGGAGTCCCCCGTCGTTGCCCTTCCCGGCAGCGAAGGCCAGCCACAGGCCGGGAAGTGCGTCAAGATCGAGGGTGAGAACGGGACGTCCGTTACGGCATCGCCCTCTCATAATGTGGCCTTGCGGCCCGGGACGCAGTACGTCATCACAGGGAAAATCAAAATGGAAGGTCCGGAGGCCGTGCGGCTGCAAGTCGGCGGCAAGAATTGGACGATTGCCGCCAGTATGCCCGATTGGCAGGTATTCGAGCAGGAATTCACCACGGGGGCCAGCGAATACTGGCTGGGGCGGGTTGCCTTCAGTCTGGTCGGTGCGGGAAAAGCCTGGCTGGATGCCCTCTCGCTGAAGGAAACGGCGGGCGGCGCCGAGTTGCTCTGGGAGGCGGACGTGAATCGGCCCGTACGCGGATACTACAATCCGCTCGACTGCTTCCTGCTGGATGAGATCGTCGAGGCCGCGGAGCAAAACGGCATCTATCTGATGCTGTGCGCGATCACGCGGGACCTCTACATGGACTCGCTGTCGAAAGTCGATAGCCCCGAGTATCGTCAGGCGACAACAGATGCGAAGAAGTTCATGCGCTACGCCGTCGCGCGGTGGGGCTATTCCACCAACGTAGCAGCGTGGGAGTACTGGAATGAGATGGACCCGGGCAAACCGACAAACGCGTTCTACGAGCAGGTCGGCAAGTATCTGGAACAGGTGGACATCTACGCCCATCTGCGCACCACGAGCACCTGGTCCCCTTCCGCGCGGGACTGCCGCCATCCGCAGCTCGACATCGCGCAGGAGCACCACTATATGCGGCCGGATGACGATGACTTCAGGGACGAGGTCGAATCCATCGTCCGCCAGAGCAACTGGCTGCGCGAGCACGCCCCGGGCAAGCCGGCCCTGATCGGCGAGTTCGGCCTGGCCACGGCCAAATGGGGCCTGAGCGACTACATGAAGCAGGACCGCGCGGGCGTCCACTTCCACAACTGCCTGTGGGCGTCGGCCTTCGCCGGCAGCTCGGGCACGGCCATGTTCTGGTGGTGGGAGCAGTTGGACCTTCAGAACGCCTACCACCATTACAAACCGCTTACGGCCTTCCTGGCCGACGTCTCACCGGCGAACCTGCAACAGACAACGGCCACCACATCCGAGCCGCGTCTGCGCATCCTCGGCCGCCAGGGCGACAACCGGGCCTGCCTGTGGCTGGTCAACCGCGAGGCGACGTGGTGGAACCTGGTCGCGGAGAAACGCGCGCCCACCCCGATCGATTCGGCGACTATCGCAATCGACGGCTTGAGCCCGGGCAATTATGCCGTGCTATGGTGGGATACGCACGCGAGCGAGCCCATCAGCAGGCAGACCGCCTCGCCCGCC
>CAYFUB010000640.1:0-13215 GCA_964346195.1 uncultured Pirellulales bacterium
CCTTCAGCCCATGCGGACGCTGATTCTCAGCGCCTCCGGCGGGGCATTTTCCGCTTTCGGCCAATAGCATGATGGGAGGAAAACCCGCCCCCGGCCGTCCTACGCTTCACGAACGCCGCTTCACGCACGACGCGGAATCGACCGCGAACTACGCCAAATATGCGAAAGAAATCTGCTCACCCAGAGACGCCAAGACGCAGAGAAAGGTATCGTCCGCAGAGGAACACGGATGGACGCGGATGAAAAGAAGCCATCCCCTTTCCAATGGTCCTTATCTGTGTTCATCGGCGTTTATCTGTGGTTCCCTGCCCCGCCCTTTCTTATTCCCTTCCTCTCATCCGCAGACCCGTCCCGAGCGCAGCCGAGGGGTCAACGCCGACGCACGCCAATGTGGGAAACCACGAAGGACACGAGGAGCACGAAGTGAACCGGGAACTGAGAACCGGCAACCAGGAACTGACAACTGCCTTTTTGACCGCGAATCACGCTAAATACGCGAAAAAAGACCTTCTACGCCAAAGGCCACAGCGAAAAGGCCACTCCGGCCGGCATTTCCGCCTTTACAGGCAAGCAGCAAGCCTTTACAATCAGCCTCGAATTGCGTTGGCTGGCCCGCAACCGTCCCATGAGGATCGAGAGGCGATGCAAGTAGCCGTCCTGAGATTGAGGATGCCAAGTTCCAGCTCGAGCAGGTGTGGAATCCGGCGACTCAAGATCGAATCCTCGATCGGCTAAGAGATTCTGCTGTATTGGCTCCCTACCGGGACGAGGGGTCGCTTTCGGATAGGACGGCGTTAGTACGGATATCGAAGAAGCTGCTGGAGACGCTCGGCCTGTTGTGGGTGGAGAATGAAACGGACATCATGATCACGGATGTTGGGCTCGATTTGCTCGGCGCTGCGCCTGAGGACAGGCCGCGCGTCATCGAGGCGCAGATTGTAAAGTACCAGTACCCCAATCCGAGTCTCACAGCGTCATACGCCGAGAGCTTTGGGGGACTCCTCCCGCACGTGTTCCTTCTGCAGGTGTTGAAAGGGTGCGACTATCGGATCGACCCGGCTGAGTACGAACTCTTCGTGAACCTTGCTCAATCGCAGGATGAGGTCGATAAGGTGGTTCGCTACATTCTCTCATGGAGAGATGTTGGTGAAAAATACCAGGAAGAAATACTGGCCAGAGCCCGTACCGCTGCAATGTCAATTCACCCTGACGATTCTGAAGAAACGGGGCAGCCACGAACACAGAAACGTTTCACTCGGATTCACCAGGATGCTAGCTACCAAAGAGCATTTTTCGCATTCCCGGCGTATCTGGCTATCGAGGACGGTGCAATCACATGTAGCGTCATCAAGACAGTCAACGAAATCATAGACGAAGTCCTGCCAAACCTGAAAGTCACGACCTTTCGGACAATGGCGGATTGCTTTGCATACTACGGCAACCCGAAGGCTCGCCCAACGTGGCTCACCTATTTGCTCTCGCTAGTCCAAGACGCTGTCACAAAGGCTGACATGGAACGTGCGAAGTCTGCGGTGGAAGAACATAAGGACTTGCTCACCGAGACAGACGTTGCAAGCGTTGCCAGGGCCCAGATCGAGAAAGATATCGAGACATTCTACTGCGCACACCCCGATCTTCTTGAGAAAGGGCTCGTACTCAAGCGCGATGGGCGGCAATATGCTACACCGATAGGAAGAATCGATATGCTGTGCTTGAGCGAGGAAGGCGAGTACGTGGTTGTTGAGATCAAGGCGGAGGAGGCACGCGATTCGGTATTTGGACAAATTCTTCGCTACATTGGCTGGGTCCACAGGAACATAGCAAGAGCAGAGAATAATGTGCGTGGTATCATCCTGGCCTCCCAATTTCCGGAGAGTGCCCGCTATTCGAGAATCGGTCTCCTGAGATCAGATTATCAGAAGTTTATCAAATTCAAAGAGCATGGACTGAATGTACAGGATACCTAGGAAATCAAGTTGGCCAGAGTCCTTCGTGAATAAGATCATCAACGACGACGCGCTTGGTGCCTTGTCAAAGACTCCAAGTGAGTGTGTGGCGCTAGCCGTTACAAGCCCGCCTTACTGGAACGTCGTCGATTACGGAATCCCTGGGCAGATCGGGCGAACAAGTTATGAGGACTACCTGGCGGAACTGCTCCCGATCTGGCAAGAGACGGAGCGGGTCCTGATCCCGAATGGCAAACTGGCCATAGTTACTCCAATCATGCCTATTCCAAAGAAGGTCGTAAACAGCGCGCATACCCGCCACATAAAAAACATCAGTAACGACATTGAACGGACGATTTTGGACAACATTCGCAGCCTGCATAGATTCAGCCTTTTCGTGTGGCAGAAGCAGACATCGGTCAAGATGTTCGGAAGCTATCCCTATCCGCCGAACATCTACGAGGACAATACGATTGAGTTCATCAATGTGTACGTAAAGGAGGGTGCGCCACCGAATGTCGCACGTGAGGCAAAGGAACCAAGCAAGTTGTCACAGGATGAATGGCGAAACTTGACGATGCAAGTGTGGCCGATGTACCCGGAGGACGTGCAGCGGGCGGGCGGGCACCCGGCGCCTTTTCCAGTCGTGCTCCCGCAGAGACTGATTATGATGTACACGTTTGCCGAGTGTCCAGATGCCGGATTCGCGGGGGACATAGTCCTTGACATGTTCAATGGGGCAGGTGCCACGTGCGTTGCGGCCAGGGCTCTCGGGCGCAAATGGATCGGCATCGACCTGCATCCAGGTTACTGTGAGATAGCACGCCATCGAGTGCGGCGAGAATCTGTGAATCCCCACTGCATGATTCTTGAGACGGTGCGAGTCAGGGGCGCGGAGAACAGCAAGCAACTCCAGTTGTTCGGCAGCCTCCAAGCAGAATAAGAAAGGGGGAGAAAACGCGGTCGGCGGATGCACGACTTCATGGCTGAGTTTTTGGAACTCGCGCGCGTGCTCGAAGCGACTATCGCACAGAACGTCGGGCAGGCGCGTTGCTGTTAACTGCGGTAAACGATCTGCGGTTCCGCGTCGCTGAGCTAACGTGCGCATGCAAATGAACGGCGAAACCAAGCTTATACTGCACCCGCGAGAGGCCGCATGGCGAATGGTCGGACGCGAGGGATGAGAATAGATGCCCTTTGAGTCGGTGTGCAATTACAGGAAGAATTCCGGAGACAGCTTACTTATCTCGGGCTTGAGTTGGGTATGGTGTCCGCAGATAACCCCGCTCGCCATGCGGGTTGCGTCGAGCGGAGTGCGTGGACCAGCGGTGTGCGGTGCACACCCTACCCACTAAAGCAACGCACGCGGGGCCGCAAGTGTCAAGTTTGAAGTTTGAAGTCAGAGTTCGCGTGGTTCGCGTATTTCGCGGTGGCAATTCCGTCTCTCGTGCCCCGTGGCCCGTCGCTCGAAGACAAATCCATGTAGACCGGTGCAATCCGTGTCAAAGGGTCCTCCGTGGCCCCTTGGATTGATGATTGAGAAGATAGAGGCCTGGGCGGCCAAAGTTCCAAGTTTGAAGTTTGAAGAAGGCGGCCCGGGGCCGGGTTTTGTTCCTGTCATGCTATTGGCCGAAAGCGGAAAATGCGGAGCAGGATGGTTAACAACGAATCACACCAATCACACGAATATTCGTGAAATTCGTGTCCTTCGTGGTTGAGACAGAATCCGCACGGGCTGAAGGGTACCCCAAACGCGAAATATGGCGTTTGGGAACCCAAGCCCATCCTACATTTTTTTGCCTTCTTTCGTTTCGTTCGGCTGTTGGGCGATGGGGAAGAGCTTTTTCAGTTCCTCCAGCGCGGGGCGGCGGCCGTATTCGCAGATTTCAAAAGCTTCGGCGTAGTGGATGTCTTTGGCCTTCTCCGGGCCGTAGAGCTCGGCCAGCTTCTCGTTCCGGCCGTCGAAGATGTTCACGTTAGTAATGAGGACCATCTGCGGAATTGTCCTTGTCATGATGTGCTCCTTTCTGTTGCAGGGTTATTGGATACGATTCTCGAAACTTCTGCCGTCCTTCCTGCCCAACACGAAACGGTCTCTGGTTGCCTTGAAGTTTCTCCTGACGGGTCTTTCGCGCTCAGAGTGTCGCCTTGGAACGAACGATTGTGTTGCCGACGAGCAATCCCGCCGCGATGGTCAGGGCCACGATGAACATCTGGAGAAACTGCTGTCTGCCGACGGCGGTCTGACCCACGGCGATGGACGCCAGTCCACGGAACCCGATGCTGCCGCTCACCAGCAGGACGATGGCGGGCAGCAGGACGATGGACGTGGGACGCCTCGTCCTCGTCGCCCAGAGATTGGCGAAGCCGACCGCGATGACGGCGCCCAGGAGGTTTCCCAGATTAGGGCCAACGACAGCGCTGCCGAGCAGGATCCCACCGTAGGCGATGGCGCAGCCGACACAGGCCCAGGGCAAATCTCGCCGGCTGGTCTGAAAGATCACGCACAATCCGAAGATGAGCGGCGGAATGAACAGCCAGAGCCAGTCCCTATTCACGGGTGTGCCGGCGGGTGCGGCGGGTAGCGCAAAGAGAACACCGGCCAGCGCGACTCCGAGCCAGGCGCCCAACACCTGCTTGACCAGGTAGACGAGCCCGCCCATCAGGTTCGCGGTGCCGGAGACCACGCGCTGATTGACCAGTTCGATGATTCCCAGGCTGATGGTGTAGCCCGGGAGAAGCACCACGATGGCCGCGAGGATCACCAGAACGAGATTCAACTCCGGGACCCAGGTTTTCGCGACGGCCGCCAGGGCCCCGACGACGAACGCGGTCGAAAGGGGCAGCCAGTCGGCGGCCCGCGCTCCGAGGCGTCCTGAGAACAGGACCATCCCGTAAACGAGCACGCTGAACAGCGTCGAGAATACAACGTCCCACCACCCGCCGGACAGGAGCACCGCCAAGGCGGCTCCCACCACCGCATAGCTGAGTGCGTTCGCGACGCGCCCCCAGGGAGATGGCATCTTATCGATCTCGTCCAATCGCACGGCAGCATCAGCTACAGAGACCTCTCCGGCGGCGACGGTCTCGATGAGGTCTCCGACCCGGGCCAGCTTGTCCAGATCGAGACCCGTTCCGGGCATGGTCGCCAGATACACGTGCTGCCACTGCCCCTCCTTCTCCTGGAAGGCAAAAACCATATTGGTCGGTGTGGAATGAAAAACGCCGCGATAGCCGAACGCCGCAGTCAACCGCGCAAGGAACGCCTCAAGCCGAGCCGCCGGCGAACCATACCCGTGTGCGGCCACGCCCACCTTGATAATGAAACGGCAGGCCTCGTCGAAGGGGACCGGCTGGCGAGTTTGCGAGCTTGCGACCATCGTGCATCTCCTTTCCTGTGGAGCGACTCATTCCTTGATTCGCACACTTGCCTGTGGAGGATTCGCTACCGCCGTACCTGCCCAAACACCCCGCAGCATGTTGCTGCTGACTATCTTCCCGCAGTCTTCCTCCGAGTAGCCATGAGCGAGTATGATATCGACCCCGCAGGCAGAACTTTCGGCGGCTTGACACCGGACATCCCTTTCCGTGTGACAGCCTTGATTCTTTGACAATCCGTTTAGCTTGGTCTGAAGCTGGATAGCTGGCCCTCATTCCCGCCTTCGCTTCGGTTTCTATCACTTTCTCACTTCAGCATCTCCTTTTGGTGTGTTTTGCATTAACCATCGACCTCTTGACCAATGCTACCTTCCGGCGAGCAGTTCGGCCGCCTCACGGGCGAAGCCCGGCATCTTCTCCTCCCCCATCGTCAACGCCGACAGAACCAGATCGGTAAGCTCATGCTGCCGGTCATGCTCACCATGGGGCATCGTCCCCCCGAAGTCGACCGGAACAACCATGTATTTTCCCATCCACTGTTCGACGCTGAGCGGCTCAAAAAGCCCCTGCGCCAGCGGCTCGAAGCGGATGGCCTGTCCCGGATTGACGTTCCTGAGGACTTTCGATTCCTTGACGACGGTCGTGCCGTTGACGATCACGTAGGGAATCCCGGTTGTCGGCAGCGTCCCTTTCGCGTAGGTGGCGTTGTCGGTCACGGTTTCGGGGTCGAAGATGGCGATGTCCGCCGCCATGCCCTGCTGCATGCGCCCGCGAACCTGCATCGCCTTCAGACCCATGTTGCCGAGAGGTCTGGCCGACCAGTAACTCAACTGCGCCAGGGTATGCATCAGGGGGATATTGCTTTCGCGCCCCAGGCGCAGCGCACAGCCGCGCGCGCCTGCCCCGCGCGGGTGGGTATTGGGCAGCTCGTCGTAGGGAGTATCCCAGGCCCATTCGCCGGGAATAGGCATGGCGTCGCTGGCAACGGTCACGCCCGGCAGCCGGAGCCAGTCCACAATCGCCTCCGGCGGCATCTTGTACACGATCACGATCTTGGTCGGATCCTCCTTCTTGGTTTCCGCGTAGGTCTCCGGGGTGAAGAACTTGCCCGTCAGCGGATCCTGCAGGGTCTCCTCGTACTTGTGGCCCAGCCTGTCGACCCACATCTCCGGTTGGAGGAAGACCGCGTTGAGGGCCGTGGACCCGGCGGTATAAGGGTAGATCTCGCCCCAGACGTTCATCCCGCGGCCCCGCATCCGAACGAGCAGCTCGTGGACCAACGGATACCCGGGGTTGTTGAAATGGCAGGCCAGCGCCGGGGCGCCCAGGGCCGCCGCGTTCGCCAGCATCTCCTGGATACCGTTTGTTTCCGTAACATCGGTCCCGGGGGTGTAGCGGAAGTGAAAGCCGCACTGACGTCCGTATCGGGCGGCCAGCTTCTGCAACTCGAAGACCTCCCGAGCGGACGCGCCGTCACGCATGTAGCCGAGGGTGGAGCCGATGCCGAGGGCGCCGGCGCGCAGCCCCTCGTCGAGAACCTGGAGGATCTTGTTGCCTTCCTCGAGAGTGGGCCTCTTCGAGGACCACCCCGTTCCGGCGCCGCGGGTCTTCTGGGCCTCGGGACAATCGCGGGCCTCGGTGCCGTCAAGGACCAGCGAGCGGGCGAACTCATGGGCGCTTGCCGCCCCATAGTTCAGTTGGCTCGTGCCGTCGCGCTCCTCGTACCACTGCTCCATGTACGTGCCCAGGGTGCCCATCTCGAGGTCCATGGCGCTGGTGAGGCCATCGCGCAGGCCCAGCTTGTAGCCCATGGGGCGCCCCCAGTGGAAGTGGGTGTCGATGAACCCCGGCGCCACCACGTGGCCGGTGGCGTCGATGGTCTCTTTGCCTTTGATCTTGTCCTTGGTGATGACGGCGATCCTGCCGTCCTTGATGCCGACGTTGGCCACCGCGTCATACATCGTTTCCGGGTCCATGACCCGACCGTCGTTGATCACAAGTGAAAACGTTTCCATTTTCTTCTCCTTTTTTAAGAGTGTTTCTGTAGGTCTTGCCGGTTGTCTCAGCGATCGTGATGATGCGGAGCGAATTCATGGTCCGCGCTTTGGTTGATGATCGCCTCCTTCAGGTCCGCCACACTCTCGTGGCTACGCATGTTGTCGGGCAGGCCGACGGGTTCCTTGAGCATATCCGGCAGGGGCGACTTGTAGGTGAACCCTTCCGTGCGCCTGTCGAAGTCCGCTTTCACCTGCCGGCGGACTCCGGGTCGGTCAGGATATCCGCTCCGGTGAGAGCCAGGACTCTGGCGGCGGTAACGGCGGCTTTCTTGCCGATGCCGGTGCCGTGGCTGGCGGTCGCCATCCAGGTGTGGACGCTGATCCCCTCCGGAATGCTGGGGATCAGCACCCCCATGGTAGGGGTCAGCCAACTGATGTCGCCCACGTCGGTGCTTCCCCCGGTGGTCGGCGCGTTGGGCAGCGGCGCGACCACTTTGGCCATGCCTGTCGGCTCTACGCCGACCTCCTTCTGCAGGGCCTTTGCGAACTCCTGCTCTTCCTGAGTGAACTTCGGAACGCCGACCGCTTCGTAGTGCTCCTGCATCCTCTCCGCCAGCGGTGTATTCGGCAGCAGGTCATACATGCCGTAGTAGTCGATGGCGAAGGCCTTCGTCTGCGTCATGAGAGCGGCACCCTCGGCCATGTCTTTGATCCACGCCACTCCGGCTTCCACCGCGGCCCGGCTTTCCTCCCGGAAGGTCAGCTTCACCGAAGCCTTGTCGGGAACGATATTGGGAGCCACGCCCCCGTCTTTGATGATGTAGTGGACGCGTGCCGTCGGCCTGACATGTTCGCGCATGTTGTTGACGGCATGGAGGAACAGTTCGACGGCGTCCAGGGCGCTGCGTCCCAGCCAGGGACTCTGGCCTGCGTGGGCGCTCCTTCCGGTGAACTCGATGTACATCTGGCTCTGGGCGGTGGTGCGAACGTTGATGACCGAAGCGACATCCAGTGGGTGGGTGTGCAGGCAGGCGTCCAGGTCGTTGAAGAGCCCCGCGCGGGCCATATAGACCTTGGCGCCCTCGGTTTCCTCGGAGGCGCCCCCGTATACGCGCAGCGTGCCGGAGATGCCTTGGTTTTCCATGAAATCTTTCAATGCAATTGCGGCTCCCAGCGCAGCCGCTCCAATCAGGTTGTGTCCGCAACCATGCCCCGCGGTCACGCCGTCTTGGCGCGCCTGTTTCCGCGGCACGGGTTCGTTGCCGAGTCCGGGAAGGGCATCGTACTCCAGCATGATTCCCAGCTTCGGCGCGCCGGAGCCATATTCAGCGATGAATGCGGTCGGTACGCCGGCCGTGCCCTCGCTCGTGATCTTGAATCCGCTCGGCTTCAGTATGTCTTTGAGGTAGGCCGACGACTTCATCTCGAGCAGCGAAACCTCGGATAAGTCCCAGAGCTTCTGAGCGACCTCCTCAACGGTGGGTGTAACATTGTCGACAGCACTAAGAACTTCTTGATTTCTCTGAGCGACCGGTATTGTCTTGGTCTCTGGTGTGCTTGTTACCGTCATGATCTACTCCTTTCCTTTGGAGACTATGTCAAAACCACCCGATGGCACGTGATTGCGAGCGCAGCGAAGCAATCCCCCGCCCGTGGGATTGCTTCGTCGCTGTGCTCCTCGCAATGACATCTGCCGGTTTGAGATGGTCTCTCAGCGTGCTCCTGCAGATACCGGCGTCTTCACATACGGAACCTTCTCCGCCTTCCGGAACTCGCCCGATACATTTCCGGACAGTTCAGGGTCGTGCGGATCCAGAGCCATCACCGGCGCACGCGCCGTCAGATCAAACTTCGAGAGATCCATCCAGACCACATTCGGTTGGTCCGTCAGCTCGAAGAAGTAACGCTGGTTGGTGAGGTTCATAACCGTCCGGTACTCGGTGTTGTAGACTCCGAAGTCGTGATACGGCGCATCGAACGGGACAGAGACATTGCGCGCGATCGCCAGCACGGCCGCCACGGCGGCGCGCTCATTCTTGGGCTCCTGCAGCACGGCCTTGTAATAGGCCGCCCGCTGGAAGCGGTCGACGGCATTGACGTTGCCGGGAATGGGCAGGTCCATGCTGGGTTTCGAGAAATCCTGTTTCTTCAGGAGCGCGAGCTGCTCCTCGTAGGTCGGATCATTGGTCATGATCTGGTACTGACGACCGTGATGAATGACCGGCTTGCCCTTGAGGTATTCAATGACGGCGGAATCGCCCCTGGCATCCTCGAGCGCAAAGTGAACGGTCGACTTGAAACCATGCATCTCAACCATCACTGGCTGGACGCCCTCAACCAAGGCAACGGCTTCCCCAACGGTTGCGGCATTGTCGAGGAGATACTGACCCAACATCACCATTTGGATTCCCGGCTTGCGGGTGTCCCTCGGCCCGAAATCAGTGGCCCTTAAGTAGAGCATGTGCATCCCAAGCCCGCGCTCGTTAAACCCGTCAACCGCGCCGACACCGTAGACCTGGACGATCATACTGCCATACTTCGACACCCATTTGGCCGGGTTCTCCTTGTCAACGACTTCGGATCCGAATTGCCCCCCGTCGCGCTCTATGCCGCGCGGAAAGACCGTCAGGACCGGCTCCGTCGATTCGGGCCAGTCCAAGGTTCGTCCGACCACGATGGCCAACTTGTTATCGTTCCACAGTATTCGTGTACACATTTTGTTTCTCCTTTCTGAACAGAAGTTCGCAGACATTTCCGTACTTCACGCCTGCCGCCACTGCCTGCGTAAGCACGACGGCAGGGAGCTTCAATCACGGCTGCTTCTCTCGCGCGATCCGGGCGAAGCCGGGCATGGAGAGATCCCAATGAATGGCGGCGGCCCGCAGGGCAAAGGTCGCGCCGATGCAGACCAGAGCACCCGAGAACCGATGGTCAGGGAGGTATTTCAACACCAGCACAAAGGCGCTGCAGCCCAGCAGCACGGGGGTTGCATAAAGCTCCGGCCGCATCAGCAACGTGGTCCGACCGGCCAGCGTATCCCTGACGAGCCCGCCCCCGATCGCCGTGACCACCCCCAGGATCACCGGCGCCGCAGGCAAGCCGAAACCGAGGTCCCACACCTTGCCCGCGGCTTGCATGCTGAACATGGCTACCCCGAAGCCGTCGAGGTAAAGCATCAGGCGGTACAAATAGCGAGTCGCGAACAGCCTGCGCCCGTAGAACGCGGCGACGGACGCGCCCGTGGCCACCCAGACATAGGACAGATCCTGCGACCAGAAGACCGGAACATCCAAGATCACATCGCGAATGGTTCCGCCCCCAGTGGCGGTGATCAGACCAAGAACGGTGGCGCCGAGAATGTCAACGCCATTCGCGCTCCTGATGGTCAGGACGGCCGTCACGGCAAACGCGACCGTGGCCGCCATGGAAATCACCTCGGTCCAGGTGTTCCAGTCCAAGTTCAGCATAGACTCAGATCTCCGTCGCCTCCGGTTCCGGACGTGGTTCGAATCCTCTCTGTTTCCGTCGTACCGACTGTCCAGCCATGCGGCATCTCGCAACAGGAAGGTATCAGACCCGACGATGGAAAGGCACTCAGGAATCTGCCTGTTGATGCCTTGGGGAAAACCCTACGAAGAAGCCACCGCGCGGCATGCACACGGCATCCTACCGGCTGTCGCCCGGCACACCAGGATTCAACGTGGGGCGTCGGCTGTTGGCGACCTCGTTGCTTCGGGATAAGCGGTTTTCCTGCACATCATGCTCGTGCGACGTGCCTTTATAGCAGATGGCCTGCGCCGCCCGACGTCGCCATATCCGCCTTTGGGCTTGCCAATACCATGAGGACCGCCCGAATCCCCCCGCATGCCGACCGCACACATTCCGTCCACGTCCGGAGGTCGTGGTTGACAACGTGGTCCGGCAGATTATGATTGCCCGAAGCCCGTTTTCCATTTTACTGGACGGGTGGGGTCTCTCGAGGGAGACACCGGCCACAGCATCTGCATGTGATACAACTCAATCGGGAAAGGATGGGACGCTATGGAGCGGATGAATCGGCGGACATTCATGGCAACGGCGGTCGCGGGAACCGTTGCCACAAACAGCTTCTTGCACCGCTCGCCAGCCGAGGAGGCCGGCAAGACGAAGCTCAGGCTCGGGGTGATCGGCTGCGGCGGCTACGGCATGGCCGACGTCCGGGCCGCGTTCAAAGCAGGCGGAGTGGAAGTCATCGCACTATGTGACGTGGACAGCCAACACCTGACCGACAGCGCAAATGCGATCGAGAAAATGCAGGGCTCGCGGCCCCGGACCTTCAGGCACTATGACGAACTGCTGGCCGGGCCCGGGCTCAATGCGGTCATCATTGCGACCCCGCCACACTGGCATGCCCTGCCGTTCCTCGCGGCCCTGGAGAAGAATCTCGATATCTATTGTGAGAAGCCTCTCGCCTACGACATCCGTGAATGCCAGGCGATGGCGCAGGCGGCCAAAAAGAGGAACAACATTATCCAGATCGGCTTCCAGCGCCGCCAGAGTCCGGCCATTCAGCAGGTCCGCGACTATATTCGTCAAGGGAACCTCGGACGAATCGTGCAGGCGGACGCACAGATTCACTACACGGCCGGCCTGCGCGACACCACGCCGCAGGAGCCGCCTGCCTCGCTCGACTGGGACCTGTGGTGCGGCCCCGCGCCCAAGCTGCCCTATTCGCCCCAGATCGGCCATTTCGCCTGGCGTCTGGAGAAGACGACCGGCCACGGGCATCTCGTGGACTGGGGCATCCATCTGATCGATGCGACACGCTGGATTCTCGGCGAGACGATGCCGCGCTCCGTGCAGGCCTCGGGCGGCATCTACTACTTCAAGGACAAAATCACCACGCCGGATGTCCTCACGGTCCAGCTCGATTTCGATGCCTGCCCGGTTTTCTGGAAGCACCGCCTCTGGGGCGCGCAGGAATACACGCCGGAGGTCTCGAACGGCATCTTCTTCTACGGCGAGAACGGTACCGTCTTCGTCACGGACAATCGCTGGGTCGTGATCCCCAAGGACAAGAACAAAGAGCGCGCCGAGCACAAGACCCAGGGCGACCTGGGGGCGGCCCACATGGCCGAGTTCCTCAATGGCGTCCGCAGCCGCCAACAGCCCGGCTGCACTATCGAGGACGGGTACCGCTCGACGGCCGCCGTCAAGCTCGCCATGATCGCCTACGATGTTGGCGCAAGAATCGCGTGGGATGAGAGATCCGAGCAGATCATCGGCAATCCCACGGCGGCTGAGCTGCTCAAGCGGCCGTACCGTTCGCCCTGGAAACACCCGTACACCGGCTGAGCCGGCGTCTTTCTAAAGGAGAAAAATCATGGTGTGTACCTGGACTACCCAGGCCCTGCTGTTCGCATCCGTCTTAGGTTGTGCAATCGGCAGCACAAGCTGCAACTCGACCGGACAAGCGCAAGGAACGCGGATGAGCCGACCCGGAGACAGCGGCGTCCGGTTAGAGCATGTGGCCCTGAATGTGGCCGATCCCGCCAAGATGGCACAGTGGTATGTGGACAACTTGGGCATGAAAGTCATGCGCGAGGGCCCGCCACCGGTCAACATGCGTTTCATCGCCGATAGCGATGGCAACATGATGCTCGAGCTGTACCACAATCCGCCGGACGCGGTGCCCAACTACGCCTCGATGGACCCCCTGCTGCTGCACGTGGCGTTCATGGTCGAGGACGTCGAGGCCGTCCGCCAGAAGCTCATCGCCGCCGGGGCAACGCCCGTAGACGAGGTGACGGTGACACCGGCCGGCGACAAGCTGGCCATGCTGCGCGATCCCTGGGGCCTGGCCATCCAGTTCGTCCGTCGCGCCGATCCCATGCTGCCGCCAAAATGAGCGCAGG
>CAYFUB010000641.1:0-20221 GCA_964346195.1 uncultured Pirellulales bacterium
GGCGGGCGGGTCAATATGGGGGCTTACGGCGGGACGGCGGAAGCGAGCAAGTCGCCGTCGGGGATTCATGGGGAGTATGGCGGCGGGGCGGGTGAGCCGGAGAATCCCTATTTGCTCTACACGGCCGAGCACATGAGCCAGCTCGGGGCCGAGCCGGGCGATTGGGGCAAGAGCTTCCGCCTGATGGCTGATATCGATTTGAGCGGGCACGCAGGCGGACAGCTTGATGTCATCGGCACCGGGGCGGAGAGCCCGTTTGCGGGTGTCTTCGACGGGGGCGGGCACAGGATGTCGGGTTTTGTGGGTTCGGGCCGGGTCGGCATGTTCGGATATGTCAACGGCATGATCAAAAACGTTGGCCTGGTCGGTCCCAATGTCAATGAGAAGCTTGCGTACCACGTTGGCTCGCTGGTCGGGGACAATTATGGCATGGTCGTTGACTGCTATGTGGAAGATACCAACGTGGCGGCGGGGGGCTGGCAGGCGGGTGGTCTGGTCGGATACAACAAGGGCACTGTCGCGAACTGCCGCTCCAGCGGCACGGTCAGCGGTGACAGCGCCGGCGGCCTGGTGGGAGCGAATCGCGGCGTGATCGAGGGCTGCTGGTCAGCCGCGACCGTCACCGGCGACGATGGAGTCGGCGGATTGGTGGGAGACAACGCGAACGGCACGATCCTGAACTGCCGCTCGACCGGCACCGTCTTCGGCGACGATGTCACCGGCGGCCTCGTGGGCGACAACTCGCGCGGCACGATCCGGGCTTGCTGCTCGACCGGCACCGTTGTCGGCAACGACGGCGTCGGCGGGCTGGTGGGACAGAATTGGTTCGGCACGATTGCCAACTGTTATTCGACGGCCAGTGCCAGAGGTGATAGAATGACGGGCGGCCTCGCGGGCGACAACGGCGGGGCCGTCACGAACTGCTACGCGGCGGGCCCCGTCTCCGGCAACCGCTGGCCCATCGCCGGCGTCGTGTCGTTCCGCCACGACGACGACACGGTTACCGGCTCGTTCTGGGATATAGAAACCACCGACTGCTCCTGGAGCGCCGGCGGCACCGGCCTGACCACCGTGGAAATGCAAACGGCCTCGACCTTCCTCAACGCCGGCTGGGACTTCGCGGGCGAGACGGCGAACGGCACCGAGGACCTGTGGCGGATTTCCGAAGGACAGGATTATCCCCGGCTCTGGTGGGAGCCGCAGGAGCAGCGGTAGAATGTGTACCCGGCCGCTTGGCTCATCGACATTGGCTTTGGTGACGGTTTGCGATTGCCCACCGGTGGTGTATAATCACTTGCATGAAGGATCGTGTTTACATAGAAACCAGTGTAGTAAGCTATCTGAGGAGCCGGCTCAGCACCGACATAATTGTTGCTGCTCACCAGAGACTCACGAACAAGTGGTGGGAAGAACGTGCCCGGCGTTTCGAGATGCTCATCTCTGAACTTGTGTACCGGGAAGCGGCGGCGGGAGACGCAACGGCTGCTGGCGGACGTTTGGAGGCTATTGCCAAGCTCAAAATGCTCACGATTACCGAAGAAGCGGTTTCGCTCGCGGAACAGCTCACGGCACGAGGTCCTATTCCTCGGGAACATGGAGCCGATGCCTTGCACATCGCGATAGCAGCCGTGAACGGCATGGACTACCTTCTGACATGGAACTGCAAGCATCTGGCGAACGCCGCCCATCGGGGCAAAATCGAATCGCTCGTTGAAGAAGCAGGATACGTTTGTCCGGTGATCTGCACTCCTGAGGAACTGATGGAGGATTGACAATGTTCGAAGATCCTATCATCGAAGAAGTACGCCGCGTGCGTCAGGAGTACGCCAAGCGGTTTGACTACGACTTGCATGCCATCGCGGCTGACCTGCGAAAGCAGGAACAGCAGCATCCAGAACGCCTTGTCTCGTTTCGGCCCAAGTCCCCGCGGAAGACCAGGAGTGCGCGAGCCTCATGAGAAAGGGACGGCCTTCGACCGTGTTTGCATGGTATCAAGCGCACTTAGGATGACGCTGCGGGAGAGGCTTCATCGGTATTGGCTTTCACGAAGGTAAAGCCGTGGGAGCCCGCGTCGACGCGGATCGTGTCACCGTCGGCGAACGTGCCGGCCAGCAGCTCCACGGCCAGCGGGTTCTCGATCTGTTGCTGGATGGTCCGCTTGAGCGGCCGGGCGCCGTAGACCGGGTCGTAGCCCTGCTCCATGACCAGTTCCTTGGCCTTGCCCGTGAATTCAAGCCGGATCTTGCGGTCTTTGAGCCGGTCGGCCAGGTAGCCGAGCTGAATCTCGATGATCCTCTTGAGGTGGTCCCGCGTGAGCATGTGGAAGACGATGACCTCGTCGACGCGGTTGAGAAACTCCGGCTTGAAGACCTGCTTGAGCACGTCCTTGACGTGGGCCTCGATCTCCCAGTCCGCGCCCTGCTCTTCCGTGAGTTTATGAATCTGGAGGCTGGCGATGTTGCTCGTCATGCTGATGACGGTGTTCTTGAAGTCCACGGTTCGGCCCTTGCCGTCGGTGAGCCGGCCGTCGTCGAAGACCTGCAGCAGGACGTTGAAGACGTCCGGGTGGGCCTTCTCGATCTCGTCGAGCAGGATGACCGAATAGGGCTTGCGCCGGATCGCCTCGGTCAGTCGGCCGCCTTCCTCGTAGCCCACGTAGCCCGGAGGCGCGCCGATGAGCCGGGCCACGGAGTGCGGTTCCATGAACTCGCTCATGTCGATGCGAATCAAGGCGTTCGGGTCGTTGAAGAGGAAGTCCGCGAGGGCCTTGGCCAGTTCGGTCTTGCCCACGCCGGTAGGTCCGAGGAACAGGAACGTGCCGATGGGCCGGTTCGGGTCGGACAGGCCGGAGCGGCTGCGACGTACCGCGTTAGACAGGGCCGTGACGGCTTCGTCCTGGCCGACCACACGCAAGCGGATGCGGTCCTCCATCTGCATCAGCCGCTCGCGCTCGCCGGTCAGCAGCCGCGCGACCGGAACGCCCGTCCACTTCGAGACGACCTGGGCAATATGCTCTTCGGTCACCTCGTCCTGCAGCAGCTTGTGGTTCTTCTCGGCCTGGGCCAGTTGCTCTTCCTTTTGCTGGAGTCCCTTCTTCAGATTTCCAATCGTCTCGTACTTCAGGCGCGCGGCTTGTTCCAGGTCGCCGCGGCGCTGGGCGTCCTCGAACTGGGTCTGGGCCTCGTCGATCTGCTGACGGAGGGCCTTGATCTGGTCGATCCCGCCCTTCTCCGTTTCCCACTGTGCCGTCAGGGCCCGGTTCTTTTCTTCGAGGTCGGCCAACTGCTTCTCGAGCGTCTTGAGCCGGTCCTTGCTGGCCGGATCGGTCTCCTTCTTGAGGGCCTCCCGCTCGATCTGGAGCTGCATGGCCCTCCTGCGAATGCCGTCCAGCTCGGCGGGCAGCGAGTCGTTTTCGATCCGCAGCTTGGAGGCCGCCTCGTCAATCAGGTCGATGGCCTTGTCCGGCAGCCAACGGTCGGTGATGTACCGGTTCGACAGGGTCGCCGCCGCCACAATCGCCGAGTCAGTGATGCGCACGCCGTGATGGGTCTCGTACCGGTCCTTCAACCCGCGCAGAATGGCGATGGTTGCCTCGACACTCGGTGGATCGACCAGGATGGGCTGGAAGCGGCGCTCCAGGGCCGCGTCTTTCTCGATGTTCTTGCGGTATTCGTCGATGGTCGTCGCGCCGATGCAGCGCAGCTCGCCGCGCGCCAGCGAGGGCTTGAGCAGATTGCCGGCATCGACGGCCCCTTCCGCCTTGCCGGCGCCGACGACGGTGTGCAGCTCGTCGATGAACAGGATAATCCGCCCTTCGGCGCCGATGACTTCCTTGAGCACGGCCTTGAACCGGTCTTCGAACTCTCCGCGGAACTTCGTGCCGGCAATCAGCGCGCCCATATCGAGAGCGACGACTCTCTTGTTCTTCAGTCCGACGGGCACGTCGCCCGCGACGATCCGCTGGGCGAGGCCCTCGACGATGGCCGTCTTGCCGACACCCGGCTCACCGATCAGGACGGGGTTGTTCTTGGTCCGCCGGTTGAGGACCTGCATGCACCGCCGGATCTCCTCATCTCGGCCGATTACCGGATCGAGCTTGCCCCGGCGGGCCATCTCCACCAGGTCGATGCCGTACCGCTCCAGGGCCTGGTACTTGTCTTCCGGGTTCTGGTCGGTGATTTTCGCGCCGCCACGGATATCCTTCAGCGCCTCCTGAATCTTCTCCGGCGTTACGGAGTTCAGACGGAGAATCTCCTTCGCATCGCTCTTGATGCCGGCCAGCGACAGGAGCAGGTGCTCGGCGCTGAGGTACTCGTCTCCCATCTTGTCGGCCCGGTTCTGGGCGTCGAGCACAATCTGGTTAAAGACCGGATCGGGCATGATCTGGCCGGTGCTGGTGCCCTGGGCCAGGCGATTCAACTCACCTGCCGTCATTTCCCTGATACGGTCCACGTTAGCGCCGATCTTCTTGAGGACCATCTCCGTCACGCCGCTCTCGTCGCCCAAAAGTGCACTCAGCAGGTGCAGCGGCGACAAGACCGTGTGCGACCTGGCCATCGCGATTTGTTGCGCCGTGGCCAACGCCTCCTGGGCTTTCAACGTGAATTTGTCAAATTTCATCGTCTGTCCTTGTCGTTAACCGAATCGTTTCGCTCCACGTCGCTCAATCATAGTCTTTACCCATGCAAAAAGCGTGCCGAACCGGCAAAATGCATAAGTCGTGTTAATATAAGTATTTATATCCATTCGATATTCGCGAAGGAAATGCCAATCTGGCAGGTTCACCTCCGACCTCTGCCGTCGGCATACACCCGCCGCCGACGGGAAATCCCCCTGCGTCCATGCGGATGGGCGCGCTCATAGTGCGTGACAACTTGTGCTTTTTCGCCTCGCACCCACATATACGGCGGAGCGGGGCACGAGTTCGCGCGCCTTGGGCGCCATCCGCCGGCCTTGCCGGCCGGGTTCCCGCCACGGCATCGCCTGCGCGTAACCATTGAATACTGCAAGTGCTTACGATAAAAGAGCATACGACCATTGAGCTCGTTATTGACAATCGCTGGTCGTTCGGATAGTATCCTCAGCTAGGAGCGCTCGTAGCTCAGCAGGATAGAGCAACGGATTTCTAATCCGTCGGTCGGGGGTTCGAGTCCCTCCGGGCGCGATGGCAAAGGCAGTCCGCAACATCTTGTGCCGCTGGGAATTCTCCCCTTTATCACCGATCCTCAGGCTCCCAAACCATGCCCCTTTGCGCCACTGCCTGTATCCCAGGCACAGCACGCCCGTCGGCAAGCTCGTGCTTGCCGATACCACCCGGCACTCCTGATTGAGTTCCCAAGCACGATACGTTGTGTTTGGGGCCTGCTTCGCTACGTGAGGGGCAACGGGCGCTACAGGTGCCAGGGGCTGCGCATGGCGCGGGCCATCATGCGGTCGGCTTCGGGGTCGTTGATGAAGCGTTCGGCGGCGGGATCCCATGTGAGCTTTCGGCCGAGCCGCAGGCAGATATTCGCGATGTGGCAGGTCGTCGTGGACCGGTGCGCCACCTCGGGCGGGGCGATTGTCCGGGACCGCGTGCGGACGCAATCCAGGAAGTCGCGGTGGTGGCCCTCCATGTACTCGTAGCCGCGTTGAGCGGCGTTGAGCTTTCGCAGGATGGCGTCGTTTGACGCGGTGACCTTGCCGGTATCGTCGACGCTGACCCAGCCCTCGGCGCCGACGTACTTGTTGCCTCTGGGCCCCCGGCCGGGCTCGGTCTCGTCGTGCATGACCATTTTCACGCCGTCCGGGTACGTCGCCATGATCTCGAACCGCACGGGCGTATTGAACAGGCCGTCTTTGGAAAATTCGGCCCAGCCTTCGTACTGCGTCGGGCTCGTGTGCGCGTCGCCGTACGCCCACTGGGCCAGATCGACGAAGTGCGCCCCGAGATCGGTCAACTGCCCGCCGGAGTAGTCGTAGAGCCAGCGGAAGCTGCCGTGGCAGCGCCGTGGCGTGTACGGCTCGAACGGTGCTGGTCCGAGCCACCTGTCGTAATCGAACCCTTGCGGCACGGGCTCGGGCTTCTGTGGCGGACACGTCGGACCGTTGTGGTAGTAGCAGTGCAGCGTCTGCAACTTGCCGAGCACACCGCTACGGGCGATGTCCACGCCGAACCGGAAGCAGCCGATACTGCGTCGCTGCGTGCCGCTCTGATACACGGTCCCGTAGCGCTTCATCGTCTCGGCCACCGCCCGGCCCTCGGCAATCGTCAGCGAGATCGGTTTTTCGCAGTAGATGTCCTTGCCCGCCTTGGCCGCCTCGATAGAGAGGATCGCATGCCAATGGTCCGGCGTGGCTATCAGCACGGCATCGAGGTCGTCGCGAGCGAGAATCTCATAGAAATCGTTGCACCCGGCGCAATCCCTGTTGCCGTAGGCCGCATCGACCGTCGCTTTGGCCCGAGAGCGGTGGTTTGCATCGACATCACAGACGGCCAGCACGCGCACATCCGCGAACGTAAGGAAGCTCTTGAGATTGTGTATCCCCTGATTGCCGAGCCCAATGGCTCCCATCGTGATCCGCTCGCCCGCCGGCGTACTCGCCCGTAACGAAGATGCCACGCCGGGCAGGGCAAACGCCGCCGACGTCCCGCTGATGCCGCGCTTGAGCAATTGTCGTCTCGATATCTTTCTCATGATGTCCTATCCCCAACTGATAAACACGTACGTGCAACGACATCGTATTGTAGGCGCGAGACACTGCCTGGCAAGGGAGAGCGATAATTTGCCTCGCATACGAAGAACTGAGAGTTGGCCCACGCATCCTCTGCGTGCCGGACGGAAAAAGACAGGGGCGCCTCAAGGAACGCCCCTGTCGTCGCAAATGCACGTACAAAGGACGACCTGACGCCTGCCTCCACGAACTCGATACCTCATCAGGCCGTCCTGTACCTGCCACACGAAATTCGTGCTTATGAGTCTATGTCACCGCCGAGGTTGTTGTCCACATCCAGAGCCGCCTCCAGGGCCAGGATGGTGGCCGCATCCCCGCTGGCGAGGGCCGCATTCACGTCTGCTATGACCTCCGCGACCGTCCGCACATAATCGATATTCGGATGGGCGGCATTGAGCACGGCGGCGACCGCGTTACGCAGCAGGATCCGGGCCTTCTCTGGCAGAGTGCTGCCGCCTGCAAAATCCAATGCCTCAAGCAGCGTATAGTCACCCAGACCAAAGCCGGCGGACTGCGCAAAAACGCTCACGAGCGTCTGGTCGGGAGTATAACCCGTCGCCGACCAATCCTCAAGGTGGTTTTTCCAATAGCCGTGGCTCAAACCCTCGTAAACTGACGGAGTGTAATCCACCACCACCCAGACTCGAGTAGCCCTTGACCACGCAGCTCCTCCTCCTGTTCCTCTCTTTCTTAGACTGACACCTGCCTGAAGAGCCTCCAGATCCGTCCATGTCCAAGGGCCATTGTGTTGCGTGAAGTACTCGCCATAGGAAGTAGTCAGGGTCTCCTCACCCCCTTCGAAAACCGTACCACCTGTCTTGATGACAGTCTTGAGACTCGTTTGGGTAGGTTCTGCACCGGCTTTCGCCATAACGTAAACGCGAATCCAGTTAATCGTGCCACTTACGCTCGGATCTTGCAGATTATAAAGATCTGTTTTCCAACCCTCGGCCCCGGTACCCACGAACGAGGCGTCCCCGTCATCTGTCAACATGTTCTGCCAATTTTCTACTGCGGGGTCCGGATCCAACTGGGTCGAGTCACCAACGGCGTTTGGCGCCAGCGTGATTTGGTCTGCCACGGCTGGGGCTGATGATAATAGGATCCCGGACAATGCGGCAATGACGCCGATGATCGGGCTAAAAGCAGTTTTCATCTTTCTCCTCCGTTCTTTCGTGTTCCCTGATATCTGTGATATTTCACTGGATTCAATCGGGGTTGTTCTCTCCATTCCGTTCTGACTGCACCCATCCTCCTTTCCATCTTGTTGTCTTGCGCCACCAAACCGGGGACCCTTTAGCGGGCCTGCCCTTTTCATCACCGTAGCACGGCCGTTCCCGGCCGGATGAACCGGCTGCTGCCGGCGCGCGGTCATAGTCGGCACCACCGGCGGGGACGGGCGCCGTACCGCCGGGGACAATGATGGGTTTTCTGGACCTCCCTGCGCGCAGACGGCCTGTCGCAATGCAAAACGGGACTCAAAGAAATGAGCCCTCCTCCTTGACGGCCGGACCATCCAACTTGTCAAAGCCCACCGGGAGCGCACGCCCTCAGTGGTGCCGATACCTGCCTTCCAAATACTGCACGTGATGCGCGCATGTTCATAACGTCCCCTGGGCCGAAAGTCAAGCGGAAAGCAGTTTTTTTTCGGACCGGAGCATCGCGTCTTCCCGAGGCGCTTGGCCCTTCCCTTGGCCAGCTTGAGGCCGGTGATGACAAGCTCTTGCAGGCAAAAGAGTTGCATCTCTGACGGAGCCACAGACGGGCGGAAGCTGGACGGTGCCCATCCCTGCCCGGCTGTGTCGCGCTGGCCTGTGGAGGTGGCGGGGATTGACGTGGCAGAATGGGTGGGGTAGGTTCAGAGTCACTCCGAAGACGTCCTTTTGGAGGCTTGCAGATGGACAGTCGATCCAGTTTTGGTAATGTCGTTGTGACAAAGCGTGGGAGCGAAGACCACCGCGGCACGTGTTCGAACACCGTGCCAGTCGCCGTCGGGTTGAGTCTGTTGGCGTTCGTGGCGATGTGCGCAGGAGCGGCCCGGGCCGGTAGTGCGGCTTCGTTGCGGGAGGCGCTGGACCTGGGCGGCACGTGGCAGGCGATGCTCGATCCCGAAGACAAAGGAGAAACGGAACGATGGTTTGAGCCGCAGTTCGAGGGCGAGGGCTGGCGTCAGGTTCACATACCGGGCAGTTTCGCGAACGTTGCGCCGGAGACCGACCGCTACGAGGGCGTCGGCTGGTTTCGGCGGAGTTTTCGTGTGCCGGACCGGTGGCAGGGCCGGCACGTGGTTCTGCACTTCGAGGGTGTGAACAACCAGTGTAAAGTCTGGGTGAACGGTCAACCTGTGGGCGAGAACCCGGACGCGTTCCTCAGCTTCGAGTTGCCGGTGGGGTCGGCGATTCGCTTCGACGGGGACAATGTACTGGCGATTCGCGTGGATAACACGCGCCGGCGGGACGTGATCCCGGGCGGCCGACAGGGCTGGCATCCTTTCGGTGGAATCCTCAGGGAGGTCGAGTTGCGGGCGGGCGATGCGTTCCGGGTGGAGGCGGTCCGGATTACGGCTGAGCCCGGCGGCTCTCTGCGGCTGAAGGCGACTGTCGCCAATGACTCCCGTGAGTCGAGGGCCGGCCGGCTCAAAGTGACAATCCTGGATGCCAAGGAAACCGCGTGTGCCGAGTTTGCGACGGACCCCATCGAGGTCAATGCCGGCCGGCGCGAGACGTTCGAGATCAGCAGGCAGGTCCCCGGTGTCCGGGCGTGGTCGCCGGCTCAGCCTGTCTTCTACACGGCCGTCGTTCGGCTCGTTTCCGAAGGAAAGGTCATCGACGAAACGAGCGCGAGATTCGGGTTTCGCAGGATCGAGGCACGCGGTGAGATGCTTTACCTCAATGGCGAGCCCGTATTCCTGACGGGCTTCAACCGGCACGAGGACTCGCCGAGGACGGACATGTGCCCGGACCACGAATTGACGCGTAAAGAGCTGATGCAGATGAAGGAGATGGGCTGTAACTTCGTCCGGCTGTGTCACTACCCGCAGCACCCAAGGACCGTCGATATGTGTGATGAGACCGGGCTGCTGGCGATGTGCGAGATTCCCCTGTACATGTGGCCCGGGCTGGAAGAGGGGCTGGAGAACTATCGCGGGACGGTCGAATCCGCCCAGCGCCAGTTGACGAAGATGATCGAGCGTTACTACAACCACCCGTCGGTGATCTTCTGGTCGGTCAGCAATGAGATTCACACGCAACACCCGGAGGTGCGCGGCACGAACGTCATGCTCATCCAACAGGCCAAGCGGCTCGATCCGACACGGCTGGCCGTCCACGTCTCGGACCACTGGCAGCAGGGGCGTCCCCGGGCCGACAGCTTTGGCGAGGATGATGTCATTTGCCTGAACGGCTATCCGCACCCCAAGGAAGGACCCGTCTGGTGGAGCACGCGCCTGGAGGAGTTGCATCGGGAGTACCCCGGCAAGCCAATTCTCATCAGCGAGTTCGGCGGCGAGGCTGATCGGGAGATCGAGTGGCAGATCGGTCGCCTCAAAGCCGGCTTCGAAGGGACCGCCGCCCCGTACGTCTGCGGCGTGACGATCTGGTGCTGGGCCGATCATCCCTGGGACAAGACCTGGCTGGAGCCGCCTCTGAGCCCCTACGGCGTCTTCACGAGGGACCGGCAGGCCCGCCCGTCCGTGGAGATTGCGCGAGAAGGTTTCACGGAGCGGCAACGGCAATTCAAGGCGCGCACGCAGTAACCTTGTCACTCCGGCAGGAGCACATGGCAGGCAAAAGGCGACGACGGCACGCCGGGATGGCGATCAAAACGCTGCGGCGGCCCGGGCGGGGGCGGCCTCGGGGTCTCCGGCGCCGAACATCATGCCGGTGTGCTGGTCGATCACGATGACTGTTCTTTCCTGACCGGTGACGGCGGTGGGATTCACCTTGTGCCCGCGCCGGCGCAGAGCGTCGAGCACGTCGGCGCCGATGCGCGGGTCCATCGTAAGGCCGCCGAGGATCGGCGGTCGCTGGTTGAAGGAGCCGATATAATGTTCCGTCGCGTAGCGCGGCGTGGCGACCAGCCCGGCGGCATCAAGGCCGAAGTCGATGAAGTCCGTCACGATTTGCAAACTGGCCTGGTCCTGCGTGTCCCCGCCGGCGACACTCACGGCCAGAACCGGTTTGCCGGCCTTGAGAACGATTGTGGGAGTAAGCGTGATGCGCGGCCGTTTGCCCCGCTCGATGCAATTCGGATGGCCTTTCTGCGTGTTCAGGCTGATCAGTCTGCTGCCGAGCCAAATGCCGGTGTCGCCGACCAGCACGCCGCCCCAGCCGCTCGGCGTCGCGGCTACAACATTGCCCCACCGGTCCGCCACCAGGCACGTCGTTGTGTCGCGCGTCAATGGCGGATTCGCGGGCGGCTGCACGTCCTGAGGATGAGGTGCACTCGGGAGACGGCCCGGCCGCAACTCAAGCGAGGCGTTCTGCATGTCGATCAGCCTGCGCCGCTCACGGGCATACTCTTTGCTCAGCAGGCGATCCAACGGGAGATTCACGTGGAGAGGGTCGCCGTAGTAGGTGTCGCGGTCGGCAAATGCGAGCTTCATAGCCTCCACGATGACATGCAGCGAATCAGCGCTGTGAAGCCCCGTGGCTCTCAGATCGACGCCTTCGAGCAATTGCAGCGCCTCCAGCAGGACCGGACCCTGGGTCCACGGCCCGCACTTGTAGACTGTATAACCCCGATAGTCCACGCGGACGGGCGGTTCGACGTGAGTGACATGATGGGCCAGATCATGGTACCGAATGAGGCCGCCGTGGGCTTGGCTCCAGGCGTCGATGTCACGCGCAATCGGCCCGCGATAGAAGTAGTCCCTGACCGAGCGCAGGCCGCGTCGGCGGTCACCGGCATCGTTTTCAGCCTCAACGAGCCGCTGCAACGTTCGGGCCAGGTGGGCGTGCCACTTCGCTCGGCCGGCATCCAGCATCTTCAGCGCCGGTTGTGCCACTTCCTTGAATCGCATTGTCCCGTATCGTTCGAGCAGCGTCACGCAGGCATCGAGCACGGCGGGCACCGCGGCCGCTTGGGGCGTGCCGCCCTTGATGCCGCCCGCATTCTTGAAGTATTCCAGAGTTGCCATCTGCGGGGCGGCCCCAACGCCGCTCACCGCCTCGATTTTGTCGCGAGCAGCGTCGTAGACCAGGATGGCTACCTCGCCCCCGAAGCAGAACTTGTCGCTGTTTGCCATGGACTCGGCCAAGAGGACTGCCGCCGCGGCATCGACCGCATTACCGCCCCGACGCAAGATTTCGAGTCCCGCCGCGGCTGAATCGGTGTTGCCGGAGACGACCACACCGTTGTGCCCTTCCGCCTGTGGTCCCGAGACCGGCAGCGGATTGGCCAGGCAAATGCGGCCAGTCACCATCATCACGACGAGCAGAGTGCCATGTTTTCTCATTTTCTGACCTCATTGAATGGCGTACGTCTTCTCAAATCTCGGCGCCGGGGTCAACACAAAGAATGGTGTCCGCGTGCGACTGAATTTCGTGGCAAGCCCTGCCCATAAAGGACCGTAGGGGCGAATGGTGATTCGCCCCTACCCCTGTCAAACGCGATGTTCTGCGTTTGGGGACCCCTTCACTTCGTTCAGCATAACAGATGTAGCATGTTCTTTTCGCAGAATTCTGTTGCGAGCCATGTCACGCGATGTTAAATTGTGTTCACTTGTGTTCATTTGTAGCGTTCTTTGGCCCGACGGTCCAGTCTCATGGTGTTTTGCGGCATTGACATCGGAACCACCGGCACCAAGGCGGTCGTGCTCGATCGGGACGGCCGGGTGCTCGATGAGACGAGTTTCCTCGCCTCGGAGGCGCCGGCTGGACAGGCCTACTGGTACGAGCATTTCTGCCGGGTGATGGATTTCTTCGCCGCAAGGGGCCGGTTCGTGGGCGAGCAGATCGCCTGTAGCGTGACCGGGCAGGGGGGCAGCTTCGTCCTGGTCGATGACGCACATCACCCCGTTGGCGACGTGTGCAGTTGGACCGCTCTGGCCGATGAGGGGACCGTTTACGACCTGGCCGGTGCTCTGGGCGAGATTGCGTACTACCGCCTCGCGGGCTGGCCGCCACACGGCTGGCTGGCCGCGTGCAAGCTCAGGCAGATGGTCGCAAGCGGGCAGGTCACGGTGGACGTGGGCTACGTCGCGACCGTCCCCGATTTCGTTTGCGCACGGCTGACGGGCGGCGTCGCCACGGACATTACCAGCGCGCAGATCACGGGCCTGGCGGACTTCCAGAAGTCACAATGGAGCAGCGATGTTGCCAGCTGGGTGGGCATACCCGAGCGACTGCTGCCGCCCATCATCCCCGACTTGAGGGTGGTGGCGGAGGGCGTTTCGACCGGGTGGGGCCGGCTGACCCTGGTGACCGGCTCTCACGACCAGTACGCGGCGATGGAAGCGGCGGGTCTTGAGACGGACAGGAATGTGATGCTCGGGACCGGCACGGCTTGGGTGCTCAACGGCCGCACGAGCCGGCCCCTGTTTGACGACGAGCGGCTCTCGATTCATCCGGGCCGAGACCTGCACGCCGGGTGCTACGGCTTCATCGTCACGCTCTGGCAGATCGGCGCAGGCTTCGACAAGCTGCTCGTGCATCTGGGTCTGACAAGAGCCGCGCTGGCTCGGCTCGAAGATGCGCTGGCGGGAGAGGATGTGCCGCCGGGGCCTGTGGCCGTCGATCTCGATAGCGGCGCGGTCAGGCCGGCGGGTGATACTCCTCTGGCCGTGCGACGATACATGGAGTGGGCCGCCTCGGCGGTCGTGCATACGCTGGACGGATGCGGCCTGGCGCGGGGGCTCGAGAAGATTGTCGTTACCGGCGGGGCGATGCAAAGCCGGCTCTGGCCTCAGATCATCGCGGACATCTGCAACCTGACCGTCGAGGCCGTTGATTGCCCGCACTTCACGGCCTACGGTGCGGCTCTGCATGCACGCGCGGCCCTGCTGGGTCCGGAACAGGCTCATCGTGTCCCCTCCACTGCGGTCGTCAGGACATATACGCCTCAGCAACCACAGCGGTATCGGGCCTGGTACGAGGAATCCCAGAAGCGCTTGTTGGACGTACACGAAGTGAGATGGTAAGAAAGACACGGATATGACAACGCCGGCAGACAGGCTCCGCATTGGTATGCTGCTCCCCGTGGCCGATCTATATCACCGGCTCTGGTCCGATATCGATGATATCCTGACGCGTCTGGCCGACGAGGTCGCCGACAGCATCCGGGGCGCCGGCCTCGAAGTGTTCTGCGGTCCCCCCGTCAGCGTTCCACCACAGGTGACGCCGGTCTGCGCGGATTTCGAAAGCAGGGGAGTCGATCTCGTCGTCGTCGCCCTCGCGCCGTACTGTCCCAGCGGGGTTCTGGCGCCGGCGCTCGCCGAGTCGCGCCTTCCCGTGCTGCTGTGGCCCATGCAGAGCCTATCGCGGCTTGAGCCGGAACAGTATGATGCCGAAGCCATCAAACTGAACCACGGCGTCCACGCCGTGCAGGATCTGGCCAACGTTCTCGGCAAGGCGGCCACGCCTTTCGGTGTGATTCATGGCCATCATGAGCAGCACGATTTCGCGGGCCGGCTCAAGTCATGGGCCCAGGCCGGACGGGTCATCCGCGCTATGCAGAATGCCAGTCCCGTCCAGGTCGGTGGCCACTTCGAGCAGATGCTCGATTTGCAGATCGGCGACGATGAATTCCTCCGTCGGATGGGAATCAGGGCGAAGACTGTAACGACCTCGGAGTTTGCCGACCTGATAGGCGAACTCAGGCCGGATGAGATGGCCGAGCGCGTGGGGCAGTACCGTCGCACGTTTCAGATGGGGTCGAATGTGCATGATTCGCTGCTGAAGAAAACGGCTAAGGGTGAAACGGCCCTGCGGATGCTCCTTTCCCGCGCGGGCAGTTGGGCGTGCGGCCTGAATTTCCTCGAGTTGTGCAACGAGGAGCGTGTGGCGGACGGGCTCCATGTGGCCGCGTCGATGCTCATGAGTGAAGGCCTCGGTTATGCGGGCGAGGGGGATTGGGTGACGGCCGTGCTGGTCCGGGGCATGCAGCAAGGATTCGGAGTAGCCAGCTTCAGTGAAATCTTCTCTATCGGGTACGCGGACAACAGGTTATTGCTGAAGCACTGGGGCGAGGGCAACTTTGCGATGGCCCGTGCCCGGCCGCAACTGCTTGCCAGCACGTTTACGGATCGACACGCCGTCGAGTTTGCGATTGTCGATTTCGAGTTCGAGCCGGGCCCGGTGACGCTCGCCAACCTGAATTCCACTGCTGGCGGAAAGGGACAGTTGGTCAGTATCAGCGGCAGGATTACCGAGGACCGTCTGCCGAAGATCGATGGGCCGCGCGCCGTATTCAGGCCCGATTGCGAAGACGTCCGCAGCCTGTTGACCGAGTATGCCTATGCCGGTGGCAGTCACCACCTGGCCCTGGTCAGGGGGGCTCCCGTGGAAGTCCTGGAAAATGTCTGCCGGCTGGCCGGCTGGTCGTATCACCGGCAGTAGCACGGACATGGGTTCCCAAACGCGATATATCGCGTTTGGGGCCCTCATCTTGCCCGTGAGGCTCACGGGCGCCTCGCCCGTGTAAAGTTAGCCGTCAGCAGGGCCAAAACGGCCCTGCGACTCATGGGCGGGACGCCCATGCTACGGAAACGCCTCACGGCGTGACCAGGAGCAGGAGTAAAGATTTTATGGCTCGCACGAAAAGCAAGCTGACGCAAATGCAGCGTCTTGAGGCGATCCGGCGGGAACTCCTGCGGGCTGACCAAGTTTCCATCGATGAGCTGGCCGGGCGATTCCAGGTCAGCGGGATGACCGTTCGCCGGGACCTCGAGTTGCTCGAATCGCGGGGTGACGTGATTCGTACGCACGGCGGGGCCTCACTCGCCAAGCGGCTGACCTTCGAGTTCTCGTTTCGTGAGAAGCAGAACAGAAACCGCCGGCGAAAATCCCGGATTGCGCGCCAGGCGGCCGGATACGTTGAGGACGGCCAAGTGGTCATGCTGGATACCGGCACGACCACGCTGGAAATCGCGCGCCAGTTGGTAGACCGACACAACGTGACCGTAATCACGACGTCGCTGGCGATCGTCTCGGCCCTTCAGTTCACCGTCGGCGTGCGAGTGGTGCTCCTGGGCGGCTTCCTGCGCGGCGGGTCGCCGGACCTGCACGGCCCGCTTACCGAGCAGAACGCCGAGATGTTCCGCACAGACATCGCCTTCATGGGCGCGGACGCCGTCGATCCCGACGGCAACACCTACGCCGATGACCTGCAGCTCGTCAATCTCAATCGGAAGATGGCAGCCCACGCCGCCCGCGTTATGGTCGTGGCCGACAGCAGTAAGTTCGGCAAGAATGGGATGTGCAGGGTCCTGGGTCCTGAGGATTACGATTCGATCTTAACCGATTCAGGAATCAACGAGAACGTGCTCAAGCGGCTCAGAAGAGGGGGAGTCCACGTGGAGCACGTTCGGGAACAATGAAATGCCGGTGATGGAGAAGACATCTGTGGAGATATCACTTGCCGAGCTGGCCGGCCCGTTGGGACCCGACGTATGCCGGGCCATGTCCGCCGCGAAGACGTTTCTCGACAACCATGACAACGGCCAATTGCTGGGCCTGATCGGCGCGACGATAGAGGACGTGGGTCTGCAAAGCACGATTGACAAGGCCGTCATGCAGAAATCTTACGGCGGCGGCAACCTTGCCGCGACCGATGATCTGCTTGCCGGCAAGGGGCTGTTTTACATTACCGAGCAGGGCCGGCTGTTCCTCGACTGCACGGCGGGGCACTACCAGATGGGCTGGGGCTACGACCATCCTGTGCTGACCCGCGTCATCCGCGACGGTCTGGCCGCAGGGGTCGTGCCGGACAACCACTCGAACATTCCGCAGTGGCCCGTCAAGAGACTCGCTCAGCGGCTCATCGAGGCCGCCAACCCCGATTGCCCTGAGTTGCGAACGGGCGACTTCTCGAAGGTCACAAAGTCAAAGACGCGGCTCAACACGGTTTTGCTGGGAGTTGCGACCGGCTCGGTGGCGTGTGAGGCCGCGCTGAAGATCATGCTGATGTACCACGACCAACAGAAAAGACCCGGGCCGCCGATGTTCGTCGTACTGGACGGCAATTATCACGGCACGGGCTTTTTCTCGCAGAACCTGCGCGGCATGTGGGGGCCGTTTATCCGCAACCTGAAAGTCGTGTCGGTCCAGCCGAATGACAATGACGAGCTGGAGAAGGTCTTCGCCCGTTATCAGGACCGGATTGCAGGTTTCTGGGCCGAGCCCATCATGATGAATCGTGAGGCTATCCTGGTCGAGCCTGAGTACCTTCAGCTTGCACGGAAGCTGACCCGTCGCGTCGGGACGCTAATGGCAATCGACGAGATTCAGACGGGGTTCTGGACTCCCGCGCTGTTTATGTACAAACAGTGCGGGATCGCGCCGGATATTGTCATCGTCGGAAAAGGCATGAGTGCCGGCCTGCACCCGCTTTCCAGCATCATCTATCGCCGGGAGCTCGATATGCTCGCCCAGTATGACGCGATCAGCACGAACGGCAACGCCGCGCTGGCCGCGCTGGTGGCGCTGGCCAACATCGAGTTACTGCAAAGACACGGCTGCCGGATCATCGCCACGCAGGAGTACTACTACGACAAGCTCCGTGCGCTGGCGGTGGAATTCCCCGACCGGATTGCCGCCGTGCATGGGAATCGGTCGATGACGGGACTGAAATTCCGCCAGGTGGACGATGCGCTGGCCTTCCATAGAAAATGTGTGGAAAAGGGGCTCTGGCTGCGCGTGCACGCTTATCACGCCGGTCACAGTACCATCTTGTGCAAGTTCGCATTGTGTCTGGAACCCGCGGTGGTCGATGAGTTCATCCGCCGCCTGCGGGCGTTGCTTGAGGATAGGACCAGGTAGTGGCCGTATGGAGGAAGACAAGAGAGGTCGATGGGACGAGTCTCTGTCATCCTGAGCCGAAGGCGAAGGATCTGGCCCGTGAATGAGAGTTTCTCAAACGCGCTGTCCAGATCCTTCACTCCGCAGCGCTACGTTCAGGATGACACGTTATCAATGAACACCGGGAAGCTGATATGCCGCGACTGTTTGAAGTGAAAGACGTGGATAGACGGTTCTATCAGGAGAGGCTGAGGGACTTCTTGCCTGATAAACTCATCGATATACATACTCACGTCTGGCTCAAGAGCTTCCGCCAGGCTGCGCCGACCGGCCGGGCCGTGACCTGGCCGCTGCGCGTTGCGGAGCAGGGTCCCGTCGAGGAGCTTATTGAAACGTACCGCCTGCTGTTTCCCGGCAAGTCTGTGCAGCCACTGATATTCTCATTCGTGGAATCGCACGAGGACGATTTGGCGGGGGCCAATGCCTATGTGAGCCATGCGGCGGGCGAACACGGTTTTGCGGCTCTCGTCTTTGCCGCGCCGCAATGGTCGGCAGAGCGGTTGGAACGGGAGATCCTGAAGGGACAGTTCATCGGCGCGAAGGTCTATCTGACGCTGTCGCCGGACTATATACCGGCGGATGAGGTACGAATCTTCGACTTCCTGCCGCATCATCAGTTGGAGGTCCTGGATCGGCATGGCTGGATTGTCATGCTCCATATCCCGCGTTCCGGCCGGCTCCGAGACCCCGTCAATCTCGCCGACATGCTCGAAATCGAGCGCCGCTACCCGAATGCCAGGGTGATTATCGCCCACGTGGGACGGGCCTATTGTCCGGAGGATGTCGGCGACGCCTTCGACGTATTGGCGGGGACGCAGCGTATGATGTTCGATGTCGCGGCGAATACGAGTGCATCTGTGTTCGAGCAGCTCATCCGGGCCGTGGGGCCGCGGCGCATTCTCTTCGGCAGCGACCTGCCCATCACGCGGATGCGCATGCGCCGGGTTTGTGAGAGTGGGAAATATGTCAATCTGGTGCCCCGGGGCCTGTATGGCGATGTCTCCGACGATTCGCACATGCGCGAGGTCGATGGCGAACAGGCTGACAGGCTTTCGTTCTTTCTGTACGAGGAAATTGATGCGTTCCGACGAGCGGCTCAGGCCGCAGGGTTGACGACGCAGGATATTGAGGACGTGTTTCATGGCAATGCGGTACGGGTCATCGAATCAGCGTCCGACCGAACGATAAATGGCGAGTGGTTGTAAGGAGTGTACCATGTCCGTATGTGGCGCAGAGATCTTGCAAGCGTTGTCATGTCGAGCGGAGCGCCAGCATAGTCGAGACATCTGGCTGCGAGAAGTAGGTGCGTCCCATCCGCTGCCAGATTTCCGGGGCGGGCTCTCCGCTGCGCTGCGTGTCTCCGCTCGGCCTCCGGCCTCGGTCGAAATGACAAGGAAGGAGGCCGTGTGAAGGATTTCGGTTCGTTCGAGCTGCATCTGCTGGACTATCTGGCGTTCGGCACGTATTTCGTGGTGTTGTGCCTGATCGGCTATTGGTTCGGCCGGAAGAAGAAGCAGGACTCGGCAGACTACTTCCTCGCCGGACGGACGCTGCCGTGGTACGTGGTCGGCAGCTCGTTCATCGCCTCCAATATCAGCAGCGAGCACTTCATCGGCATGATCGGAGCGGCTTTCATCTACGGCATCGCGCCGGCCATGTTCGAATGGGCTAACGTGGCCACCTTTACCTTGCTCATCTGGTTCTTTATCCCGTTCCTCCTGGCGGCCAAGGTCTTCAGTACGCCGGAATTCCTCGAAAAGCGGTTCAATCCGACGATCCGCCAGTTCTTCGCCTGTGTCACGGTCATCAGTAACGTCGTGGCGTTCCTGGCGGCCGTGCTGTACGGCGGTGGACTGGCCCTGCAAAAGCTCTTCGCCTGGGACCTGTGGCCGGCCATCATCGTACTGGCGCTCGTGGCGGGCGGCTGGGCCGTCTACGGGGGCCTGCGGTCGGTCGCCTGGATGGACGTGTTCACCGTGGTCATCATGATTATCGGCGGACTGATGGTCACGATCCTGGGCCTGTATATGCTCTCGGGCGAATCCCATTCGCTCGTCGGGGGATTTAAGGTGATGCTCGAGCGCAACCAGGCGAATACGGGAATCTGGGCCGAGGTCGTCAGTGAGAATGCCCCGCACATCGTGCAATCGAGCCACTACAATCGGCTCTCGGTCGTTCAACCCGCCACGCACGAGCTGACGCCCTGGCCGGGCCTGGTCATGATGATCTTTTCCGTGAGCATCTGGTACAACGTGATCAATCAGTTCATGATCCAGCGGGTCCTCGGCGCCAAAGACATGTACCACGCGCGGATGGGCATCGTGCTGGCCGGCTACATGAAAATCATCCTGCCGGCGATTGTCGTGCTGCCCGGGCTGATTCTCTTCGCACGGTACCCGGAGGTGATGAAGCTGCCGTGGAGTGAGATCCGCCCCGAGGCCGACAAGGGCTACGTCTCCATGCTTCAGAGCATCGTTCCGATTGGGCTGCGC
>CAYFUB010000642.1:0-18892 GCA_964346195.1 uncultured Pirellulales bacterium
TGTACGTTAAAACCTAACCATCCCCCTACCCGTCGATGCGAAAACATCTTTATATACCCCCTCCCCCTACGCGAGCCATTTTCTATATCGTACTTAGCTTTTTTCTGGGAAAAGAGCTAAGTGGTCGTCACGGTCGTTGTATTTTTCTTGTGTCCGCAAATAATACACAATTCTTCGCCTTTTGGGCTTGACGGGTGTTTTGCATGCTGTATACTATAGTGCATGGTAGTCTCCTTTTGCACATGCCCGTCGCGGTAGCTCGGCCGCGGCGGGCTATTTTAAAGATTAAGCGCACCCTCAAGCCCGATCTGATTGTCTCCGTCTAGCTGCCCATCCCCTTGACAAACAATTCAATCTATGGTATAATACGCCCAGATAGATAGTTGACATCTGTTAATAGTCTTCTGGGAGGTAAAGAAGTGGGTTTTTGCGGCGATCCAAAGCGTTGCAAGGGTGATACTTGCCGTACACCAGAGTCGGAACAGGGAGCGCCGGATCAGCAGGAACCCACCCCTGAGTTTGTCTTCAGGTTCCCAGAAGAAATGCAGACGTGCTTTATAGAAGTTTCTGAGTGGGCGGGATATTGGCCCCGTTGGTGCTGGACGGAATGACGTGAAAGTTCTTGTCGGAATTATCATCTGTGTCTCCCTAGCCGGTCTGTTCGCGGTCGGGCTTGATCTTTGGGAAAGTTGGAGGGAACCGTAACTTATGGATAGGCCGAAGACTACGTATTTGTCGCACAAGGAGGGCGCAAGGCGAGTGGTCGCCATCGAGGCGGATCTTGCGGCCATTAAGGACCGCCTCGCGCTATTGGAGCAAGAATGCGACCTATTGCGAGGGGACGTTGATCCTGAGCCCGATCCAGACCCCTGTCCCGACACTGGGCCGGAACCCTCCCCGGATCCGCCCGTGCGAAAACGCGGCCGACCGCGAAAGAACCCGATCTGATGCCCTGGATACCGGCAGAACGGTGTAAGAACCTGCCACCTCCCAAGGGGAATGGTGAGCAGCTCCACAGTTCGCCGTGCTTAAAATGCGGGAAGATGATGGAGCCGGACGAGGCTCAGCGATGGGAGGATTGCGAAGACTGCCGTTTGCAGGATGGGGAGCCGCACGATGTGCGCAGTTGGCTAGGATACCACGGCAGGCGATGGTAGGGGGAAGGGAGAAAGGCGGGGTCGGCGTCGACCGTGTCGCCGGCTCTGCCGGCTATTAGCTGGTAAAACGGGGGGAGAGTGGGGAGGAAGCCGAACAACATCTTTAACGAGGATATGCGCAAACGTCTCAAGCGCGCAGGCCTCTTGCGGGCGATCTCTACCCACATAACGCACCTCACTTCGGCGGGGATGCCCCACAATAACGCGGTGAACATAGCCGTGGAGCAGATACAGCCCCTTCTGGCCGAATTTGAGGCGAAGATGATGGAAAAGGGACTTGAGGAGCGGGTGGAGGGCGCCATCAAACACGACGAATCCGCCATAGAGCGCGAAGCTAAAAAGGGTGCCGCTGCCCACGCCCGCTCCTTCCTTGATCTTGACCGCGCCGCTGAAGGCAAGGCGTGCAGCCCACTGGAGTCCGTCAACTGGGCGGTTGCCAATAAAGTCAAGGGCATGAATTTGGAGGAACTTGAGGCCGGCGAATGGAGGGCGCTGAAAAAGTCGGCACCGAGCACGACGGCCGTCGCCTATCTTCATACGTTCTGTACGACAAACGTCGACACGAAGACGATTGAAGACGCGCTCAAGCGGAAAGACGCGGGGGAAGAAGAACAGCAGACGACCCTGGTGCGTGACGCCAATCGGTTGTCCGAGCTGGTCGATAAGGTCTTGGGGGGCCTTGCGGGGGAGTAGGAAGCGATAGAGGGGGAAGCGAAGCCGAAATACCCTTACCACCATTATGTGCCCAAGGGAATTGCGGAGAACCTTCGGTACAGGCGGAAGATGTACGTGCGCGCGATGGAAGACCCCGATGCACGAGCCGCCCTGATGCACGCCTCGGCCAACGATTTCCTTTTCTGGGTCGATGCCTTCGTCTGGACATTTGACCCCCGATCCGCCAAACGAAACAGGGTTCAACCATTTATTACCTACCCCTTCCAGGAGGACGCTCTTGCCACACTTCATGGCTCGCTCGGGGAGCGCGACGTACTGATCCAAAAGTCCAGGGACCAGGGCGCCAGTTGGATGATACTAATCCTTTTCCTCTGGGCCTGGCTATTCAAGGACGGCGTCACGTTTCTGTTGGTCTCCAGAACTGAGAACCTCGTTGACAAGACGCACGACCCGGACAGCCTCATGTGGAAGCTGGACTTTATGCTTGAAAGGCTTCCTGTCTGGATGGCCCCGCCGGTCGTTCCCAAACTCGACCGAACAAACCTGCACCTGCGCAATCCGCTCAACGGCTCGATCATCGACGGAACGTCCACCACGGGCAACGTGGGTCGTGGGGGTCGGCGCACGGCGATCATGCTCGACGAATTCGCCGCGTTCGAGATAGCGGACGGATTCAAGGCGCTGGCCGCAACACAGCGCACGACGCAGAACCGTATTTTCAACTCTACGCCCCAGGGGGTCGGGACCGCCCATTCCAAGATGTGGCATTCCAACATCACCAAGCTGCGCTTCCATTGGTCGGAACACCCGGTTCAAAGCAAGGGCCTCTATACGGCCAAAGACGGCATCTTGCAGGTGCTCGATAAGAACTACGTCTTCCCTGACGGCTATCCCTTCATTCTCGACGGGAAGCTCCGTTCGCCGTTTTACGACGCCGAGTGTGAACGGTGCGGGAACGTCAACTCCATCGTGGCGCAAGAACTTGATATCGAGGAGTTGGGTTCGGGCTCTCAGTTCTTCGACGCCGATATGGTCCACCGCCTCTTGGCAAACCCCGATGTGGTTATGCCCCCGTTCTTACAGGGCGACCTGGACTATCACGTCGATCCGGTCTCGGTCATCGGGTTTCATGCGCGAGCCAATGGTCGCTTGAAACTATGGGTCTATCCGGATCAGGCCGGCGAAATGCCAAAGGACCGCAACTTCTGCGTCGGCGTCGACACTTCGGCGGGAACTGGGGCCTCCAATTCCTGTATAGCGGTAGGCGATCGCAAAACGGGGGAGGTTGTGGCCCGTTTCACAAGCCCGTTTATCCGGCCTGAGCAGCTTGCGGAATACGCCGTTGCCCTCTGCAAGTGGTTTCGGGGCAATCATGGGGACGGCGCCCTGTTGATCTGGGAGGAGAACGGTCCTGGTCAGCAGTTCCGTGCCCGGGTCGTTGAAATGGGATACCGCCACTTCTTTTATCGCGAGAGGGAAAACAAGGCCACTCGTGAAAAAACAACGTCGCCGGGCTGGTATCCGACGGCGCAGGCCAAGCGGGTATTGCTGTCGGAATATCAAGTGGCCCTGGCCATGGGGCGGATCGTCGAGCGCGACAAAGAGACGCTGGAGGAAATGCTGGAGTACGTATTTGGCACCAATGGCGAGCCGATTCACGTCAAGGCGGCGTCCAGCATGGATTCGTCCGGGGCGAAGAGCAATCATGGCGATCGCGTTATCTCCGGCGGCCTTGTTGCATTGGGCATGAAAGATGTCGCCGAAGTCCGCCTTCAGGACCGTCCCGTCCCCCCTATGAGCTATCTGGGATTGCGGAAAGAATGGGAATCGAAACAGGCGAGACGGGCGTGGACGTGGTAGGGGGCAGTAGATGTTTGAACCCGACAACATGAAGCACATCAAGCGCCTGCGGGAGGCGATGCGACATTCCCGCAGACGGCTATCGTCGTTCAGGCGGCACCGGAACGAAGCGATCAAGCAGTTTGCCGGCTTCCATTACGGCGACACGGGGGACGCGGCCGAGACGAACGTCCCCGTCAATCTGCTCGAAATGGCGGTGATGATCTACGGGATGCAGCTCGCGGCGCAGCGGCCCCGCGTACTTGTCAGTACGCCGCACAAGTCGCTTAAGGCCGACGCGGCCACCTTGGAGCTGGTGACAAACCAGGCGATCGAGCAGGTCGGGCTTGGATCTCAGTTGTGGGACGTGGTTCAGGACGCGCTTTTTTGCATAGGCATCCTGAAGCTCGGCCTCGAAGTGGACGAAGACGGCGTAACCGGGCCGTTTTGCGAGCCGGTCTCGTTGGATGATTGGGTACACGACGTGGCGGCCCTACGGTGGGAGCAAGTCTCGTTTGCGGGCAACCGATACCGTTTACCCTATGAAGAGGTAATGGATTCTCCGCTCTACGGCCGGAAGGCCAAGAAGGAGCTGAAACCGTCCGAGCGGGAGACGACGAACGAAGAGGGGGAGGACAAGTCGGAGAGCATATCGCGCGGAAGCGACGTACAACCAGACGAATATCTTGAATACGTGGATTTGTGGGACGTGTGGCTTCCGCGCGAACGACTTGTCGTCACCTTTTCGGAGGATTTTGATCGAGAGCCTTTGCGCACGGTGGAGTGGGACGGCCCCGACGCCGGTCCCTACCATCTGCTTACCTTTCAGACCGTGCCCGATCAGATAATGCCTCTCTCCATCGCCGCCATGTCGATGGATCTCCATACCCTGGTAAACGATCTTTACCGCAAAACGGCCGAACAGGCCCAGAGGCAAAAGGATATTACAGCCTACGAAGGCAGCGCTGCCGAAGACGCCGGCAGGATACAAAGAGCCGCCGATGGGGCAATGATACGCCTGGACAACTTGAACGCAACTCGCGAAATCTCTTTCGGCGGACCGGATCCTTCAACGATTGCCTTCGCGATAGGCGCGAAAGATCTATTTAGTTGGACGCTCGGCAATCTCGATGCTCTCGGCGGGCTGAGCGCGCAGGCCGAGACCGCTACGCAGGACACGATGCTGGAGCGCAACGCCTCCAAGCGGATTGCCTTCATGCAGCAGCGCACGGTTGAATATGCAGAGCGGGTTGTACGGTCCTTGATGTGGTATGAATGGACCGATCCCGTCCGCCAGAAGCTCGTCAAAAAGGCCGTGCCGGGCAGCGAAATCGAGGTGGATGTCATCTGGTCGCCGGAAACACGCCGTGGTGAGTTTCTGGACTATAACTTCCGTATCGAGCCCTACTCGATGACCTACAAATCTCCGGCCCAGAAACTCGCCACACTCACTCAGGTATGGCAAACGTTCATTATGCCGTATATGCAATTCCTGCAAATGCAGGGAATCGGCGTCGACTTCCAACAGTTTTTGGAGTTGTTGGCGAAGTATGCGGATATGACGGAAATCAAGGATGTGCTGACCTTTTTCGGGGAAATGCCGGAGTCGTCTGCGGCTCAGTCTCCGGCGCCCACCGGGTCGGCCTACACGCACAGGGTCAATGAACGCGTGAATACGCCCGGTACGACCCGGCAGGGCAACGATCAGATATTGCAACAAATTATGCTTGGAAGCCGCTTGCAGGAACCACAGAGAAGGGCGATTTCGGGGGCGGCATGATGGCGGACAATGGGGTGAAGAGGTGGCTCGGTGGGCTTTATGTTCTTGCGGTCGTTCAGATAGCGTCGCTGATATGGTGGTGCGCAAAGATCGACACGCGAATGGCGTTTGCGGAGAGGGACATTTCGCGGCTTAACATGGCAGTGTTCCCAACTGCCAAGGCGGCGGAATAACGAGGGGAGAGAATGCCTTTTTATTGTTTTACTACGCCGTCGGGGAAGACGGTCGAGCGCAGGTTCTCGATGGCCGACGTACCGGCCTCGGTTGAGGTGGACGGGGAGCGGGCCCTGCGGGACTATCGCGCCGAATGGGCGGGGCGTCGTGACCCGGGAGATCTCTGGCCTATCTACTCCGACGGGCTGGGCGTTCACCCGTCACAAGTCAAACAGGTGGAGGCGGAATCGAAAGCGGCGGGCATACCAACGCACTTCACTAAAGACGGGCGGGCGGTTCTGGAGAGTCGCTCGCACAGGCGCCGGTATTTGCGATATCGCGGGTTTATAGACCGCGACGGTTATTGTTGAAGCGACTAGGGGAAAGGGAGTTTATGCCGGATGAGGAAGACAAGAGCCTCGCGGACGAAACACAAGACGCCACGGACGAGGCGGTAGAGACAAACGAAGCGTTGGCGGACGACTACGATCACGGCGACGTCGACGAAGAGGACGAACTAGGTTCGCCGGCCGCCAAAGAGGGCGACGAAGGCGACAAGGGGGGCGACCAAAAAGAGGAGGTGGCGGAGGAGCAGGACTCCGAAGACTCCGCCGAAGAAGAGCCTCCAGCGGACAAGACCCCGACGGGACAGCCCCTTGATGCCGAAATGATGGCAATCGCCCGGGTGCTCGGAGTACCTGATGACCTTGCCCGCTCCTACGGCTCTCCAGCCGAGCTGAAACGGGCGGTCGCCACCTTGGCCCAACAGCGGGGGGACGCCGGACAAAAGCAGACGACGGGCGCCGACGCAGTCGCCAAGCCACAGGCCGAAGCCCTGAAGTTCGAGTTTCCGGAACTGTCTAACAACGACGATTTCGAGCACGATCCGAGACTCGTCAAATACGTGGATACGCTCAAGAGCGCGTACGAACATAACCAGACCGTCATGCAGCAGCAACACGAAATGCTGCAAGGAATTTTTTCACACCTTGAACGGCAGTCGATGGATGCCGCCATAGAGCGATTCGATCAGAGTATCGAGAGCCTTGGCGATGAATATGCCGACTTGCTGGGAAAGGGCCGCACGTCCGGATTGTCTATGGACAGTCCGACCTATGCGAAGCGCCAGGAGTTGTGGGACGAAGTCAACTTCAGGCGAGAGGTCTTTCACAAGCGCGGGTTGCCGCCCCCTTCCGATGGGGCGCTGTTTGCCCACGCCGTGAAAGTTGTATTTGCCGACAAGCACGCCGAGCTGGCGAGAAAGGCGCTGGACGCCAAAGTCTCCAAGCGGAAGTCTCAGGCCGTCAGTCGACCGACACACCGCAAGAGCGCGCAACTCAGCGGGGTAGAGCGGGCGGCCGCGAGGGTAGAGGCCTTCAAGAAGAAGCACGGTATCGGGGAAGAGGCGGACGACGATTTCGAGTTCTAACTCGGCGCGATAAGAAGGGGGAGGGAGCTAAATGGCCCTACATGCTGGCGACTTCGCCGACCTGGTCGTTGGGACGTTAAACGACCTTGAACGGTTGAAGTTCAGCCAAATCGCCCAGGATCTCCAGGATTATGAGGTCATGGGCAAATGGCTCAAGAAAGACCGCGTCATAAAAGACGGCGGTCGCGGCATTCAGCGTTCGCTGATGCTGCATCTGGAGGATGTGGCAAATCACGTTGGCTTGCTGGATGAGGATGACATTTCGATTGGCGACCACCTGGCCGATATTACGGTCCCGTGGGTCCACGCCAGAACGGGATGGGCGTTTGAGTTCCGCAGTGACGTTCTGATGAATAAGGGCAAGTCCCTGGTTCAAGATTCGATCCAACCGCGGCGAATCAACGCCATGATTAAGATGGCCGACCTGCTTGAGGCGGCGGGTTGGGCTTGCCCGTCGAGCACCACTGACGCGGACGTGCCTTACGGTCTGCCCTATTGGGTGGTCTATAACGCGACGACCGGGTTCACGGGCGACAGTGCGCTGGATTCCACCGACACGACCTACAGCACCGCAGGCATCAGTACGGTCACTTACCCGAACTGGATGAACTACAGCGCGAACTATTCGGACGCTTCGTACGCGGACCTCATCAATAAGATGCGACTGGCGCATTTGGAGATGAACTACAAGAGCCCGACAAGTGTTCCGCAGCTTCGCGGCCCGCTCGGCCAGCGGTACCGGATCTATTGCAGCTACACGACCCAGCTTGCAATAGAGGATGTGGCTCGCAGCCAGAACGACAACCTCGGCCCGGACGTCGCCGAGATGGACGGCACGACCGTTTTCAAGGGCATCCCCATTAAGGGAATCGCTCATATTGAGGAGAACGGGATCAGTGCTCCGGTTCGCGGAAGTGCCACGTCGCTTACCAACCCGGTCTACATGGTGGACCACAAATCGTTCTACCCGGTGGTCTTGAAGGGCGATTACCTGCGCGAGACGGTCAAGCCGGCCCCGCACCAGGTCAACGTTACTCAGACCTTCGTGTGGCTGACTTACAACTTCATCTGTATCGACCGCAGGCGCAACGCGGTATTCAGCCAGTAGAAAGGAGGTGAGCGAGAATGACTCAATTTGTTGATTACAAAACGGAACCGAGTACGGCAACGGCGTATCCCAGCCGGAGCATCTGGCATGACTGTGACGCGACAAAGATACTCAACGATCCCGGCTACGGCTATCTGTTCTACGATGATTTCGATTACGTGAACGAAGTCACCGCCGGGGTAGGCGACGGCCTTGGCCGTTACGAATACTATGGCGATACGGGTGTTACCGTTACCGCGCTTGCCGGAGAGGCAGCCGGTGTTCTTGAGGTCGGGGGCAATGACGCAGACAACGACGAATCGGTCATTACGACCTTTTCGCCGTTCTTCGAGATCGACTCCAGCGCCCCGAAGCAATCCTGGTTTGAGGCGAGGGTAAAGAAGGCGTCCATCGCGAACAACGCCTGTGCCATGTTTATTGGTCTCGGTTGGGACGAGGGCGACGATGTCAGTCTTGCAAAGACTCTCTGCCTGACCGACGACGATGCCGCACTCGGCGCGTTCAGTTTCATCGGCTTCCACGTCGATCAGGCTGATGGCGACGCAATGGACTTCGTCTACAAGGCCGAGGGTCAAAGTGCGGTCGTCAAGATCGCCGGGGTGCACGTTCCGGTAGCCGATACTTATGTCAAGGTCGGCTTCCGGTATAACCCGGCTGCACCGGCGGCCAAGCGCATTGCGGTATTTGTCAACGGCGCGGAGCAAAACACCTATGTTACCCAGACGAATATCGAAACCGCCACGTTCCCGGACGGGGAGCGGCTTTCGCCGGTCTGGTGTGTGAAGGTTGGCGCGGCGTCCGAGTCTAAGGCCCAGATGGATTGGTGGAGGGCCGCAGTCCGAAGGTAGTTTCTCGTTGCAGAACATTGGGGCGGGGGCGCCATGCTCCCGCCCCTTTAGGGGGAAATAATGGCCGACAACATAACACTCAACTCCGGCAGTGGGGGCTCGACGCTCGCCGCAGACGATATATCGAACGTCTATCACCAGCGGATAAAGCTCGTCAGCGGAACCGATGGTACAAACGAGTATAGCGACGACGTGTGCGCCACTGCGCCGTTACCGGTTACGGTCTATCCGCAATCACAGAAGGTCTTCGAGGGCATCAATTCCTGCGCGCCCACTTTCTATAAAGTGAGTGTCGCGGCCGGTTCTACGACCAGCATTATAGCGGCGGGGACCGGGAAGATTCGTGTTCTTGCAATGGTTCTTACCGCCGAAACGGCGGCCGGCACGATCGAATTCAAAAGCGGCGCCGGCGGTACGTCTCTTACGGGGGCAATGACAATAGCCGACGATGCCGCGCTCATCCTCCCGTTTAATCCGGTGGGTTGGTTTGAAACGGCGTCGGCTACTTTACTCGAACTTGTGACCGTGGGATGCGCCCTGCGAGGCAGCATTGTTTACATCGACACCGGAGAGTAGGCCATGCCGCTACTTGGTTGGGCCAATAATCTATTCCATGATTCGTCGCTCACCGCCGACAGGAGCGATCTGCGCAGCGAGGTGGGCAAGTTCCTGGGCTTCGGGTTCAGCGAAAGCGAATGGTCGAGCGATAATTCACAGATTGTGAACTACATCGTAGAGGCGGGTCAACGGCAGTTCTATTTTCCTCCCCCGCTTCCCGGTCGCACCGTGGCGCACAAGTGGAGCTTCCTGCGGCCGACCGCGACGCTCGTCACGGTTTCGGGAACGGACGATTATGAAATGCCGACCGATTTTGCCGGCATAGACGGCGAGTTCACGTACGCTACGTCTGAGGGATACGTTCCAATTCCCGTGATAGGCGAATGGCAGATACGCGATCGGCGCCAATACAGCACCAGTAACGGCAAGCCGCGGTTGGCGGCCATACGCCCCAAGGCAACCTCGGGAACTGTGGGTCAGCGATTCGAGGTGCTTTTGTGGCCGTGCCCGGACGCCGTTTACAACCTGACCTATCGTTATGTTTCCCTTCCCGACAAGATGACCGACACAAACCGCTTCCCGCTCGGGAACGTGCCGCACGGGGAGACTTTGCTGGCGAGCTGCCTGGCGATCGCCGAGGAGCGGTACAACGATGTCAGCGGCGTGCAGCGGCGGTATTTCATGGAGCGACTGGCCGCGTCCGTGGCGTTCGATACGCAGAACACGGCGCCCGAGCGACTTGGGTACAACGGCAATCCTCGAAGCACGCCCTGGGGGCGAAAATATGACACGCCGTATACCCGTATTCACAACAACTACGTAACTCTAGCCGATGGGAGCATGTAAGCTTGACGACCTATTATGTGGACCACACCGCTTCGGACGATAACGGGGCGGGTACATCTACGGCCGATCCCTGGAAAACGATCAGCAAGGTAAACGGCGCGACATTCTCCACCGGGGATTCCGTACTCTTTAAGCGAGACGGAATATGGCGCGAGCAACTTACCGTGCCCGCAACCCTGGTTGGCAACGGTCAAACGCCGACCGTGATAGGCGCTTACGGCACGGGTGGTGCGCCGCGGATCACGGGGCTCGACCTGACGACTACATGGGCCGCTAACGGGGTTCATAACAACCTGTATGAGAAGGCCGAGACCACGGCCAACGTGGCCTTTCTTTTTGAAGACGGCGCTGCGCTAACCTATGTAACGTGGGATACGGACATAGCCACAACCTACGCTTCCATGTCCGCCGGAACGTGGACTTTCGACGATACGGGGAACATGATCTACGCCTGGTGTACGGACGGCCTCGATCCGGACACCCATACGATGGAGTTCTCCAAGCGTAGTTACTGCATCACAATGGCGGACCATTCCCATGTCACGATCCAGAACCTAGAGTTGTACGGCGTGCGCACCTCGTGTGTCTATTACACGAGTACCGGCGCGGGGTCATTACCGGGCCTTGTTGTTGACGATTGCAATATTCATCACTTCAAAGCAGGCGGGGTGCATATCGAGAACGCCGCCACCGCCGCCCACGATCTGAAAGTAACCGATTGTTCCTTCCGAGATCAATGGCCTGGGAGCGCCGGGGCCGCGATACGCGGCTCTACGACGTCGGGCAACAGCGGCGCCATCTGGATAGAGCACAACTACTTCAATGCCTGTTCGCACGGAATCTGGTTTGACTCGGCGGCGACGGATCAGATGCACGTACTGCGGAACACGTTTACCCAGAGCGAAGACGATTTCATTTTTCTTGTTGCTACAACCGGCGCTATGCTACGGCACAATGCAATCTGGTACAGCGGCGACGATGGGTTCGATTTGGACGCCTGCCCGAATACAAAGATCTACCACAACACCGTGGCCTATTCCACCTCGGCGGCCTTGAATATAAAGGCGGGCACTACCGGCCTTTCGGTTAAAAACAACATCTTCTACGAAAACAACCAAGGAGCCGGGGCGGTGGATGAAGACGTCAAGGTCGTGCCTACGGACGCGACGCTCGACTACAACTGCTATTACAACAGCAGCAGCCTAAACCTCTACTGGGAGGATACTCGGTATAACACTCTCGCCGCCTGGCAGGCTGCGTCCAGTCAGGACGCCAACAGCACGACCAATGATCCGTTGTTAACGGACGCGGCGAGCGGCGATCTTGAGTTGCAGCGCGCGTCGCCTTGCTGGGGGGCCGGCACAAATCTGTCTCTTGGTCGAGTAACGGATCTTGTGGGCGACTTGATAAGCCATAGCAATATGGGCGCATTTCATTTGAGTAGGAGGTAAAACATGCAGGGGGCTGGTTCTGTTAGAGATGTGCCCAAGTATGACAAGCACCATCCGGCGGCCGACACTCCGGCTGTTGTAACGCTTGCGGCCGGCGGCGCGGACATACGATGGGTGATTGACTCAATTCACTATAGTTTCGATGCCGCCCCGGCGGCGGAAAAGAAGCTCAATATCACGGTTGCGGGTACGGAGCAATGGGCCGTCGAGGGTATCACTGGAGCCGGGGTTGGCGAGATAAATTTCCCTTGCGGCTTTTGGGGCGGACTGAATGAAGCGGTTGTTGTAACCCTTGAAGCCGACACCGCCGGCGCGGTTGGCAAGGTAAATATAACCTACAGGTAAGAGAGGATGGGGGAATGAGCGGACCACACAATATTGAAAGAGCCCTAACCGACCCTATTGAGGGGCGGGTACTAGGTTGGGGCGACACTGTCGGAAACGGTGTTGAAAACTGGGCTACCTCGGCATTGTTCCTGCACACCGATGGAACATCGGGTGCGCGCGTTTATGTCAATATGGGAACGACTGCGTCGGCAACGTGGAACGATATAGCCGACGTGGGTATTGCAGATGCGGCTTCTTTGATCACGGCGACCACCGTTGAAGGAGCGCTACAGGAATTGGCGCGGCACATCCGAACGACGCAAGGGTTTATTGACTTCCCGCTTAATACATGGCGAGAGGCGTCGAACTTCGACGTAGGGGCCATAGCGGCCAACGGTGGTATACTTGCGAGTGATACGACCCCCATTCTGTCGGCCATTAACGATGCGACCGATGGGTGTCAGCGCATCCAATGGGCGGCGAGCAACAACGACCAGATCATAAACCAGTTTATGATTCCATACGACCTGGATACGTCGTACGATATGCAGCTCAATGTCCGTATCGCTTCGGGGGGAACTACGGACGCTGTCGGGTTCACCGTAGACACTTTCTTCTCCGAAGGTGACACGAAAGTCACGGATACGACTGCGACAAACCAGACAACGTCATACGCAAACAAGGCTGCCACTATAGCGGCTGCGGATGTGGCGGGAAGAACCAACGTAACGATCGGCCTTACGCCGGTTGCCCATACAACCGACACGATGAACTGTACGGCGATCTTTCTCAAGTACCAGCGTAAGACCCTGACGAGCTGATAGTATGGCTAAGCGCTCGCTCGACTTGGCTTTCCCGGTGGGCGGGCTGGATGAGCGGCTTGGTTATCAGCAGCAACGCCCGTTCACTACGCCCGACGCGCTGAATGTGCGCCCCGAAGACGTCTTCGAGCGGCGCGAGCGCGGGGGGTCTAGGCCGGGACTGATAAAGGCCTTTAGCGACGACGATGATGATACAGACGACCTGAATGGCGCTGTTCCCCGTATGCTCGGGCAGGTACGAACCGTCGCCACGAGCGCACGGATATGGTCGGACAGCTTCATCCACACAGGCAAGAGCGGCCAGCCCGTAGCGGGCAACTGGTTATCTCTCGCCGGATCCAGTCTGCCGGAGTACATGCCGCTTTCGGTGGCCCAAAACGCCGTTGGTTATTACAACTCCACGGCGGCGGCGGGAACACGCAACACCGTTTTGGATCTCCCCAACGATTTCGATTCGACTTCGACCTATAGAATAACCCTCGTCTTTTCCAGCACTACGGGAACCCCCGGAGCATCTGGTGCAACGTGGCTTGTCTATTGTCGCCTTAACGGCACCGGGCAGGCGTCCTCCACGGGCGGCTTTGTTCTCTTGGTTCAGAAGACACCCGGGATTATCCAACAGTCGGTGGTGCAATTCCTGGCCTATGCGGCCGATGGAACGCTGGATTTCGATACAGGGCAACAAGGGCTCGGTTTCGTGCCCGAAGTGCTTACGGTCGAGCTGAATCCCGCCAACAAGACGATCGAGGCGTGGGGCAATGGCATACGACTTGTTACTCGCTACACGTTCGATGGGGCTGGCAATCCGGGGTCGTCCAGCGTGGACATGGCTACGCTGGGGAGCGATATGGGGTTCGGCGTCATTACGCCGAGCGGCGCCGACGAATATGCCTACGTTACCGGCTTTGCCCTGGAGTACACAACGACCACGACGGCGAACGAGAAGCGCGTCTATGCCGTTGCGTCGTCAAACGGCACGGTCTTTCGTGACGGCAGTCTGAACATTTGGACCGAAGTTTCCAACACGGCGAGCGATTCCGAAACGCGGCGTACACTCGCAACGGATCGTAAGGTAAACGCCGTTGACTATCTCCAGAAACTCTATATCGCAGATTACGGCCTTAAGCACACCGGGACGGATGGGGCCTTAGCGGGGGATCCGTGGACGAGCTTTACTTCCTCTGGGATCGGCGACTTCACAACCGCCTCTCCGCCGGTCATCAAATACGACGATTGCGTAAGGTTCTTGGATGCCGGAAGCGATTTGGCATATGTGGGCGTTCACCGCATTGACGAAGACGAAGAGGTTAACCCGAACGGTAACACAATCGTCCTCGCCGCCGCCGCCGGAAAGGGCGCCGGGGCCTCCAGCGGCATAGACTTCCGCATTGAGCGGACTCCTAAGATATACGATCCGATCGACAATACCCTGGACGCCTGGACTGCGTCTTCGGCCGGACCGAATTCCGCCGGAACCGCTATGGTTAACACGGTCCCGATCGGCTGCCCCCTGATCGCCGTTTTTCTCAGTCGCATCGTTATGGGTGGATCGGTCAGTCCGGTCGGGGCGGACGGGACCAGCACGCCCAACGTCTTCTACATGAGCGCCATAGATGACCCACTGGATTGGCAATTCGGCACCGGGAACCCCGGCGGGGCGGTAGCGGGAGACGGTACGCATGATGTTGGGCAGGTTGGCGCGCCCCTTACGGCGCTTATTCCCCACACGAAAGACTACTTGCTGTTCGGGACGAACGCGGGAATATGGGTTCTGCGTGGCGATCCAACTTACGGCGGCCGGATTGATGTTGTCAGCACGGCCTTGACAATCGTGGACGCAAACGCCTGGTGTAAGACGCCGGAGGGCGAGACGGTCATACTCTCCCAGAACGGCGTCTATGTCATCGGGGCAAGAATAGATTCCTATCCGACCCCGGTTTCGCCGCAACGATTGCCGGCTCAGTTGCGGTACGTCAACCCCAAAACCCACACGGTCCACATGGCGTATGACATTAACCAGGATGGGGTTTGCCTCTTTCTGACGCCAAATACGGGCGGTGGCGGAACCCACTGGTTCATTGATTGGCGAACGAAGTCTTTCTGGCCGGACAGTTACCAGAACGCCCATGAACCAACAGCGGTCTTGCCCTATGAGGCCGACCTGCCGACCTCAAGCGGGGTGTTGCTGGCGGGTCGCGATGGGTACGTTCGGAAGTTCTCCCGCAGCGCGAATACCGACGACGGCAACAACTTCAGTAGCTACGCCTACATTGGGCCGATCAAAGCGGGCGGGTACTACAAAGCAATAGTCTCCGAACTAATGGCCATCGTGGCCTCGAAGAGCGGGGACGTAGATTGGAGCTTGCATCTCGGTAAGACCGTTGAAGAGGCGAAAGGCGCAGAGGCGTTTGCGAGGGGAACATGGTCGGCGGGATTGAACTACAAGAACAGACCGCGAGGAGAGGGGGCGGCATTCTTTATAAAGGTCGGCAACGGGGAAGATAACGCAGCTTGGACCTTGGAGCGAATCATGGCTGTCGTTGATCGCAAGGGGGCACTGCGACCATGACGACGCCGGCCGACATTAAGGTCAATGTCCACGATTTCGATGAGGTGCGACAGTCACTCCAAGTAATCAAGATGCTGTTGGTGCGCGCCCGCACTCTTGTCGACACGGCCCAAAACGAAATGTTGGGGTTTTCGACAGTCTCCAGCGCGGTCAACTATGTAGAGATAGCCAACGCCGCCACCGGTAACGACCCATCGGTCATGGCCGTCGGTGACGACGTGACTATCGACCTTGTCATCGGCGGCAAGGGCGGCGGCGGCGTTGAGCTTTCTAATGATGTGGAAGTCGTCGGGACATTGATTGCCAGCGGCGGGATACAGATAACTGCGCCAGACGAAATCGTTTCTGATACCGATGGTGATATTAATCTAACGCCCAACGGAAATGGTCGGATCAATCTGCATGGGGTCAAATGGCCGACGAACAACCCGGGCCCCAACGAAAACGATGTCGCCACGATTGATGCTAGCGGCGATCTACTATTCAAGACTCTGGCTTCGGCCGGAATCGCCTCGACGGCCCACAAGGACACGCATGATCCGAATGACGGAAGCGACGCGCTGGATACGGCTGCGCCAAGTACAAATGTCACGCCGGAAGCGGGAAACAGTGTTGGCACATCCCACACTTTTGCCCGTTCCGACCACATGCACAATGTGCCCTGCGGCACGGCTGTTTCGACAACCACAGCCAACGCCGAAGGAACCGCCCCGACGTTTGCCCGCTCCGATCATACGCATGCGCTTCACGATCACGACCATACAGGCGACGCGGGCGATGGAGGCACACTTGACGCGTCGGTGATTGCGTCGGGCGTGCTCGCAGCGGCACGCGGAGGCAGCGGAACACACAGGACGCTCGGACGTTGGGCCGCTGATGCTCTCATTATCCCGACATCCACCGCGCCCGACCGCAAAAGCTACATGGACCGCCCGGTGCTCGTCTTTGATGACGCCGCAAATGAATATGCAACTACGCCGAGCTTTTCGCTGCCCGGCGATTACACGAACGGCACCGTCAAGGCGACTATCTGGTATTGTGTAGAGACGGCGACCTCCAACGACGTAGCCTTCACCGTCCAGGTCGAGGCCATCACGCCCGCTGACGCGGTCGATATGCTCACGGCTAGCAGTTTCGACACCGCCAATGCCGGCACCGACACCGTTCCTGGAACTGCGAAGCGGTTAGCCTCGTTCGACATCACCTTATCGAACAAGGACAGCATGGCCGTGGGGGACTTGATGCGCATCCGCTTGAACCACGACAGCGCAAACGATACGGCGAGCGATGACTCGATCGTATTTGCGATCGAAGTCTGGGAAGATCTCTCGTGAGCATCGGGCTACTAGAAAGCCAAAGCGAGTACCTGCACGTTTCGACTGACAATGGCCTATTGTCCGGCCTAAGCGCCATAACGTGTACCGGCTGGCTTTACCCTGATGCTCTGGCCGACCCGGCGCATAGGCAAACCATATTGCAGGCATGGTGGCGCACGGCTGACGGCTCGCTCCATCGACAGGCTTTGCTGCGCTGTGCGGGAACCGCCGTGCAATGTTTCGTGTATAACGGAACAACTCAGTACGGCGGCAATATCGGCAAGACGATAACGACGGGCGCGTTCCACCACCTAGCGATGACCTATGACGGTAGCACCCTTACCGGCTACCTCGATGGCTCGGCTGGTGGGACGACATATTCACCGACTGGGAACATCGCGACCGACACGAACAACCTGGCGCTCGGACGGCACGGCAACCTCTACAACGAAGGCAACGCCGAAGACCGCGGGATCTGGAACCGTGCCCTCACCGCGAGCGAAATCTCCAATATGTACACCTACCGTCTTCGCTGTGATGCCTATCCCCAGGGCCTTATCCATTACTGGCGACTCGACGAACAGGGTCGAACGGGAACGGCTCTTGCTGTTGCCAATGACCGCGGCTTCCACGATGAGACGGGCGGCGGGCTGACGGCCGAAATTGGCAATAGCGCAGGTTGGGATGTAGGTCGAGTCGGGCCGATCTTAGAGAAAGGGGCTCTGTTGTAATGGGACGAATCGAAGACCTTGAAGCTCAGGTGGCGGAGTTGCAGGGGCGAATCGACGCCGCTCTCGTAGAGGCTCAGACCATATTCGACCGGGCCTGCGACGTGGAGACTCGACTGCCTGCCGACCACGAGGCACACGCCCAGTCTCAGGTTATGACGATTGCGGCTACAGCGCTAATGAGGACTTTGCAAAAAGGCAACTGAGGAATGGACCGGGGCGGACAAGTTGGCAAACTGCTCAGTCGCATTCGTGATATGTCGCTCAAGATCCATACTCGCGCGACGATGATTCTTGCACAGTCGCCCGATACGGAGCTTGCGCACCGGGAGGCTCTTGAAATAAACACTGAGGCAACAAAGATCGTGCAGATGGTTAACAACGCAATGGAGGGGGGCGAGTAATGTTAGTAACTGTGCCAGCAGCAGCAGCCGCGGCGAGCGCGGGTTTGGGTAAGGCGGCCCTGGTCGGTGGCGCGGCGGGAGCCGCCGTAGGTGGAGGGCTCGCCGCTCTCGGCAACAACAATACGCCGAATACGGGTGGAGGAATGGACTTTTTCTCTTGGGCTAATTTGGGCAATTTCCTTGTTGACAACTGGCGCAATCAGCAGAACCAACAGGTGTGGGACGCTTTCCGGCAACAGCAAGAAGAGCGAATGCAGGAAGCCCGCGGCGACCTGCAACAGGGGTACAATCAAGCACTCTATGGCGGGCAGGGATACCAAGGGGTCGTGCCGTTGTCACAGGCCCTATCTACACAGTCTACGGCGCACTATCAAAACCCCGCCTATTGGGCAGGACCACGGGGCGCCCTATACGGGGGGTACGGGGAGTTGACCAACACCGCCCAAAATTACGCCGGGCAGATGGGCGACATAGGGCAGCAGGCCCAGGCCGCCGGACTGGCGACTGGCCAAGACATCAACCAAGGGTATGCCAATCGCACAGCCACCGGGTTGAATACCGGGGCGGGTATAAACCAAGCGTATGCCAATCGCACGGCGACGGGCATGGGACTGCTTCAGGGGCTTGGCACACAGGCTGCTCGCGACATTAACCAGGCATTTGACCGGGATCTAGCAGCCCGGCAGGCGAATTTGTCGGCGAGAGGACTTGGGAGCACTACGGTTGGGGAGGGGGTTGCAAATACCTCCATGCGGGGAAGAACGGACGCTCTTGGTAGACTTGGCGAACAACTTCGTCGCGAACAGCTTGGCTACTATACCGGCCTCTCAGGAGAGGAGTTGGCGTCCCGCGAGAGACAACAGGGTTTTGGCGCCGGGCTAAC
>CAYFUB010000643.1:0-3613 GCA_964346195.1 uncultured Pirellulales bacterium
CAAAACGACACTCTGACTTGTCATGGTGAGCGAAGCGAAGGGGTCCCCAAACGCGAAGTAGTGCGTTTGGGGGGCCCCGAACCATCTGGCCATCGAATGAGGGGTTTCTCAAGTGCGCAACCCAGATTCTTCGCTTCGCTCAGAATGACATTGCCGTTTTGAGACAGTCTCTAAGCTCGACTTTTGCCATTTTTGGCGGCGTGACATGTGGGAAGATGTCGGAAGAACTGGGCATTAGCCAATTTTCTGCCTTCCGTCAAGAATAGGATGCCGTACAAAAAGGCAACCATGACATGAGAAACCCCGGAAACACGACGTCTTTTGCCACATAAAAATGGCAAAAGTCGAGCTAAGACACAAACTCGGGCTCACAAGGAACTGAACCACATCCCATTCGGGTAATTCCTCACACCTGTTTCTCCCACCGCTGGAGAACCTCGTTGAACTCGGGTCCACCCGACCCGTAACATTCATTAGCGTCGACGACCGACGGATGACGCCGGCCGTCATTCTACAAAAGGGGATTACGATAGCATCCACAGACAGACAATCAGGAGGAATGGACCATGACGCGAAAACAAGTGTATGAGGAAATCGAACAGACGTTCGGACTCGTTCCCAGCATGTTCAAGGCAATTCCCGATTCTTCGCTGGAGTTGGAATGGCAACTGTTCAAGCGCGTCCAACTCGAAGAGGGTCCGATTCCGAACAAGTACCGCGAGCTGATCGGCCTGGCCATCGCCGGGGTCACGAAGTGCCGCTATTGTGCCTTCTACCATACCGAAGTGGCCAAGCTCTTCGGGGCGACCGAGGAGGAAATCGAGGATGCCCTGCACTTTGCGAAATCGAGCGCCGGGTGGAGCACCTATGTCAACGGGCTGCAACTTGACTTCGAGCAGTTCAAAGACGAAATCCTGCAGGCCTGCGAGCACGTGCGCTCGGCGCAGGCCGCCGCGGCACGCTAACCCGCACCTTGCCAGGCCGCAACTCGCCCGAACCAGCGTGCCACGTCGCCGCGCCGGACGTGATAGGTTCGCGCGGTCGGACCGGCCGCTGACCATACAGCACCGCTCAGCGGGCGGCTTCGGGGTTCGATGAATTGGCACTCGAACCGACCGCTTTGCGGACCTCGTCCCGCACGGCGTCGAGTTGCAGCCCGAGGTTCACCAGGACCTGGGCCGCGACCGTCTCGCCGCTGCGCATCAGGCCCAGGAGGATGTGCTCCGTGCCCACGTAGTTGTGGTGCAGCGCCCGCGCCTCTTCCACCGCGTACACGATGACATCTCGCGCATGCTGTGACTGCGGCAGCTTCGCGACGTCCTCCAGATGCGGACGATTCTGCAGCAGCGCCTCCACCTCCTGGCGGAGCGGCTTGAGGTCCACATGGAAATGTTCCAAGACGGTCGCCGCCACCCCGTGGTTCTCCTTCGCCAGCCCCCACAGGATGTGCTCAGTCCCGATCCGCTCGTGCCCGAACCGCTGCGCCTCCCGATTCGCCAACTCCATCACACGCCGTGCATGCTCCGTAAACCGTTCGAACATAAGAACCTCTCTATCCTCACAGTCGCCCCACGCCCCGCCACACAACAGGGCTCTATTCCTCTCTATACACCGTCCACCTCCCATAGGCAACCGCCTACGCCTCTCTCTTTCTTTTGTCCTCCTTGCGCCCTGCCGTCGAACACCGTCGCCTCTCAGATCGAACATGACCCTGCCCAGGTGCCCCGATTCTGCAAGCGCCACCTGCCACAGGGGGGCAATCACAGAGTCCGATAGTCAATCGGCCCGATGATGATTGAGAAAGCGATCACCGCTGTAATTCGGCATCCATCCCTGCTTAGGCATCAATTTCCCGCATAGTCTTTGTTGGTATTGCAGGAGTCTCACGTACAGTATGCCGATATACCGTTACCGAAAAGCTTGATTGTCACCCGTGTGGCGAAAGATGCGATACCGCCATGAATGAGCCAACCTGCCAGGAGGATTGAGTCATGAAGAGTTTCGGATGGGTTCTCGCCGTACTGCTGATTGTCCTGGCCCCGCTGCAGTCAGGGATGGACCGGGGGCAAGACCCGGCCGTGACGGAATATCTTCGGGACCGCGTGGAACAGCATAAGAAACAATCGAATGTGGATCAGAGAGAAGTCGTTGAGGACTTCTTCATGCTGGCAGACATCTATACCGAAGAAGGCAAGAACGATGAGGCCATCTCCCTGTACGAGCAGGGATTGCGCGTGGACTCCTGGCGGTTGGAGTACCAAATAAAGCTGGCCCGCCTGCTTCAGCAAGCCGGGCGTAGCGAAGAAGCCGTCCGGAAAGCGGAGACGGTCTACCGGTATGCGGAGCAGGAAGAGCAGATCGCCGCTGCCCGCCGACTGCTCGCCGAGTTGAACGCACTGCCTCGCGCCGATAACGGACAGGCAAGCCCCCCGCAGAAGCTCTCCAACGTGGAGATCGTGACGGTTCCAATCGGCACAGTCAATATGAGACTCCTGTCGGAGTTAAGAGAGGCCCTTCAGCAGAAACTCGGCATCCGGTTCTCAATCGCCGGATACTCCTTGATACCAGGGTCGGCAGATCGCAATCTGGCCGACGAGTACCTGGAGAAAGCGATAGACAAGATCAGGGCCTGCATGCCGAAGCAGGTATGGAACCGGCTTCTCGCAGAAATTGGCCTCACGGAAGAATCCCTGGACGATCACGGTACCCGGGTGCGGTTCCTCAAGACCATCCTCCAGAAGGATGGCTGTCCCCCGGCCAAAATCTACGCGTTTGATGAACTCGTGTCGAAGCTCGCGGCAAAAAGCCAGTACGATGCCGAGAGATTGCTCCCCGCCCTGGCTCGGGCGCGCGTACCTGCCTCACGAAGCGGCGTCATAGGCTATCTCGGAATTACCGAGGCAGACATCTTCGCCAGGGACTACAACTTCCTGTACGGCTGGGGTAAACGCGGCAACGGATTGATGTCGTATCATCGGTACACCGCGGCATTCAACGAAGAACCACCCAACAGGCCCAGGTTGCTCGAACGTTCGACCAAGCAGGGAATCTCGAGCACGTTCTTCATCCTCGGTATCCCACGATGCACCGCGCCGGCCTGCGCCCGCGCCTATCCGCACACGCTGGTCGAGCACGACCAGAAGACTTGTGATCTGTGTGAAGAGTGTAAGCAAGCGCTCGCGCGCGTCAAAGCCGAGAACGGCGCGACCGCACGCAAGTGACGATACTCCAGCCCGTCAGGAAGACCACCGCCAAGACCTCCGGTCTCGACGATGCCACCCGGAGCTTTTCCTGCGTCTCCGCGTCTCTGCGCGAAAATAAACGCGTGGGTTGAGAACCCACCCTACATGCTTCACGCGACACGAGCCACAGGGTACGAGCTCCAGGTCACCGTCTTACTCCGTCACTTTTCCGGTGGCGGCCCATTCGGTGCCGCGGGCGATGATCTTCTGGACGTTGGGGGTCATCAGGGCCTTGCGGTCGTGGCCGTAGGCGTTGTGGACGAAGACCAAAGGCTCGGTCTTGTTACTCCAGTCGGAGTCGGCCGAGACCAGGACATGAATCTCCTTGTCGCCCTGGAGCTTGGCGTAGAGTTCGTCATCGGTCGTGAAAT
>CAYFUB010000644.1:0-7199 GCA_964346195.1 uncultured Pirellulales bacterium
TCCTGGAGTTGCCTGTTGTCGTGCTGGGCACCCTCCTTTTCGACGAACAGCTCGGAGACGCGGGCCTCGCAACTGAGAATGTCCCGCTGTGCCTCGGCCAACTGGCTCGTGCAGACCTGGATCTCCTCCTCGGAGGTGGCGAGCGTGCGCACACTCGCCTGCATCTGCCCCTGGAGCCTCTCGATGATCTGCCGCAGGCCCTTCTGCTGCTCGATGACCTGGCCGAGCCGGACCTTCAGATCCGTCAGTTCCTGCATGCGCTCCTGCTGTTGTCCCTTGAGTTCCTCGTGCCGCCCTTCGAGGTCCTTGATACGTGCCGCCCGCTCGTTGTTCACCGCTTCGAGCTCGCCGAGCCGCTGCTTCGAGTCGTACTCCTTCTGCACCGACTGGGCGATCTCCGCTTCGAGCGAACCCAGCTCGCTGGCGATCAGCGGCTCCTCCTCTTTCAGCCGTTTGATATCCTGCTCGTAAACGGCCAGCTTGGAGGTCACCTGCATCTTCTCGGTGTTGACCTCGTAGACGGCCGTGCGCAGGTCCTTGCACAGCTTTTCGAGATGGGCCTTGGTCTGCGCGTTCCTCTGGATCTGGTCCTCCAACTGGACGATCTCGGCGTTGATGCTCGCGATGGTCTCTTCCAGTTGGCTGATCCGGCTGCGGCGGGAGATCAGGCCGGTCGCCTTGCCCAGGGGCCCAAGCCGCAGCAGTCCGTCGGCACCGAGGCACTCGCCGGCCAACGTGACAAACGTATAGCCGGCCCGCGTGTAGTCTGCCAGCTCCAGCGCCGCGTCCAGCGAATCCACCACGACGGTCTTGCCCAGCAGGCTCCACGCCAGCGGCGCATAGCGCCCGTCGTACTGGACGAATTCGACCAGTCGCCCCTTGACGAACGGGTATTTCGAGAAGTCCACGTCGTCCACAAAAGGCTCGATCCGATCCAGGCGGCGGAAGTGGACCCGGCCTTCGAGATTGGCAAGCATCTCGCGGTCCCGCAGGAGCCGGTCCGTGTCACTGACCAACAGCACGTCAGTCAGCCCCTCCAGGGCGGCCTCCACGGCACCGGCATGGGCGACGTCCGTGCCGATCTTCTGGGCCAGAATCCCGTCGATGTAATCGAGCTTGCGGTTCTCGTCCTTTTGCGCCTTGAGGATATTCTTGACGGCGTTGTCGAGTCCCTCGTAGCGGCGTTCCATATCGGTCAGGACGGCCAGCTCACTGCTCAGCGCGCTGCGGGCCTCCTTGCTGCCCGCCAGCCGCTTGCCGCCGTCGGCGACGTGCGCCTCGGCCTCCTCGATCCTCTGTCGCTTCGATTCCAAGTTCTGTTCCAGCTCCTCCAGCACCTTGGACATGTCGCCGAGCCGGGCATTGTGCCGCGCCTTCTCGGTCAGGAGCCGCTCCAGCTCGGCCTTGGCTGTCTGGGCCCTTCCCGCCAGGCGCTCGCGCTGGTTCGACAGGTTGTTCCGATAGCTCGACAGGCTCTGAATCTCATTGTGCAACTGGGCCGTCCGCCGCACGATGTCGATGATCCCTGATTTCTCGTCCTCCAGCTCCGCTTCCAGCGAAGTGAGCTGAATACCGGCCTCCCGGGCAACTCTCTGGATTTCCTCGATCGCCTCCGTTCGTTCCGCGACGGCCCCGTCGCAGGCGGCCAGCTCATCGTGATGACGCGCCAAGTCGGATCTTAGTGCCTCACCCTGGGCGCGCAGCGTCTCGATCTGCTGCGTGGCCGTACCGCGGCGCTGTTCGAGCTCCAGCGTCCGCGACCGCAGGAATTCGATGCGCTGAAGCTTCTGGTCGATCTTGCTCTGGATGGCGACGAGGGAATTGCCCGTCTCGCTGAGCTTGTGCTCGCGGTCGATGATCTCATTTCCGAGCCGGGTGGCCTCGGCCTCGGCCCCGGCTTCCGCGGCCGCCGCCGAGGAGAAGACTTCTTCCGCCTGGTGCAGCAGGCCGGATTTTTCATCAAGCTGCTCTTTGTTCCGGCCGTACTCCACCAGCGAGTAGTTGACCTGCAGCTCTTTGAGCCGCTGGGCATATTCGAGATAATTGCGCGCCTTGCCGGCGGCCAGCTTGACGCTGCGCAGCCGCTTGCCCACCTCGGCAAGGATGTCCGCCAGGCGCAGCAGATTCTGCTCCGTGCGCTCGAGCTTGCGCAGGGCCTCTTTCTTGTGGGCCTTGTACTTGCTGATGCCCGCGGCCTCCTCGAACACGATCCGCCGGTCCACCTTCGACGCGCTGACCAGTTGATCGATCTGCCCCTGCTCGATGATCGAATAGGCCCGGGTGGCGACGCCGGTGTCCATGAACAACTCGCGGACGTCCTTGAGCCGGCACAGCTTGCCGTTGATGCGGTACTCGCACTCGCCGCTGCGATAGATCCGTCGCGAGATCCGGACTTCCTCGGCCTCGATGGGCAGCCGGCCGCCCGCGCCCTGGGGGTTGGAAAGCACGAGCGTCACTTCCGCTGAACCCAGCGGCTTGCGACTGCTGCTGCCACTGAAAATCACGTCGGCCATCTGGTCGCTGCGCAGATTCTTGACCCGCTGCTCGCCGAGCACCCACTTGACCGCATCGACCACATTGCTCTTCCCGCAGCCGTTGGGTCCGACAATGCCCGTGATGTCAGTATCGAAGACGAAGTCCGTCCGGTCGGCAAAACTCTTGAATCCGTCGAGTATGATTTTCTCAAGTCGCATGGTCTACCTGACTGTCATGATTTCATCCGAACTTCTGCAAAATGGACATTAGGCCTATATTCTTCCAGGAAATCGATTTCATGATTTCCTGGAAGAATCGCTCTGATTCAGCATCTGCCAGGCACCCGCAATTTGGAAAGGAGGAATCGAGAAGCTGATCCTTCCTTCCCAAAGTAGGCCTAATGTCCGTTTTGCAGAACTCAAGTTTCCAAGGACGCCCATCCTTCCAGCAGCATTGCGGAACAGCGTGTCACTCTCTTATCGGCCCGCCGCTTCTCATTTCTTGACCTCAAGACCGGTTTTGGGGAGCGGCCCTGCCCAAAATTCCGCTGCCACCGCCCCTTTCGTCGAGAGTTGCTCCAACAGAGCAATCATCTCCGCGTATGAGGTGCCCAGGCCCCAAAGTCGGCCCTGCGCGGTCCTGCCCGGCTCGGCCCCAAGCGCGTGGATGAGATCGCGCAGATCCAGGCCCGTTTTGATCGGTCCCATAACCCCGGGACGCGCGCGATGCTTGCGAAAGACGGAAACGTGACTCTGGCCGGCCCGTGAATCGACGACAATCGTCCCGTCCGGAGACTCCACGAATACATTGTCACGACACACCAACGGGGCACCGAAGAGGACGATACGCGGGTCGCCGCTGCGCGCCGCAAAGATCGACTTATGATTGGTTTGGACGACCTGCTCCAAAAGGAAGCTGCGTCCGACAACCTCCCGCACGATGGCCGGGTCCTCCATCCGCCTGAGGTGCTCGTACGCCGCCAGCACTACTTTCACGTCGTCGTCCCGCAGCAGCCGTTGGGCCAGCGCCGAGGCATCGTTTCGCCGGGCCGAGACCACCACCGCTTCCAGGGCGTCGAGTCGATACGGCGAATCCTGGTCCAGGGCCAGATCGCGCAGCGGCCCAAGGCCGCGGTCATCACCCAGACCCAGTATGCACCGCGCGGCCCGCAGACGCACCTCGGCATCGGAGGCATTCAGCAGCACGCCCAGCTTGCCAAGGCTATCCCGCCCAATTGCCTCAAGGGTGATTTCACTATTCTCCTTGTCAGGCCCGACCGCCAACTGGTGCACGAAGGCATTGACTCTCGCCCGCGTCAATTCATCGGTTACCTCCAAGGGCGTAGCAGGGATCATGGAGATGAAGCGCGGTTTGCGATACAGGTAATCGGGCGGTATCCGCACCTCGATATCGCTCGGCGACAGGGCGCGTGCCAGATTGGGCCCGTACCGCTCACTCAATCGGTTGCGGATCAGGCTGGCCATACGATAATCCGGTTTTCGCAACCTTAGCATGGCCGCGTAATCGTAAAGCGCCCGGCCGCCGCCCAGGATGTACCCGCTCTTTGGAGACGGCTCGACAATCCCGACCAGGTTGATGAACACGGGGCCCTCAACCGTTGCCAGAGCCCTGATGTCTGCACCAAAAGTCCCTCTGGGGGTCAGCTCGGCCTTATATAACCAGCCGCCGCGGATCGAGGTGGCCTCCGAGCCCGGCACCAGGCTGACACGAACGTCGAAATGTTCGTCCTTGGAAGGGGTGGGTGGGAGTTCCGCTTCCAGCAGCACCACGGCCGTGTCGTCGCTGTTGATCAGCTCATCCACGCCCCTCCCCCCACCGGGCAACTGGGCCAGGATATACTGCCTCAGATACGCGCGGACTTGCGGCGGGCAATAGGCCGAGCCTGTTCCCGCCAGCCCCCCCACCAGACCATAACCCTCCACGGGCACGGGCGCGGGTCCGACCACGCCCGCCAGCGAGCCCACCGTCAGACCCAGCTCGGCCTGGCCCACCAGTTCAATGGAGCTGCGCTTTGACTCACGGCTCCGGCAGCCGCCCGCCGGCATCAGCATGGCGACTATGACTATCGAACACAATATTTCCCGATATCGGGTTCTCATACTACCGGATATCGCCACAATGGCAGGATTTGGATGAGATAAACTGAGTGTGATATTAGGCCATTATAGGACGTTCGTCAAGCCCATTTGCGGCGTCTGCCCGCGCCGAACGTCCGCAAAGGTCGCGGCCATCAGTGCTGGACAACTTACTCGCCGATGATCTGACAGATGATCGTACGGTTACGAGGCCGGGTATCGAAATCGATCAGAATAATCTGCTGCCAGGTACCCAGGGTCAGCCGGCCCTCGGCGAACGGCACGCTCAATGAGGGCCCGAGCAGGGAAGCACGCACGTGCGAATGGCCATTATCATCGTGCCAGGTGCTCTCGTGCTCGTAGTGGCCGGCCTCCGGGGCAATCCGCTCGAATGCCGCTTTCAGGTCATGCCTGGCCAGGCCTGGCTCGTACTCGGTCGTCGTGAGCCCCGCCGTCGAACCGACATGGAAAAGCGTAACCACCCCCGCTCGCAGGCCGCAGCCCACCACTATCTTGCCGACCGGCTCGGTAATATCGATCACCTGGCTGTTGCCCTGGCTTCTCAGTTGTATCTGCTCTGTCTTGACCATCGTCGCACCGCCCTTCACGTTTCCACACCTGCTTGATGGCTGCTACCCTAATCCAAGCGCCCTACATCCGCAAGCCGTACCTCCGATCACTCGCGTTACGGGCCCACCGTTGACGGTGGGACGGGCGAGGCACTCCGCGGGTCATACGTGTTCTACTTACCTTGAATTAGGCGTTTTCCCTATGCAGGCGCCGGCTGTACAGTCTTATGATGTCTGCGTTGACTTGCTGGACCGGCGCCTCCGAAAATACGAAAAGCGAGGCCGACGGACGTTGCGTGAGAGCCCGGATGATCAGAGGTTGACGAGAAAACCGACCCTGACAGGGTGTTCCAATAGAGACGGGGCCGGGACGCTTCACGGAGGGGGGGCGGGGTCCTGGCCCTTCCGAGGAAGGGTGGTGCCAGGGGGGGAAAACCGGAGGGGTGATGCGGAGCGGTGATGTGGCACGTCAGCCTTCCCCGGTGTTCCAACATTGCGGGGAAGGCTCGCGCGCACGACCACCGCAACGGCGCGGCAAGAGACTGAATACGCGTCACAGGCCGGTTTTCACACAAGCCGCATGTCGGAAAGACGCCCGGGCAACCATATCCAAATGCGATCTTGAGACCCACTCCCGAAAATCAGGTGAATGCGAAGGTCTCCTTCCCCATGCGCGGAGAAAACCTCATTCGGGTCTTGCAGGCCGGCGTGAAAGACCCTACACTGTGCCGCGAGGTAACCGTCTGATACAAGCGGATTCATGAGAGTAAGGAGTCGCCACCATGCCGTGTACCAACATCAAATCGATTGTTTGCCTGGGCATCGTCATTCTCTGCGCCGGTCTGTGCGGCTGCGCGAGCTATGTGGCGCCCGGGCGCGGCGCGAATCTGGGTCTTATGTCGGCCAAAACTCGAGGGACGCCTGACGCTCCAGCAGAACAGCTTGAGCCCATCGACCGGCCCGAGGATACCGGCAGAGATATTCAAATCACCCGTCGAGAGCCCACGGCCCGCTTTCCCGCGCACGTGGTCGTCGTCAGGATTCAGGAGCCGGGGTACACCTCCATGACAAACAAAGGTATTGGGGCAGGCACGTACAGCGTCATCACCGTGCGCGACATCGAGAAGGACGAGGATTTCGAGCGTCTGGATCGGCTGCCGTTCGTGGCCGAAATATCCCCACTGAGCCGGCTGCTGCTGCCGAGTTCCTTCCAGTCGGACCGCGAGCTTCGCCAGGCGGCAGAACGCGTCCAAGCCGATATGCTCCTGGTTTACACCGTCGATACGACCTTCCTCGATACCGACAAATCCACGCCCGTGACCGTCATCTCGCTGGGCCTCATGCCGACGGTCGATGTACGCGTGGTCACAACCGTCTCCGCCCTGCTGCTGGACACCCAGACCGGCTATGTCTACGCCACCACTGAGCAGACTGTACATGAGCAGGTGACCACCGGGGCCCTGAGCACCAGGAACGCGTTCGATACTCTGCGGCTCAAGACCGAACGCCGGGCGTTCGAAGACTTCCTCGATGAGTTCGAAACCCTCTGGCCCCGAATCGTCGAGACCTACAAGAAGTAGCGGATTGGCTGTTCGCAACGGCTCGGCGAAGGTATCTTTCTGCTCATCAGGAAGCACTTGACGATCCTGGTGACGGACACCCGGCGGCATCGGGAAACTCTTCTGGCCCTGGTTCAGGAATACGGCCAAGATGGATAGTCAGGACAAGGAAAAGATCATCGACGAGCTCGGGACGGTCAAGTCGTTCGAGTTGTCCGCCCACGAGCTCTACACGCAGATCGTCCATAGCCCGCGAGTCACGGAACGCAAGATCAAGGACGTCTTCACCCGTCTGGCCGACGACGAACGACGCCATGCCGCTCTTGTCCAGGAGATTATCGATCTGGTCAGCGGGGCCCTCTGAATCCGCCACCGGATGATAGGGTGCGGCCGGAATATAGTGGCGGTCCTTACGGCCCTGGTGGCGTTGGCGCCCGGGAGGTCCGCTCCGCGACAGAGCGCTTCCGCCACGGCGTGGCGGGAGTTTACCGCTTTCGGGC
>CAYFUB010000645.1:0-6673 GCA_964346195.1 uncultured Pirellulales bacterium
GAAGAAACCGTCGTAAGCGTCCTTGGGCATCCGGGCCACGAGCAGGTCGGAATTCAGATAGTGGCTCAGGAGCCGGCTCCAGTCGTCCGCCTGCACGCGCGGATGCGATGTCCCGGCCAGCCGCTCCCGCTCTTCGATCAGATGCTCGTGCGTGTCAATCAGCGGCGTCTCGAACACCCTCTTGGCGATGACGGGATTGACCCGAGCGTTTGTAGTGACGCCGTGAGGCGTTTGTGTCGCGGCCATCTTGGCCGCGTCCTGCGCGGGCTGGAAGCCCGCGACACGCGCTTTCGATGCCCTTGCGGGCACGCTGCCGGCCGAGCCGAGCCAGGCCGAGGCCCCCAATGCACCGATGCCCTGAATGGTGTGCCGTCTCGAAATCGGACCTGTGCCTGCCATGCCATGTCCTCCCGTGTCCTGTCCGGCGACTCAATAACGTGACGATTTCGAACATATCCGCCTTGCAGAATACGGGATAGCCGGCACGAATGCAATCCCAGGGACGATTGCAGAGTACTTGCGGCGCAGGGTCGGCGTAGAGCACTAGAAGAAGCCGTGGCGAGCCTGGGGCCAAATCGCCACGGCCTTGTTCTTGCGCCATCCCCGCCGCTTTTTGTGGGGTGTTCGCGGTTACTGCTTCCACACGCAGATATCGTCGATGTAGATGCGGCCGGTACCAGGCGGAACCGCAGTCTCGCGGCCACCTACACCGATGCTCATCCTGCTGACCCGGCCCAGATCCACGTCGATGAAGTCGCTCAACGGGATCTTCCATTCGGTCCAGGCCGTGGCGTTTACGGCCGCCGGGTCGGGGTTGACCACCGTGGCGGTCTTCCCGTCACTGTCCTCGACGACCACATACAGGTCATCCGGACTATTGCCCGGCTGGGTGACTCCGATCTCCGCCACCTGCCACGGGCCGATGACATCACCTATGATCTCCACGTTGGAGAAGGTGGCCGTGGTGACCGCGCCGGCCGCGTGGCTGGTCAGAGCCAGACCGACGTAAACATAAGGCGCCATACGGATGGTCTGGGGATTGGGTGAGGCATCGGCCTCAGTGTGGTCCGTATCCGATTGCCGGATCCAGTTGACTCCGTCCACCGAGTGATAGCCGGTGAACTGGTCGCCGTCGCGCTCGAGCATGACCCAGGACGGTATCCTCATCTCGGCCCAAGTGTGAGCCGAGAGACAGATATCACTGGAACTGCTCGCCCGATTCTGAAAGGCCCGCAGACCGTCCGGCGTGACGAGCATGAAGGCGTGCAAAGAGCGGGGATCGAGACTCTCGCGAATCATCACGCCCGCCTTGGCCCAGATGTCCGTGTTCACAACACTCTCGACCCTGGCCACGATCACGCCATCTCCGTCAAGTCGCCGATACGCATAGCGGAACTGATCGCCGTCGCGCCAAATGTCGGCGCCGGTTGCGCTCATGGCAAATGTGCCCGGCGAAGTCTCCCCGAAGGACACGATGTCACCCTGCAACCACAGGCTCAGGGTGTTCCCGCCGCCGACCGTCCAGTCCTGTTCGGGGACAAGCCCCCGCTCGACCTCGCTGACGAACGGCAGCCTGGTATTGTCATAGGCCAGCAACATGGACTGTCGGCCGTGCGCGCCTGTCGGCTGGGCGGGGGATTTGCTCAAGAGGCCCACCTGCGACCCGGTCTTGTTGACGAAGCCATCGACCCAGACCTCCGAAAGGCGGCTGCCTTCATTCCACGTATAGCTTTCGAAGTTGTCGATCACAGGATAACTGAACACGGTGAAGTTCCAGACCGGACCCTTGTGAATGGTGACGCCGTCGGCTTCCACCTCATCGACCCGCCAGAAATACGTACCGACGGATTCCGCCAGCCCCTGTAGAGGGAAGTTCGCGTCGGCCTGCCGGCCCCAGTATACCGGCGAGTTCACATCGGCGGTCTCCACGACGTTCGCATCTGTTCCGACGTAGACGTCGTGCAGCACGGCGTCTTGTCCGGGCGACCAACTGAGAGCGTTCACATCCCGGATGTCTATGTTGGCGTTCAGCGAGGGACGCGGATCCCAGGCCTCCCAGGGCGAGTAATACGTGAGATTCTCGATCTCTTCTTGCGTCAAAGCCTGATTGTAGACGCGGACATCGTCGACCGCACCCTCGAAATACCACGGCCCGCCCGCATGCCGGCCGATCTTCAGAGAGGACGGTTCGTATGATGGAACCCCTTGCGCCGCCGTGTTGGTGGTGGTCAGGTCGCCATTGACGTATGCCTTAAGCGAGGAGCCGTCAAAGGTCGCCGCGAGGTGATGCCATTGGTTGGCGAGCAACGGTCCGAAGCTCGCCGGATGCCAGATGTCGCCGACGCGGAGAGCCACCGACCCTATGAAATTGCTGTCGTCATGGTTCCAGTTGAACTGGTAGTTTGCCTCGCGGTGGACCGGGCCGCCCACACCCCCCTGCCGGGGCGCCCGAGGGCTGATGACCCAGGCGCTCACGGTCCATACAGGCAAGTTCTCATAGTAGTAGGTGTCGACATAATCGTCTATGCCGTCGAAGCGCAGCGCGTCTCCAATATGGCCCGGCACCCACGAGGGATCGCCGTACAGGACTCCATCGTGTCCCCCCAGCGAGGAGTCCCACGCCACATCGACGCCTTCATCATCCAGTTTCCACCAGCCCACCAGGTGGGGGGCGAGAGCTTCATCGCTCTGCCGATTGGTGGTGAAGGACCACACACTACCCTTCTGGGTCGTAACCATATCCGCTCCAACCTCGTCTATGCGCCAATAGTACGGTACCCCGGGGAGCAACTCCTCGCTCACCTGATAAAACGGCGTCTGCAGATACGAGGCGACAAGTTGCGGTGATGACAGCCGCTGGCTCGTACCCAGGTACACATTATGGAAGACCGCCCCGACTCCCGGCGTCCACTGCAGCAGGGGCAGGAGCCCCACCTGCCCGCCGTCGGACGGCACCGGATCCGTCGCCTTGCCGGCCGCGCTGAGAGAGGGGCTCTCGACGTTTGCCTTGACCTGCGCGTGCGCCGCCAGCGCGGCCACCGTCACTATGCCAACAGCGCACGGAATGGTGAACTTCCCGCTCATGGTAATCCTCCACAACAATCAAATTAGCAAACCTTTCCCGGGGACAGACAAAGAACCAGCGCTGATTGGCCGCCTTCGCCCGACTCTGTCCCCTTTTATTCCCGCCGTCGGGATGCCCGGCTCCCTTTCCCGCAGCTTCACGCCGCCCTATTCCACCTTCTCGAAAACCATTGTCGAGTCGCCCGCGCGATAGAAAGTGCCTTGAGGATAAATGAGTCCCTTATCCAGGGCGAGATTGCCGTCCGAGTTGATGTATCCCCGATAGGTGTACCAGTTCCAGTTTGCCTTGGAGTCCTCTTCCGGGTCTATGACGATCTCTTTGGTCATTATCACGCACGGGTATGTGACCGTCATCCCGGCCCGTCTCGATCTCGCTTCCCGGCTCCACGTGAGCGCGCACTTTCTCTCAGGCTGGATATCGATGCCCTGAATTTCGCCCTTGCCACGGGCCTTCCAGCGTCCCAGAAAGGCTTGTTCCGGGACCGGCTCCACCAGAACGGCCTGGACGCCGACAAGGTCGTTGACACCCAGACGCTTGGCGATGGCTTGGATCTCGCCGGCGACGCGCCGGGCCAGATCGGAACTCGCCCGATCATGTTCGATCCGGAACCTGAACGGCAGGTTCCACTGATACGTGATCCGCCACAGGATGTGCTGGTCGAGGTCCTGCAGCTCAACCGGGCCTGTAGAAATGAACTCCCCGGGGCCCCCATCCGGCCGCAGCACCGGCACCGGGTACAGAGTCGTGATCTTGCCCTGCCTGAGGAAAAATGGAGCTTCGCCGGAGCCTGTGAAGTTGTTCTTCCCCAGGCTCACCTCCGTCTGCATCGCGGCGCCCATCTCCCCGACCAGCGCGATCGTCTTGTCGCGAAGTTCCTCCGCCGTTTCGTTCGTCCAGAGGATGTCGATCCGGGCAGGCCGGTTGTTCGGATCCTTCAACCGCTCCCGGACCAGACTCAATACCTCCTGCTGGAGCATCAATCCCAGAGATTCGAACCGCGTGTAGGCCCAGTACTCGATAATCGGCTTTTTGGTGTCGAGCACGTACACGCTCTCCCAACCGATAGGGTTCAGGCGCAGCCAGGTGTGGAGCGCCTCCACGGGCTGTTTATCGAAGGGATACTTGGGAATAACGCCCATCACCTCCCGGAGATTCGTCAACTCCGTAGCGAGCTTCGATTCGAGTTCCGCCCGGGCCATCACCAGTTCATAGCGCACCTCGGCGGGCCCCGCGGTCGCTCCGATTTTGCGGGAGAGCTCCGCAATCTGTTCATCGAGCAGCCGGATCTGGGCGTAGCCGACGGTCACCTTGCGCACGAGTTCCAGTTTCTCACTCTGGCCGAGGTTCTGGCGGTTGTCCACAGCCACCCGAATCAACTCGCCCAACTGCGGGTCCTCCACCCGTTGAACGCGGTCGAGGACACTTGGCGTCTTACTCTGAGCGACAACAACAGTCGCCACACCCAGACACAGGAAGCACAATGACTTGCTAATCCATCTCGCTTGCACGACTGTAACCTCCAAAGGATTGTGCCATGATTCGATTCCTACTCTCAACCGACTGATGCAGGCTCGGCGTGGGACCTGGACCTGCCTGCCTGCTCGGACTCCCGGTAGCCTCGATCTCGGCGGCGAATACCGGCTCCCCATAACTACCCGCAATGGCCCTATCATAAGGCAGCAGCCTGCCGGCGCGGTCAAGGGCACGACCCATGCGGCCCTCCATGCCGAGTTGTTTGAAGAGTCGTGCCGCGTCCAGCCATGCGACAAGCTCGCTCGGCACCGCCACCGTGTCAGTCGCATGGGCGATGGCCGGCCCCGCCGCCGACCGGGGCATGCTCGGGGGCGCGGAGCAGCGACCGAGTAGGAATGACACGGTGGCAATGAAGACCGCCGCGGTGCTGAAGGCGGCCGGCCGCCAGCGGGCACGGCGCCCCCGCCTGTGAACGAACGCCGCCGTGGAATCTCGCAGCACCCGCGCTCGGAACAGCCGGCCGGGCGGGTCACCGGAGAGGTTCTGTTCGAGAAGCTTATCCGCATCCTGACTGTTCATTTTCTTACCTCCTGTCACGTTTCATCTCGCATCTGCTCATAAACGCAGGCGAATCGGTCCCTTGCCCTCCGCAGAAGAGACTCGATCGCCTCAATGGTCATGCCCTCGGCTTCGGCCATCTCCCGCATGGTCAGCCGCTGGAGGTACTTGCCCTCCAGGGCTCGGCGATACTCGAAGGGCAGACAGGCCAACGCCTCGTGGACCCGTAAATCCGGCCCATTTCGATCCGCCGGACCGAAATCCTGCTCCCGAGGCAGCGACTCGTGCCGTCGGCGCCGCCGCTCCCCGGCTTCGAGCGTCAGGTATCGGTTCTTGGCGATTCCCACCAGCCAAGCCCGAAAAGCGCCGTGCACGGGCCGGAATTCGCCAATCCGTTGTGCGGCCGTCACGAAGACCTGCTGCGCGGTCTCCTCAGCCAATTCCCCTCGACCCGCCGCCAGCGCGAAACAAAACCGATAGACGGCATCGAAGTGCAGTTCGAACAACTGCCGCCATGCCTGCTCGCTGCCGCCCTGGGCCGCGCTGATTATGGCTGTCTCAGGCTCAACTCCCAATCACTCACCGCTCAAGCAGTCGCACGGGACGGATTCTGTTTTCTATTGTTTATTCTCGCCACGAGAGACGAATCCGTCACAATCTCATGGGCACGCGACTATTTTATCCTCTCTTCGACAGCCGCACAGTGCCGATTGCGCTGGAATGGGTCACAACTTGGAGCGATGAGCAGGATTGCACAGCCGGGGGCAATCTGGTAATCTTCAGAAGCTCGCCGGCAGGTCGCACCTTCTTGGTTGGGGCGGTCGATAGAGTATTCAAATCAGCTTGCGGGAGGACATTCAGTGGGCAAGATCAAACAGACATTGATGATTTCTATCCTTATGGAGGCGTTACTGACCGGCGACATCTTCGCAGCAGGCTCAGCCGAGGACTATTGGCCGGCGTGGCGGGGGCCGTGGGCTTCCGGCGTCGCGCCGACGGGCAAGCCTCCGTTGACCTGGAGCGAGACCCGGAACATCAAATGGAAAGCCGCGATTCCGGGCGAGGGGACCTCCAGCCCGATTGTATGGGCCGACAGGATATTCTTTCTCACGGCCATCGAGACGGACCGCCCGGGCACGTCGGAGCCGGCGCAGACCGCCGGGGCCGACGGAAACACACCACCGCCCTTCCACGGCGGCCGGGCGCCGAAGAATTTCTATAAGTTCGACCTCGTCTGCCTCGACCGTGCGAGCGGGCGAGCCCTCTGGCAGCGAACGGTTCGTGAACAAGTGCCGCACGAGGGGCACCATCCGAACCACGGCTTTGCCTCGTACTCGCCCGTCACCGACGGCCGGCACGTCTGGGCGGCCTTCGGCTCGCGCGGCGTCCACTGCTACGACCTCGACGGCGGGCACCAATGGAGCCGCGACCTAGGCAGGATGAAGACCAAAATGATGTTCGGCGAGGGCGGCTCGCCCGCCCTGGCCGGGGACGTCTTGATCGTCGTGATGGACCACGAGGGCGAGTCCGCCATCCACGCCCTCGACAAGAACACGG
>CAYFUB010000646.1:0-28008 GCA_964346195.1 uncultured Pirellulales bacterium
GCCGCTCTGGTTTTGCTTGGCGTCGTTCTGGCTGCGGGAGGCTGCGGCTCGGAGCAGCGTTCTCAGATGGAGTATCTGCCGGGCGAGCAATACCTGGTCGGTGGCGGCTTCATAATCGACTGGGAGGCCCCCGAGCCGGGGACCGTCTACCTGATCGAGAGGCAGACGGGCAAAATCGTCGAGACTCGTACGCTGGCGGAGGGCGAGGCCTACACGTTCGAAGTCTCCTCGATTGTTCAGGCCGACGAGCTCGAGGAGTTGCTCGGGATCAGTTTTGCCAAAACCCGGTTCATGTTGTACTTCGAGCCTGCCAAGGAAAAAAGCCCACCCCGGTAAGTTGACTGTCCGTTCGGGATGCGTCATGTCACATAGGATTGCAGCGACCTTTGAGTGAAGCAGAAACGATACCGAAGGATACCACGAGTGAAGCCTACGCCCGGCAGTTGGAGGTTTTGCGATGCCTTGATATGGATGCCCGGGCGGCCATGACGTTCGAGCTGAGCGATAACCTGCGTCAGATCGTCTGGGATGGCGTGCGCCACCGCCACCGGGATTGGGACGAGACGCGCGTGAAGCGAGAGGTGATGCGAATTGTTCTGGGCGACCGTTTGTTCAACGAAGTATTTGGAGAGCGCCGACCTGGAGATGAGCGAACAGCGTGAGTTCCTCAAACGGCTGATAAACCTCTTGGAGGAAGCCGGCATACTGTACATGGGCTGATAGAGTGGCTCAAGAGCGGGGGCCTGACGGTCATTGGCCTTCGCGACCCAGGGGGGGACCACCATTGGCAAGAAGATTCGCGAGCTTCTGCTGAGCCCGGCGCACGAGGCCATGACGACGGCGTCGTGAGACTCTTGGGGACTCTGTCCCCAAACCCCGGAGATTTGTCGCTTTGCGCCAATAGCATGGTGAAACGAGAGCCCCATACAGCTTCTCGGGCGTCCAAGCGCCCTGTGCGTCGGCGTTCATTGCGTTGCGTTCGCAGAACGCCTCTTGCGGGTGGTCAATCGAGAGGGTAATCTGAGCGTGCCGTTGCGGAGGATAGGGCTCTGCTGAGAAGCAAGCGTTCCCAAACGCGATGTTTCGCGTTTGGGGTGCCCAACCTGAGTGCCGCAACGATCCACTGGCATGGCGACATTGCGGCTGTCGTCTGCGGCGTCGCCTTTTTGCTACTATGCTATTGGTCCAAAGCGTAAAATCTCAGGGGTCCGGGGACAACGTCCCCGGTCGTCGCGAAGATGCAGAGGACCCGGCAGATGGGCTCAACAGAAGGCCAAGAGAGTACGTAGAGGCTGGAGGAGCCGGAATCAGCTTTGACCGGCAGGTGTGATGGTATCGTTCATGTGCGCTCTGTTATGTCGATACGCAGGCGGGTTTGATGGAGTATTGTCTGAGATAGTTTTTCAAGGCTGTGAATATGCACGATAAGCTAAGGGGCAAGTTCCTAGTTCTTGATGGCCCCGACGGTTCCGGCAAGACAGTCCAACTGGACCTGCTGGCCACATCCCTCGAATCACGCGGAATTCCGATTGTGCGCGCCGTCGATCCCGGCGGAACCCAAATTGGAAATCAGATCAGCCGTTTACTGAAGTACGATGCTGCCGGGTACATGGATGTGAATACGGAGGTCATGTTGTTCATGGCCTCACGAGCCCAACTTGCCTCCGAAGTCATCAGGCCAGCCCTGGCTGAAGGTAAGACGGTTCTGTGCGATCGATTCATCTCGGCTACATGTGCTTATCAAGGAAGCAACGGGTACCCGACTGACAAGATCATCGAACTCGGGAGGTTTGCCGTAGGAGATACATGGCCTCATTTGACAATTATCATTGACGTGCCCGTCGAAGAAGGGCTTGAGCGCACAGGGCGGAAACGATACCAGAAGACAAAAGTGAACCACACCGATGCCAAGCAGGGCTATCTCTTTCAGAACGTTGTAGTTGATCGATTCGATTCACGGCCACTGGATTACCACAAGAAAGTAAGAGCAGAGTTCCTCAAATTGGCGAATTATTACCCGGGAGTGGTAAAAATTGTCGCTGCCAGTCAACGCGATATCGAGAGCGTACGCAAAGAAATAGAGCAGATTGTTATCGAGACAGAGTTTTAGCGAATGTCGTTAGAAGAGATTTTCTGCCAGGACAGGGCCATCGGGATTTTGCAGCGGGGGCTGGCGGCGGACCGGTCGGCCCATGCCTATGTCTTTGCCGGGCTCGATGGCGTGGGGAAGTACCAGACGGCCCGCGAATGGGCCCGGCTTCTGCTCTGCAGGAATCCGCGGGTGGACAAGGGCAGGGCCAGGCCGTTCGCCGACAGTTGTGGCGCGTGCGAATCCTGCACCCTGTTGGACGCCGATGCGCATTCGGACTATGTGCATGTTTACAAGGAACTCCACGAGTTCACGGAGGACGGCAAAGGCCGTAAGACGCCCGTCGATCTCTCGATTGACGTGGTGCGGGAGTTCCTGATCGGGCGGGTCTCCAGCCGCCCGGCGCTGTCGACGCGAAAGGTCTTCGTCGTCAGCGAGGCGGAAAAGCTGAACGTGAATTCGCAGAACGCCCTGCTGAAGGTGTTGGAGGAGCCGCCGGGCTATTGCACCATTATTCTCATCTGCACCCGACTGGAGAAGCTCCTGCCGACGATCAAATCCCGCTGTCAGGTCATCCGGTTTGGTCCGATCCGTGAGGATCGAATGGTCTCTCACCTGGCCGGGATGGGGCTCGGATCGAAGGAGGCCGGCTTCTTCGCTCGGCTGGCTCAGGGCAGCCTGGGTCTGGCGTGCCAATGGGTCCGGCTCGAGCTCGACGGCGTGGGGCTTTTCAACATGAAGCAGGACGTTATCGCGTCTCTGGCCCGATACGAATTGCCTGATACGCTGGATGTGACCGACAAGCTCCTTGAAGGCGTCAGACAGATCGTCTCAAGCTGGGCCCAGCTCGATAGGACGACCAGCAAGAGCGACCTGACCCGCCGGGCCCAAAAGACCATGATTCAAATTGTCATATCCGCTGTGTACGACGTGATGCTCTTTCACCTTGGCGTCGACCGTCCGCTCGTCAATTCGGACCAGGCGCGGGAGATTGCCGACCTGGCCCGGCGTCTCGACCCCGAGCAGGCCATCGAGCGGATTCAGGACGGCTATGAGATGCTTCGCTGGATCGAGGCCAACGTCGCCGAGCGACTAATTTTTGAGCGGCTCTTGTTGCGCCTGGCACGCTCCGTTATAATTGCGACACAGAGTTGACATTGGCACGATGCCATCCATAATGCCCAAGTTGAGGTCAGACACACATATTCGGATTCATTGGGGTCCATCTCGCCGCTGCGGGCAGCCCCGGTTAGGATAATCAGGAATGACGGAAGCAGCGCCGCTTAAGCCCAAGCAGACCAAGAACAGAAAGGTCCTGTTGGTTCGCTACGGGCATATGAACAGTCTCGGCCTTTTCGAGCACAACGAATCGCACGTCCCCCGGACACCGGCCCGTGTGGTGGTCAAGACAGACAAGGGCCTCGAGCTCGGCCACCTGGTCGGACAAGCCAGCTCCTACAAGGACGGACGCTTCAGGCTTTCGGAAGAGCAGATCTGCTGTTATTTCACGGACAGCGAGATCACCTTTCCCAGCGAGCCCGTCGGCAAAATCATCCGCTTTGCGACGCCCGACGATATCAGCGAGGAACAGCACCTGGATAAGATCTCCCGGGAGGAGATCGCCTGCTGTGAGCGCTTTGCCAAGGAGTTGGGCCTGCGGATGAAGATTATCGATGCCGAGCACATTTTCGGCGGCGAGCGGATCATTTTCTTCTTCATGGCGGACGGCCGGGTCGATTTCCGCGAGCTGGTTCGCAAGCTCGCCCAGGAGTTCCAGACCCGCATCGAGATGCGCCAAATCGGCTCGCGCGACGAGGCCAAGCTGCTCGGCGACGTCGAAAGCTGCGGCCGGGAGTGCTGCTGCATCCAGTTCCTGCAACTGCTCAAGCCCGTCAACATGAGGATGGCCAAGATGCAAAAGGCCACCCTCGATCCGTCGAAGATCTCCGGCTATTGCGGCCGGTTGAAGTGCTGCCTGCGGTACGAGGACCGGACCTACACGGACCTCAAGCAGAGCCTGCCGAGAAAGGGCGCATTCGTCCGGACCAAGCGCGGCGACGGAAGGGTCGTGGACACCCAGATTCTGACCCAGCTTGTGGTCATCGAGTATGAAAATGGCGAGAAGGCGGCTCTTCCCCTCGAGGAGATCACGGTTCTGCCTGCCTCGGCCCTCCGGAGGAGACAACCGCAGGGGGATGCCGCCCCCCGCGAGCGAGAGGAAAACGGCGGCGACCAGGAGGAGTAGACGCCGGGGAAATACGATGTCGCGAACGATTGTCGTCACGTCAGCTCTGCCCTATGCGAACGGGCCCATCCACCTCGGGCACCTGGTGGAGTACATGCAAACCGACATTTGGGTCCGCTTTCAGCGGATGGGCGGCCACCGGTGCTTCTACTTCTGTGCGGACGACACGCACGGCACGCCGATCATGATCAGCGCCCGGACGGCCGGGATTGAGCCTGAGCAGCTCATCGAGCAAGTGTACAAGGAGCATACAGCGGACTTCGACAGCTTCCACGTGCGGTTCGACAACTACTACACGACGCATTCGCCCGAGAACCGGGCGTTCAGCGAGCTGATCTTCCGGCGGCTGAAAGAGGCCGGCTCCATTGTCAAGCGTGAGGTCGAGCAGACTTACTGCGAGACGGACCGGATGCCGCTGCCCGATCGGTACGTGCGCGGCACCTGCCCCCGCTGTGGTTCTGCCGATCAGTACGGCGATTCCTGCGAGGTCTGCGGATCGACCTACCGCACCACGGACCTGGTCAATCCGCGCTGCGCCGTGTGCGGGACCCCTCCGGTGTCCCGCATGTCCGTGCATTACTTCTTCAAGCTGGCCGATTATGAGCAGCCGCTCAAGGATCTGATAGCCGCCGGACATACGCAGAAATCCGTGACGAACAAGCTCGAGGAGTGGTTCAAGGCGGGTTTGAAGGACTGGGACATCTCCCGCGACGGACCCTACTTCGGATTCAAGATCCCCGGAGAAGAGGACAAGTACTTCTACGTCTGGCTCGACGCTCCCATCGGCTACATGGCCTCGGCCCAGAACTATTGTGACCGGCACGGGCTGGATTTCGACGAACTCTGGAACAGCCGGGCCAACGAGCTCTATCATTTCATCGGCAAGGACATCATGTATTTCCACGCCCTGTTCTGGCCGGCCATGCTCATCGGCGCGGGCTTCAAGACCGCCAACAAGCTCTTCGTGCACGGCTTTCTTACCATCAACGGCGAGAAAATGAGCAAGTCCCGCGGGACCTTCATCAAAGCCGGCACGTATGCGAAGCACCTGGACCCGGAGTTCCTGCGTTATTATTACGCCAGCAAGCTGACGGACACCGTCGATGACATCGACCTGGGGATTCAGGACTTCATCAGCAAGACGAACGCGGACCTGGTGGGCAAATACGCCAACCTGGCGTCCCGCTCGGGTCCGATGCTCACCAGGAAGCTCGGCGGCCGGCTCGGCGTGCTGGACGAGGCCGGCCGGGAACTGCTCGGCAGATTGGCTGCCGCCCGGGAGCAGATCGCGCAGGACTATGAGGGCTTGAATTACGCCGCTGTCGTGCGGACCGTCAGCGCTCTGGCCGACGACGCGAACCGGTACGTCGAGCAGAATCAGCCGTGGGCGACGGTGAGAACCGACGCGGAAAAGACGCGGATGACCTTGACCGCCGTGCTGAACGCGGCCAAGATTTTGACCATCTATCTCAAACCGATCCTGCCGATGTTCGCCCAAAAGGTCGAGAGGTTCCTGGACATCGACGAGTTGAGTTTCGCGGACGTGGAAAAGACGCTGGAGAACCGGCTGATCGGCACGTTCGAGCGATTGTTCGAGAGAATTGACGAGGAGCAGGTAACCGCCATGATCGAAGAAAGCAAGGAAAGCCAGGCCCCGAAGCCGGCGACCCCGGCGCCGCCGCAGACCGGAGAAATCGAGCCGTTCAAACCGGAATGCACGATCGAGGATTTCGCCAGGATCGACCTGCGCGTGGCCAAAGTCATCTCGGCCGAGCGCGTCGCCGGGGCCGACAGGCTGTTGCGGCTCGTGCTGGATGTCGGAACGGTACAAAGGAGCGTGATGGCCGCTATGGCCACGGCGTACCAACCCGAAGACCTGGTCGGCAGGCTGGTGATTTACTTCGCCAATCTCAAGCCCAGACAGATGAAATTCGGGCTCTCCGAGGGCATGATTCTCGCCGCAGGCACGGGTGGCAAAGACATCTTCATGCTCTCCGCAGACTCGGGCGCCCGACCCGGACAAAAAGTATCCTGATGTGGCAACATAGGTCCTATTGGCCCCACTGGTCCTGTCGGTCCTATCTCTCACAGGCATCGGAATGAAAAAAACCATTGAGGAGATCGCCAGAGAGGCCGGACGTTACAGCCCGGCGGCGTTCAAGTTCGTTTACGAGGGCATCGGCTACACCGTCCAGAAGATTGCGAAAGAGCCGCGTCACGTCAGCGGCCAGGTGCTCTGCGAGGGGTTGAGGAGGATGGCGCTCGAGAAGTACGGCCGGCTTGCTTTGCTCGTCCTCAATTCCTGGAGCGTCAAAACGACCCGCGATTTTGGCGAGATCGTCTATATCCTGATCGACCACCAGTGGATGAGTGCCCAGCCCACCGACACCATCGACGATTTCAACGATGTCTATGACTTCAACACCGCCTTCCGAGATCAGTTTACTTCTTGACGGGTATCATGGTATTGCCGTCACCAGCGGTTTATCCGCCGGACCATAGGCCGGACCGAACGCAACGGTGTTCTATGCGAGGGCAGAGTGATGAGGGGCCATGGAGGCCGCAGATTACCGATTCCGGGTCTGTTGTTATTGCTGGCCGTTCTGCAGTCGGCCGAAGCGGACGCCTACAAACCGTGGGACGAGTTGACGCAGGACTCGTGGATAGACTTTTTCGACGGCGACGACCCCAACATCTATCCGGCCAATGCCGTTGATTCCGCCGGTATCGCTTCGTATTACCCGCTGGCGTTCTCACAGGCGGGCGGCGGCGACAAGGCTAAAGGCATGAACGCCCTGAAATTCGTTCACGGCGGCGAAACCGACGGCCATCTGGTGTCGGCCGATCACCGGGGCGGCTTCAAAATCAGCAACTGCGGCGACAATAACGTCTTCACCGACATGCTCATTGTCGTCGCCATCGATGCCGCGCGGCTGAATGATGGATTCGGTTTATCCCTCAACCTGGAGGGCCGGCCGCCGTATCGGCTCGGACCGGAGCACTTCGCCTGCTGTGACCATCCGCTGGGCAGACCCTCCGGCTATTACTCGATCACCGACCCGAACCGCGAGGGCCTGACCTATGCTTTCGACGCCGGCATGGTCACGGTCTATGGTGTCGAGGGCCTGTCGGCGGGGCTGGCTCCCGGACAGGACATAACGATACAGTACGCGTTCGACCTTCTCCCGGGGCCGGCCGTTTTCAGCGTCTATGGGTATGTGAGCACCGATCCTCTACCAAGCATCTACCACACGAACAAGGCGCTACTGGACAACAACGATCCCGGCGGAAAGAAGAACCGGGTCTCCACCTTCGCCGTAACGGTCAATGGAGATCTGAACCGGGACCTGAGAGTGGATCTCCTGGATTTTGCGATGCTGGCCGAAAACTGGCTCACGGGTGCGCTCTGATGCAACGTCCGGACTGAAGGACAGACAGGGGGACGACGCGCGGATTCAGGGCGCGACTACATTTTGCAGGGGTGCCGGTGTTTGTCATGCTGAACGAAGTGAAGCATCTGGCCATAGAACGAGACGTCCGCAGCGTATCGGACGGGATTCCCCATGCGATGGCCGGATCCTTCGCGTCGCTCAAGATGAGGGAATCTGGGCAAGCCGTTTCTCTTCCATACCGCCATCGTTGCCACGAAGATCGGTCGCACACCAGACCCACGCGGGCCGCTTCTCTCCGTCGCGCGTCCGCCTTCACTCTCGTCGAATTGCTCGTGTCTGTGGCTGTTGTCGGGCTCCTGCTGTCCATCCTCGTCGCCGCCCTGGAACGAGGACGCGACCGTGCCAATCTCATTCTCTGCCGGACGCATCTGAGGAACCTCACGGTGGGTTGTCTGATGTATGCCGATGACCACGAGTCGCGCTTGCCCGTGGAAGAGCGGCTCAATAATCCGCATCAAGGATTGATTCGCGTGCTGGGCGGCACGGATGGTGACGCAGCGATGCGGGACTTCTACTGCCCCAGCGAGCACAGACCCGAACTGTGTCTCTCAGACTGGAACTTTAAGGCAGGCAACATCAGTTATTTTTATTTCAGTTTCGAGCAGCGGCCCGCCAACCGCCATCTCAGCAATTTCCTCCTCAAGAGCCTCCCCTGGCCGAGACGGCTCAAGACGACGATGGCCCCGGATACGTGGGTCTTCAGCGATAGTTGGTTGAGCAATATGCCCACCGCGCACCGCGGGTATCCGAAGGGTGTCAACTACAGTGTGATGGATGGCTCGGTGAAGATGGTCGCGCAGAGTCCCCGACGGGACTTCAAGTGAGAGCGGTCTATGCGAAGAATCCTTATTGGAATCGACGATACGGACAATGAGACCAGCCCCGGCACCGGCCGGCTGGCCCGGCAACTGGCGGACGAGTGCCGAGCGCGGGGCCTGCAAGTGTCGGGCGTCACACGACATCAGTTCCTGCTCGACCCGGCCATCCCTTACACGTCGCACAACAGCGGCGCCTGCGTCATCGCGGATAGTGACGCGGGCATCGCGGCGGCGGCGTTCGCATTCGAATTCATTGCTGAACGTTCGGCCGCCGGTTCTGATCCGGGCGTCTGTATAGCTACCGCCGACCGGGTCGCCGGCGAGCTTATAGATTTCGGCCGGGCTGCCGTATGTGAGGTTCTGACGATAGAAGAGGCGTTCGCGGCGGCCGAACGGGCGGGGGTCTCGCTGCGCGGCCTGGGCGGTGCGTGCCGGGGTGTCATCGGGGCCTTGGCCTCGGTGGGCCAGTGCGCCGGCGGCAATGAGGGCAGGTTCATCGATCTACCGGGTCTGCGCTCGCTGTGCGGCTGTGTCCATCGGCAACGCTTGGAAGACCTCGGCATCAAGCTCGAGCACAGAACGGATGGTGTTCGGCCCGGCCCTGACGACAAGTACGAAACGCTCGACTGGGTCCGCCCCAGGCTTATTGGTGGCCAGCCGGTTCTGATCGTGGAATGGAGTGATGTGAGGAATGCGTGGATTCCCGTGGACAAACGAAAGAGCCACCCTTCGCCATAGCATTGCCGAAGGCGCCCGACTCGGGATGCTGGCGACTCCCCTCGCCGTGGGGGTCATAGCTGGCCTGCTCGTCGCTCACGTCCGGCTGAATCTGGGCCTGCCGGGACACAAGGCCCTTCTGTGGCTGCCGCCGATCATCGTGGCCCGCATGCTGGGCCGTTGCCGCATAGGCGCCACGGCCGGCAGCGCCGCCACGGCCTGCACCACCTTCGCCCTGGGCGGCAACCTGGCCGGCGGTCCCTTAGGTTTGCCGCTGCTCGTCCTCGCCGGTATCTTCCTCGACTTGGCAATAGGCTCCTTGGAAAGCAGAAAGGCTTCCGCCCGGTTCTACGTTCCGGTCATCGCCGTCGCCGCCATGTTTGCCAACCTGATTTGTCTGGCCAAGCGCCTGCTCCTGCCCACCGGTCTCGGCGCCCACCTGCTCTTGAACGCCTCCGGTTTGCGGTTCCGCCTCTGCTCCTACGCCCTGTTCGGATTAGCCGCCGGCCTGATCGCCGGAGTCACGGTATACCTCAATGAACGGCGGCGCGTCCCGCAATGAAGGAAGCCAAGTCGCCGTAGACTGTGACCATCTCAAGAGGCAAATGGGCGGTCGCCGTTACGGCCGCTTGGCACGATGGCGATGACAGAATTCCCAACCAGACGGAACAAGAGACGGGCGGTGCGAATCTTTATTTGTAGATGGGATAATTCGAAAAACTGGAGGGAACTGGCATGGCATCATTCAAGAGTCATCAAGGGATAAGGGCAATCTCTACCGTAATTGCATTAGGATTGTGCCCGAGCGGCTGGGCCGTCGAATTCGCCGGCGGTACCGGCGAGCCGGACAACCCCCACCAAATCGCCACGGCCGAGCAGCTCATCGCCATTGGCTCGGAGCGGAGTCTACTCAACAGGCACTTCGCCCTGGTCAACGACACCGATATGGATCCGAGTTTGCCCGGCGGCCGGCATGGACGAGCCGGGAGGGGCAGGATTATCCGCGTCTGGCGTGGGAACAAGCCGGAGGTGTGCCTCTCGCGAACCACCCGGCGAGAACCTGTGCGGGCAAAGGAGATCCCAGCGAACCATTCATCCTGCGGGATGCCGACGGTCTATTCTGCATGATGTCTCGTTCGGAGGATTGGAGTTGTGTCTTCGAGCTCGACGGTGACATTGACATGAGGGACAAACCGACGTTTTTCCCCCTGGCAGATTTCACGGGTACGTTGGATGGCAAGGGGCACACGATCGCCAACCTGACGATCCACGAGACCTCCGTTCATTCAGGTCTGATTGGCAGCCTTGAGGCGGGGATCGTCCGGAATCTCTCGTTGAAGAATGTGGATGTCGGAGGGGCAGGGGGGTAAAGCCGTAGGCTTCGTAGAGGCGGATGGCTTCCTTCAGGACCGAGGCGGTTTCAAGCGTGACGCGGGGGAAGCCCGGACAGCGGGCAGTGCCGCCACGACTTGCACCACCTTCGTCCTGGGTGGCAACCTGCCGGCGGTCCTTTGGGTTTGCCGTTGCTCATTGTCGCCGGCTTGATTGCTGGGGTCAGGCCATGCCTTACTGAGCGGGGGCGGCGCCACCGACTCGAGTGACGATTTCAACGAGGTCTACGATTTCGACATCGCCTTCAAGGGCGGCTCACGTTCTGATCGGGTCGCTCCTGTGGGAGGCCTGGTACTTCTCAAGCGGAACGGCGAAACGCTGTTCCACCCGCTGCCGGTGGCAGGGGCCGCTGTTGTAGCTGCAGAAGGGATAGATCCGGCCGTCCGGAGCGGCATAGTGCACCACGCAGCGCCGGACCCGGTCCAACTGATAGTTGTAAACGTCCTGGAAGTGCATGCTGGCCATCAGGATCGGCCGGAAGCGGTTGTCTGCGGCGGCCTTCATCCGGGCGGCGTTGTCACAATACCGGCGTCTGAAGTCGGCGAAACCCATGATGAACTCCGAAAACTGCTCGAAGGGCCAGCCGCCGGGCGCTGCGTCTTCGTGATAGAACCGCTTCAGCCGGCGCAGTTGATGTGTGACACCCAACTTGCCAAGGAAGCCGCCGCGGTTGAGTCGACCGGCTGCGGACTGCATCGTTTGCATCAACGGCTCCACATCCACGAAGGCCGGTATGGGAGACACCGCATGGGTCTGCGAATCCACGATCAGGTAGGTGGCCATCGCGCAAATCGGATTACAGCTCATCGTGATGGTCGGGGACCCGCAAGCCGCTTCCACGAAACGGGCGAAGGGATCCACGAAACCGAAGGGATACCAGTCGCGATACATATCGACGATCCCTGATTGAGCCTGTATCTCCCGGGCCAGGTCGGCGACGGTGAACCGCTGTGCCAGTCGTTCTTCGTAGTTGAGCCGCCCGGTGAACGCCACCGGCTGCCAGCTTATGCCCGATACCTTGTCCGTATTTTCCACCGCAAAACGAGTGATCGCGCCGATCTGGTGGTCGTTGATTCCCCTGGCGATCGTCGGGACGAGGACGGTGCGAATCTTCGCCGCGTAGAGATTCTCCATGGCGGCCAGCTTGATCTCCAGCAGGGGTCGCCCGCGCGTCTTCAGATAGACGTTGTCGATCAGTCCGTCAAACTGCAGGTAGGCGAGGTTCAGACCTGCCTCGCCCGCCTGCCTCGCGAAGCACGGGTCGTGCGCGAACTTCAGACCGTTCGTGGCGACCTGTATCTGGGCGAAGCCTCGTTTCCTGGCTTCGTCCAGGGCGTCAAGGAACTGCGGATGGATGGTCGGCTCGCCGCCGGTGTATTGCACGCATGGAGGTTGAACACTGTGAACGGTGCAAATGAGGTCGAGCGCACGGCGTATCTGATCGAGATTCGACTCCATGACCTTCCCGCCTACGCCCGCACCGGCGAAACAGATGGGGCACCCGAGGTTACATCGGTTGGTCAGGTCGATGTTCATCATGATGGGGGCGGCCAGATGCTCCGGACAAACGCCGCAACCCTGTGGGCATGAAGCCGCCCGCCGGGATATGGGATTGTCGACCCTGCGGGTGACGGCCCTGTCACGTTGAATCATGAGCCGAAAGAACGTCGCATCGCTGCTGATCAGCTCGTGCCGGACTCCGTGAGTTGCGCAGGTCTTGCGCATGAGCACGGCGCCGTTCTCCTCGTACAGAATACCCGCAATCACCCTCAGGCAATCCGGACAGAGGGATTCAACTTCTCTCGGCAGTATCTCATTCTCGGCAAGGTGGGGATTTCCGCGATCTAAGTTCTTGGGAGCTACGTCAGACAGAACCATCGTTCGATCTCCAGATCCATGTCGTATTCGCGGCTTTTCCACCATTATTACGAAATCGCGTCTCCTTGGAAAGAGGGAATCCGCCTAATCGTTGCAATGAAATTGCCCTTGCTGCCGCGGTCAACAGGGTGCCGACCGGTCCAATCCGGGGCACCTCCGTGCTACTTCAGTTCGAGTAGATACGCCTGGTCGCAGCGGGGGGACAGGTGGTCGGGACGGCAGGGGGTGAAGCCGTAGGCTTCGTAGAGGCGGATGGCTTCCTTCAGGACCGAGGCGGTTTCGAGCGTGACGCGCGTGAAGCCCAGCCGGCGGGCGTTGGCCAGGGCGTCTTCGAGCAGCAGCCTGCCCAAACCTCTGCCGCGATCGTCCCGGCGCAGGTACATTTTTCGCAGTTCGCAGGCGGCGGCCTGTGTCGAGGCGGCTGTCTCGGAAGTTGAATCCGCAATCTGCAATCCGCAATCCGAAATCGGATACAGGCCGTAGGAGCCGATGATCGAGCCGTCTTTTTCTTCGAGCACGCAGAACAGGCCGCCGCGTGTGAGGTAGGATTGCTCGATGTCTCTCAGGTCGGCGTCGGTGCCGTCAGGGTCGGGCTTCAGATGGTATTCGGCGAGGACTGCGTAGACGAGGCTCGCCACCCGTTCACAGTCGGCGTTCGTTGCCGGTCTCAATCTGGGCCATTCTGGAGGCATGTGGCAAGGGACCTCAGGGACCTAAAGGACCTGAACGACTCATGCTGGATGCAGGCTTTCTCATTCGGCCAGCTTCTTGGCCAGGTCCGGGTGGAAGGTGCCTTCGAAGGTCCCTTCCACGGGGCCGGTCATGTGGATTTGGTCGTCGTCGGCGATCTCGATCCGGAGCGCGCCGCCCGGCATGTGGACGGTGATGTCGTTGTCCACCAGGCCGAGCCGGTGGACGGCGGCCGCCGCCGCACAGGAACTGCTGCCCGAGGCCAGCGTGTAGCCCGCCCCGCGCTCCCAGATGCGGATGTCGATGTTCGCCCGGTCGATCACGCGCACGATCTGCAGGTTGATGCGGTTCGGGAACATCTTGTGATTCTCGACATACGGCCCCAGGGCCCGGGCGGTCTGGTCGCTGACTTCCTTCATCGGGATGACGCAGTGCGGGTTACCGATGGACAGGCAGGTCACTTGGTGCTCGACGCCGTTGATGTCGAGGGGCTCATTGACGACCTCGCGTCTCGGCCCCGCCACCGGAATCTCGTCGCTGATGAACGTCACTTTGCCCATGTTGATGCGGATCAGGCCGGCTGTGTCGTCCTTGACCTGCACGTCCACGATTCCGCCCAGAGTCTTGATTTTGAAGCTCTTCGATTGGACATATTCCTTTTCGAACAGGTACTTGGCGAAGATGCGCAGGCCGTTGCCGCTCTTTTCGGCCTCGCTGCCGTCGGGGTTGAAAATCCGCAGCGAGGGCATGTCCCCTTCGAAGGCGGGGCCGTACAGAATGCCGTCCGAGCCGACGCCGAAGTTGCGGTCGCAGATCAGCCGGATATTCGCCTCCGTCATGGCGAAATCCCGTACGCTGGGGTCGATGACGAGGTAATCGTTGCCCAGGCCGTGATACTTCTTGAAGTCTGTAGTCATACTCAGTTGTCCCAGAGTGCTTCGGCGGAAAAGGACCTAGAGGACCACAGGGGCCAAGAGGACCTGTAGGCCGATAAGGCCTGTGCGCCAGCGGTCATAGCTCCAATTCCATGAACACAACGCCCTCGATGGGCACGTCCTGGTACGGCGGAATCTCCCGGAAGCCCAGCGATTGGTACAGGCTCTTGGCGGGCTCGAGGACCGTGTCCAGCCGCATACGCTTATATCCGATCCGTTGGGCCTCTTCAATGATCGCTTCGGCCAAAGCCCTGCCGATGCCGTGGCCGCGAGCCGCCGGCCGCACGAACAGCCGCTTCATCTCGCTTATCCCTTCGCCAATCCGCCGCAAGGCGACGCACCCGACAGGGTGACCGTCGTGATGTGCCAGGAATAGTGCGCCGTCCGGTGGCGCATACCGGCCCGGCAGAGCGGCCAACTCGCCCTTGAAGTCCTGAAACGACAAATCGAATGGCAGGTCTTGCTCGTACTCCAGAAAAAGCTCGCGAACCCGCTCCAGGTCGTCGCCGCCGGTAACCGCGATAAGTCTCACTCCGATCATAGCTGTTCGCCGCGAGTCAGATGTCTTCAACCAGCACCACTCTCACTGTGTCTGTCAGCACTCGGGCCTTGTGCCCGTGCTCGTCTCCGGGCGGTATGAACAGGCCGTCACCCGTACGAAAAGTCACCTTCTTGCCCCGAAAGTCCACCTCCATCTCGCCCTCCAGCACATATCCGATGTGTCCTTTCGCGCACCAGTGGGGCTCGACAAAACCTCTCGTGAACTCCGCCAGCCGCAGTCTGCGGCCATCCCGCTCGTACGCTTTGTGCCGTATTCCGCCGCTCGGCTGCTCCCACGCCATTGATTCAAAATCCACTCTGTAACGGTTCACCGGAAACACCTTTCCACGATGGCAAGAGAGACCTAAATGAACTGTCCTTGTGCGATCATGACGACCTTGCCGCCGACACGTACGTCGAGCGTCCCGTTGCGTTCCTCGGCTCTCAGATACAACAGCGACGGTCGTCCGATTTCATGGCCTTGCTCCACCCGGACGTCGATCTGGTTGGCGCCAAAGTAGCGATGTTTGACCAGATAAGCGGCGAGACAACTGTTGGCGCTGCCTGTCGCAGGATCCTCGGCAATGCCGTAATAATCGGCGAACATCCGGGCGTGGATGTGATTCTTCGAGTCGATTGTCTCCCGGCAGAAGACAAACAGGTTCTTCGCCTCCCGGTCACGTACCCAATCGAGCCATTTGTCCCGGATGACTCCGGCCCGCTTGACGGCGGCGAGGCTGCGCAGCGGCAGCAGGACGACCGGCAAGCCCATGGACACCGACTGGATCGGAAAGTCCGCGTCTATATCCTCGGTTCGTATCGTCAGAAGCGGCACGATCTGCCCGATCTCGAACACCGCGCCGAACACGGCCTCTTTCGGCGTCATCCAGAGGATATCCCGACCGTCGCTCAGGCGGTCGAAGCTGACCGGTATCTGCCCAACCTTGAGGTTCAGGCTCACCCGTTGGACGGGCCTCCCGATGATCTTCTGCCGGATGACGTAGGCGGTGCCCAGTGTGGGATGTCCCGCGAATGGCACTTCGGCGGCGGGCGTGAAGATTCGCACGTCGTAGCCGCCGTCGCGCTCGGTATCCGACGGAATGAACGTCGTCTCCGAAAAGCCCATTTCCTTGGCGATCTTCTGCATGTGCTCGTCGGTTAGTCCCTGCGCGTTCCTGAAGACAGCGAGCTGATTGCCCGCATACTTTTGTTCGGCAAAGACATCGACAATGTTGAAAGGAATACCTGGCATGGTCACCTCGTTCAGGTCGCTGGGACGCTGAGCGTCCTTTCCATCTTGAAGAAATCGAGCCGCCGGCCATTCTCCACTTCCAGGAATGCCTCCCGTACCGTGCTGTAACCCAGTCTATCGTAGAACGCTTTGGAAGGCAGCGAGGCATCCAGTCTCACGCTGGCGAGTCCCCAGGTGACCGCTTTTTCTTCCAGGTTCCGCATGATAAGGCGGCCGAAACCCTGCTTCTGGGCGGCGGGGTCTACGAACACTCTCTTGATTTCCCCGGCGACCAGGGTGCCAGTGCCGATGATCCGGCCCGCTGTGTCGAGGATCATCGTGCAGCCTTCCAGCGCATCGCGAAGGATCGCCCGTTCATCATGGTAGCCCAGGAAAAAGCGCACGGCTTCCCCGCAGTAGTGGCCCGGATAGCAGACACGAATTGTTTTGTGAATCAACGCCTTCAAGGGCGGGACATCCGCCGTTCGGAACTGTCTGATTCTCGGTTTGCTTTTTCTCGTCACCATGTGAGCACCGTTACCTCGGGTCCGTGCCGCTGTCAAGGACCGCCAGATTCTGATTGGCGTCGTTATTGACCGATGCCGGCTCGGCCTTCTTTGTGCATAGATACGCCGCGAGACAATCGTCCCGGTAGTCGGCGTCATCGATGCGAAGGCCGGCTCTTTCGAGCAGGCCTTCCACGATCCAGCCCCAGGTGCTGTACTCCTCGCGGACGTGCGTTTCTGCAGCCGTCCGACCGTCCGGCCCCATATCAATGCTCATTTGCCGGATGAACCGCTCGATACTCGGCGTGCTGCAGCCGACGTCGAACGAGAAGACCACGTCGCGCAGATAGAGCCGACCGCCCGGCTTCAACATGGACGCCAGGCGGTGCAGACCCAGGAGCTTCCAGAAGTCGGGCAGATGGTGCAGCGCCATGACGGACACAACCGCATCGACCGGATCGGCCGCGTGCTCGTAGCTCAGGAATCCGCCACGATGGAACTCGATGTTGGTCACCCCGGCTTTCCGCGCCTTGCGACGGGCCCGCCCCAGCATGGCCTTCGCGACATCGACGGCATAGACCTTCTGGTAGTGGGGCGCCGCGTGAATCACGAAGGCGCCGGTGCCGCAGCCCATGTCGAGCACGGTTGCCGAGCGGCCCAGTCCGAGGGCCGCGACGATCTGCTCGGCCTCCCGCCGGTAGTCGCGGAACATCTGGTGGTACGTGTCGTAGACCCTGGCCAGAATGAAGTTGTCGTAGTTGAAGCCGCAGGGCTTGTTCTCCTCGTAGCGCCACGGCGGCTCCCGGGCGGCCTCCAGGGCATTGAAGTGATGCCGATAGAATTCGATGTCCATCTCTTTGACCCTTAACATTTGACAAACCTTTCACGTCCTCGCAAAGTGAGCCGCTTTGCTGGTCCCCTGGAAAATAAAAAAGCCTTTCAGGGTCTTATGCTCCCTGAAAGGCTTTTCGAAATCTCGAAGATGTTGCTGGTCCTTTTAGGGAGCTGCCTCCTTTCCCTTGACTGCAATCACAACCATGGCGTATGTCCTGGCGGTCGTGACGGGCAGGGCGGCGCGCATCAGCAGGGTCGTCACGGCGTGACGCGTCAGATGCTTCTGCGTGTTTTCCCTACGTCGAACCATTGAATATTCCGCTCAATGCAAAATAGAACTTTTCTTATACAGAAATAGACGCCCCATGTCAAGCGACAATATCGACAAAAATCGTGAAAGATGCAAAAATTTCTGTGTGGCACTCCACGGGCCCCATCTTCCTGGTGTCATGCCTGCCTACACGATCAGCGATTTCTCATACTGCACGGTTCCATAGAGGCTTGCGTTGGTGGCAGGGGCTATCCCGGACACGCGAAAGCCACATTTCTCGTACATCCTGCGGGCCGGCAGGAAGAAGGGGTGTTCCGAGGTGGTGACGCGGACCCGGGCAAACCCGCGCACCGTGAACAGGCGGAGGATTTCCAGAATCTGGTGAGTCCCGAATCCTTGTTTCCGGAAAGACGGCAGGATCCCGTTGTGGCCGACGAGGCCGATCTGAGGACCTTGACGAGGATCGTACGAGAAGAAGCCGATGATAGTGTCATCTATAGAGGAGATAGACGCACAGGCTCCGACCGTGTCGGGCGACGCGAAGATCTCGTGGTCGAACTGTCGGAGACTGCTTGACAGCGTCACATCCAGTATGTCGGCATAGCATTGAGCCAGGATGGTGTAGAAGGTGCCGGGTTCGTATTCAACCGCCGGTCGGAATGTCAGTGGCGCCGCCATAGGTCAGGTGCAGAACGCCAGGATGGCCTTTTTGAAGCAATCGACGCCGGCGCGGACGTCGGCCAGGTCGATATACTCGTCCACCTGGTGGCACATCTTTGGCTTGCCGGGTCCGTAAACGACGATGGGGGCGCCGAGCGGCGCCAGATGCGGCGCGTCGGTCGTGAAGCTCACCGCGTTGGTGAGGTTCACGCCGACGGCGGCGCACAGCTTCTTGACGAACTCGCATTCCGGGTCGGTTTCCATCGCGTTGACGGTCCGCTCGACGACGAGATCGGCGTTGAATTGGGGCGTGCCGGCCTTGAGTTTCGTCAGCATCCGCTCGACGTCGCAGCGCAGAGCTTCGTGGTCCTGCCCCGGCAGTGTGCGGATGTCCACGCCAAGGGTGCAGTGGTCGGGGACCATGTTCATCGCCTCGCCGCCGCTGATCGTATTGACGCTCATCGAGCATTCGCCCAGGAGAGGGTGTCGCTCGAATGGAATCCGATAATGCTCGAGTTCGTCGAGCACGCGTTTCATCGAGCCGATGGCATTGACGCCGCGCTCGGGCATGGAACTGTGGATCGCCTTGCCCCTGGTGGTGACCCTGAGCCACAACAGGCCACGATGGGCCGTCGCGACGGAAAAATCCGTCGGTTCAGGGATGATGATGCCGGCCAAGGCCGGAGCAACGGGCTCTGAGTGTCCGGGGATACGTTTGAGGGCCCCAGCCCCCTGTGGTCGTTCTGAATCGATCAGACGGGCACTCAGGTCTGCCCCCATTTGTCGCACGAACCGCGCGATGCCGGCGCTGTCGGTTTCCTCCCCGGCAGTGGCGGCGAAGAGGATATCACCCTGCAAGTCGGCCCGCGCGTCCACGCACTCGCAGATCGCGGTTACGACGGAGGCAATGCCACCTTTCATATCCGCTGTGCCCCGTCCGTAAATCCGGCCGTTTTCTTCACTTGCGTCGAACGGGGGATGCTCCCAGGGTTCCTTGCCGGGCCCGACGACGTCCAGATGGCAAACAAACAGCAATGCGGGCCGTCGGCCGGCGGATTTGACCTGTGCCATGATATTGGCCCGGTTGGTGTCCCATCGATCCATCCAGCAGTCGACCCCGTGCCTCTCGAACCGACCGGCGACGATCTCCGCGACGGCCGATTCGCCTTTGTCCGACGTGGAATCGGCCTGGACGAGTTGTTTCAACAAGTCTTTCATGGGCGGGGCCATTATATACGCGTGAAACGTGGTACGTGAAGCGTGAAACGCAGCACACGAGTGTATCTGCCTCCAGGCAGCCGGCCCAACGGTGTCGGGCGGCCGCGTCAAGGGGAACCTGGCGATGTCCCTCTGGCGTGCGGGGGTCAGCTCGGGTTGTCGTGCGAATTGTTCGTTCGCAGGGCAGATACTTCGCTCCGGTCAGCATGACGTATCGAGTCCCGCGGCCGCGGCGCGGCTGGTGCCGGGAAGATACCCAGCCATGGGCTTTGGCTGCCACGTCCAAGCGAAGCTTGAGCGTGTCTTTGACGCTGTCACCCCGCCAATGCCCGGGAGACCTCCAGAACTCTGGACGTTGCCAATCAGTTTGGGTGTGCCACCCGCTCCTTGAGTTTCTTAGGAGGTTCTCGCAGGATAAGCGTGCAAAGCACAACTGCTTCACGGGCCTGGCGCCGGCGCCGGGTCGGCCGAAAAATATCGTGCCGCCGGTGAATTTTGGTTGCGGGTGGCTTGAGAACCGCTCATAATAAAATGTTCATGACTGTGGGCATCGGGGCTGTGCGGCGCAACGCGCCGACCCGAGCCGCAAGGAGAATACATGGGACCCGTATTGAATGGCCTGATCAAACTTCAGAGCGTGGAGAACCGTTTGCGTGCTGCCAAGGCGAAGCTGGCCCGCAGCAGAAGAAGCATTATCATCCAGGAGAACCAGATCAGAAGTCTCCAGAGCGCCCTGGAGGCCAAGAAGGAAGAGCTTCAACTCACGAAAGTCCAGTCCAATCGCCTGGAGTTGGAGCTCAAGACCCGGGATGCGGAGGTCAACAAGCTCCGGGCTGCCCTGAATACCGCCAAGACCAACAAGGAGTATGCGGCCGTCCTGACGCAGCTCAACACCACGCGGGCGGACAACTCCAAGGTTGAGAACCAGATCCTCGAGCTGATGAAAGCGGTGGAAACGGATGAGGCGGAATGCGAGAATATTCGCCGGCAGATCGAGGAGCAAAAGCAGGAGCTCGAGAAAACACGCAAGGTCTCGGAGGCCTCCGCCGCGGAACACGAGGCCGAAATCGCCAAAATCCAGGCCGAGTGGAACGAGGTGGCCAGGACGATTCCCGACGAGCCGCTGAAGATTTTCAAGCGGGTGGCCGAGACCTACGACGGACAGGCTGTCGTGGACGTCGAGGAGCAGGAGGGCAGGCGCGGCGCCTATAGTTGCGGCGGATGCTTCATGGGCATCACGGCCGAAAGCGTCAACCTGCTGATGACCCGGGACGAGATCATCCGCTGTCCGAACTGCACCAGGATTCTGGTGCTCGGCAATTGTCATCCATAGAGACTATGAAGGTCGTTGCTCATATCGATGGCGGCAGCCGGGGCAACCCGGGTCCTGCCGCGGCCGCCTATACCCTGGATGATGCGGCCGGCCATCGACTGGCGGCGCGGGCGTTCTTTCTGGGCGAGAGGACGAACAATGTGGCCGAGTACACCGGTCTGATCAAAGCCCTGGAAGCGGCCCGACAACTTGGCGCCACACACCTGACCGTCTTCAGCGATAGCGAGCTTCTCGTGAGGCATCTCACCGGGCGGTACAAGGTCAAGAGCGACCTGATTCGTCCGTTGTTCGAGCAAATCGCTGCGCTGCGGGCCGAGTTCGAGGGGTTCCATATCCGGCACGTCATGCGGCAGAAGAACAAAGAGGCCGATCGCTTGGTGAACGCGGCTCTGGACGCGGGTCGGGATATTGAGGAAAGGCCGGCCAAGGCCGTGGCGAGGCAAAAGAAAATCCGGATGGGAATCCTGATCAGCGGCAGCGGCCGGACGATGATGAATCTCCTGGATTGCATCAAGCATAGCGAACTCAATGCCGAGATCGCCGTCGTCATCAGCTCGCTCTCGACGGTCACGGGCGTCGGCAAGGCCCGGGATGCCGGCCTGCCGGTGACGGTCGTCCGAAAGAAGGACTACCCTGACATCGACGCGTTCAGCAGACGGATCGAAGAGGAACTCGACGCAGCCGGGGTGGACCTGGTGGTACAGGGGGGGTGGCTGTGCCTCTGGAAGATCCCGCCGCAATATGAGAATCGCGTGATGAATATCCATCCGGCTCTGCTGCCGTGCTTCGGCGGCCAGGGTATGTGGGGCCATCACGTGCACGAGGCCGTGCTCGCCGCCGGCTGTAAGGTCAGCGGCTGCACCGTGCACTTCTGCACGAACGAGTACGATAAAGGTCCCATCATCGTGCAGCGGACCTGCCCGGTCGAGGACGACGACACGCCTGACACCCTGGCAGCCCGGGTTTTCGAGCAGGAGTGCATCGCTTATCCGCAGGCGATCAGGCTGTTCGCCGAAGGCCGCCTCCAGGTCGAGGGCAACCGGGCGAAAGTCAAGCGATAGGGCGTGGCAGCGGTGAACCGACGGCAGAAAGCATTGCTGACTGAATCCATTCTCGTGCTGGCAGCGACGGCTCTGGCGGTCATTGGCATGATGCACCTCAGGGATTATATCAACCGCTCCGAGGCGATGCGGGCCATGGATCAGCTCGGCGACCGCGTCCTCGAATACCGCAAGCAATACGGCTCCCTGCCTCCGGAATCCTTCGTGAACGCCATCAAAGGCGATCTGGAAGGCGCCGTTCGCCTGGGCAATGTCAAGTACCGCGCCCTTTACATCGGCCTGGATGCTCCCGCCGACACCATCCTCGCCTATTCCGAGCGCCGCTACTCCTCCCCCTTCGTAGCCAGTGGCTACGTAGTCCTCCACCTCAACGGCACGGTGGAATGGATGCCCACGAGCCAATTCACCATTCTCTTCACCGCCCAGCGCGTCCCCATGGAGGTGCAACTGCCTGGAGAATAGGTTCTATTGGCATCGCAGCCGTGTCATAATCATGAGATAAGCGAAGACCAACTGGTCCCGGGAAGATCTAATGATTGCGTGAGATCAGCCACTATGGAAACGTGCCAAGTCTACGGAGTTAATCATAAAACGTTGTTCCGGCGCGTGTCCTGTTTGATCAGCTTGTGGCTTGGGGGCCTCATGACGTTGGGGATTGCATTCGCGATCATTTAAGGCCTTGTCAGTACTTATGGCGCAGTCAATGCTCTGAGGAAACTGCTCGATACACCTTGCATCATCGCCATGTCGGCGCTTTACGTTGTCGCAATCCTATGCATTATACCGATTACGACTGAGAATTTCGTGTCTCCGGGTGGCAGCGTCAAGGGGTCCCCAACGCGACAGATTGCGTTGGGGGGCCCATGCGCAGCCTGGCGATGGCCGGGTTGCCTGCGCAGGAACCATCGCCAGGATCTCCGGTCTTGACGGGGACCCCAAACGCGATACATTGCGTTTGGGAACCCACGCTGCCACCCGATGCTCATGCTACACTACGGAAGATTCAATCGGAATCGGTGTTAGGCTCGTATCACTCGCCATGGTCTCAATCAAAGTACTCAACGAATTCAGGATTAACGTCCGCCTCCAGCGCGGTGCCGCTCACGCATCGTCTGCGGACGGTGTGCTGCGCCGGAGGAACGAGATTATTCACATGAATAGAAAAGGCCGTGCCTCAGTTGGCTGAGGGCACGGCCTTCTGCTGTTCACACAGATGATGCTGTGTTGTCTTACTTGGACGGTACCGCTTCCTTGGTTTTGGCCTTTTCGGGCTCCTTGACCTCCTCGCCTTCGAACTTCAGGTGCTCTTCGTCCTGGACGTCGATCTTGATGAGGTTCTTGCCCTGGAACTTGCCGGCCAGGACCGCCTCGGAGAGCGGGTCCTCGATGTAGTGCTCGATGGCCCGCCGCAGCGGCCGCGCGCCGAACTCCGGATTGTAGCCCTTCTCGATGAGGAACTCCTTCGTCGCCGGCGTGAGCTCGAGCCTGAGGCCATGCTCGGTCAGCCGCTTGAAGACCTTGACCAGCTCGTAATCGACAATGGTCTGCAGGTCGTCTCGGGACAGCGGCTTGAAGACGATCGTGTCGTCGACGCGGTTGAGGAACTCCGGCCGGAAGTGCCGTTCCACTTCCTTCGACAGGATGTCCTTCATCTTTTCGTAGCTGTGCTCGGGCGATTTCTTCCCGAAGCCGAACCCGCCCTGGTTCTTGATCAGCTCGGCGCCGATGTTGCTGGTCATGATCAGAATCACGTTTTTGAAGTCGATGCTGCGCCCGAAACTGTCGGTCAGGCGGCCTTCGTCCATGATCTGCAACAGCATGTTGTAGACGTCCGGATGGGCCTTCTCGATCTCGTCGAGCAGGAGTACCGCGTAGGGCCGGCGCCGGATGCGCTCGGTCAACTGGCCGCCTTCCTCGTAGCCGACGTAGCCCGGAGGCGCGCCGACGAGCCGGCTGACGTTGTGCTTCTCCATGAACTCGCTCATGTCGAGCCGGACGAGGGCGTTGCGGTCGCTGAACATGAACTCCGCCAGCGCCTGGGCCAGCAGGGTCTTGCCGACGCCGCTGGGGCCGAGGAAGATGAAGCAGCCCATCGGGCGGTTGGGGTCTTTCATGCCGCTGCGGCTGCGCCGCACGGCCTTGGCCACCGCCGTGATCGCCTCGTGCTGCGAGACGACCGTCTTGTGCAGCTCGTTCTCGAGCTCCAGCAACCGCTGGGTCTCTTTCTTTTCGAGCCTTGTCAGCGGCACGCCCGTCATGTTGCTCACGACCTCGGCGATGATCTCGGCATCGACCAGGCCGGTCGTTTCCTTGTTCTGCTCGTACCACTTCTTGTGAAGCTGGGTCTTCTCGTCGAGAAGCTGCTGCGCCTCGTCGCGCAGCGACGCCGCACGCTCGTAGTCCGCATTGCGGACGGCCTCGTCCTTTTCCCGCTGCAACTGCTCGATGCGCGACTCGATCTTGGTCAGGTCGGGAGGTGGTGTCATGTTCTTGAGCCTGACGCGTGCCCCGGCTTCATCGACCACGTCGATTGCCTTGTCCGGCAGGCAGCGGCCCGTAATGTACCGCGTCGACAGCTCCACCGCCTGGAAGAGGGCCTCGTTGGTGAACCGCACGCGGTGGTGCGCCTCGTACCGGTCCTGCAGACCACGCAGGATTTCGAAGGTCTCTTCCTTGGAGGGCGGCTCGACGATGATCGTCTGGAAGCGCCGCTCCAGGGCACCGTCTTTTTCGATGTACTTGCGGTACTCGTCGAGGGTGGTGGCGCCGATGCACTGCACCTCGCCGCGGGCCAGGGCCGGCTTCAGGACGTTCGATGCATCGATCGCGCCTTCCGCGCCGCCGGCGCCGACCAGCGTGTGCAACTCATCCACGAACAGGATGACGTTACTGGCCCGGCGCACCTCGTTGATGACCGCCTTGATACGCTCTTCGAACTGCCCGCGATACTTGGTCCCGGCGACCATCATCGCCAGATCCAGCACCACGATCCGCTTCTCTTTGAGGATTTCGGGCACCTGCTTGTTGATAATCTGTTGGCTGAGCCCTTCGACGATGGCGGTCTTGCCCACGCCGGCCTCGCCCAGCAGCACGGGATTGTTCTTCGTTCGGCGGCACAGAATCTGAATCAGCCGCTCGATCTCGCGCATTCTGCCGATAACCGGATCGAGTTCGCCGTTGATCGCCAGTTGCGTCAGGTCTCTCCCGAAGCTGTCCAGAGCAGGTGTCTTGCTCTTGGTCTTGCGGCCGACCGCGGCCGGACCCATCTTCAGACCGAGATCGTTCGGGGCGTCCTCGACACCGGCCCCGAGCAGATTCAGGACCTCCTGACGGACGTCCTCCAGCTTCAGACCCAGGTTCATCAGCACCTGGGCCGCAATGCCCTCGCTTTCCCGCAGCAGACCCAGCAGGATGTGCTCCGTGCCCACGTCGTTATGGTTGAGGGCCCGAGCCTCCTCGATGGCGTATTCGATGACCTTCTTGGCGCGCGGCGTCTGCGGGAGCTTGCCCATGGTGACCATATCCGGGCCGCTCTTGACCAGCTTCTCGACCTCCAGACGCAGCTTCTTGATATCGACGTCCAGGTTCTTGAGGACCGTCGCGCCGACACCGCTGCCTTCCTTCACCAGGCCCAGCAGGATGTGCTCGGTCCCAATATATTCGTGGTTGAATCGCTGCGCCTCCTGGTTGGCCAGCGCCATTACTTTTCGCGCTCGATCGGTAAAACGTTCAAACATCTCTTCTACGACCTACTCCAAAGAATGCCAGTGTCGTTTAACTGCCACAGCTTAACAGTTATCCCAGTCTCCCAATTACCTTCAGGTTATCCCACAATCGCACTTCCTTGTCAACTGAGCGGTGTAGACACCGGCCGCATTTTGCCAGAAATTATACCGGATAAGCATTTTTGCATCGTGTGACCAATCATTATATGACACAAATAGCTTCTGTGTTCATTGCCCACCTGAGGCTTTCCCCGGATAAGCATAGGTATCGGCATAATTGGCGGGAAACTTTCCCCCGGAGTGGGAAAAGCGCAGCCCCCGCAACGTCATGGACCTTCATACGACCGAGAAAGTCAAAACTGCGCGCCGAGCTCATTACATGCCCACGATGGCCGCAGACTTTGCGGCGATCGTGTCGTGGGCCGTACTTGCCTTCTCGTGTGATCCGGTATACGGCAAGCACGCGCGGTCTTCCCCGAAGACCTTGGACCGGACACGGATTCCACTCTCGCCCGGTTATCCCTCCTCCCGGTTGTTGTCCTCAAGCAGCTTTCTGAGGTAATTGTTCTCCCGACGGGTTGCCTCAAGGTCGAACGCCTGATACTTGATGCAGACCCGCAAGTAATCCAGGAGCTCCTGCAGCGTGTTGATGCTCTTCTGGAGCTGTTTATGACTGGTGCGAGCCTGCCTGGCCAGGTCGGCCAATTTCGCGTGGTTGGGATCGACGCTTTCCCCGAACTGCTTCACCAATTCGTTCAGCGCACCCTCGAGACTGGCTTCGTCCATCGCATCCTCCTCCGGAATACTTCTTACGAGCATGTCGGGCCCGAAACCGTAATGGTCATTATAACACAACGGCGGGCGCAGAAAAAGCCCATATCCCCCATTTTCTCCATTTCCCACATTTTCGGCGATGAAAACCGCTCGACCCGGCGGGGATTTATCGATGGTAAGGTTTGCAAGCGATATGTCGGGAAATGGTTCCGTGCCGATTGTGGCGCTTGCCTCCACTTTCCTATAGCGTGCCCATACCGGATTCCTACCATAGACGTCTCTACCTGTGAATGGTCCATCTGGCGGAATTTGCGTTTCGGACGATCGATGCACAGCGACAGACTTCTATTGCGAAAGGCCTCGCGAGGGTGCAAGGACTCCCTCCGCCGGATCTACGAGGCGCACAAGGACCATCTGCTGACCCTGGCCAGGGGAATGACCGGCGACCGGACCGTGGCGGAAGATATCGTGCACGATGTCTTCGTGGCCTTTGCCAGGAACGTGCCCAGGCTGCGCCTGAGCACCAGCCTCAGGGGTTACCTGAGCATCAGCGTCTGCAACCGGGTGCGCGACCTGCATCGGACTGAGATTCGCCATCGCCTGGATGAGTGTCAGGCCCAGCGCGGGCCGGCGGATACGGCCGCTCCAGACGCCCGTGCAGCAGAGGCCGAACTGACCGGTCGCCTGCGTGAGGCCTTGACGCAGATGCCCCTGGATCAGCGGGAAGTCCTGCTCCTGCGAACGCAGGCGGGGCTGTCCTTCGCGGAGATCGGACGGCATCAGGGCATTTCGGCGAATACGGCCCGCGGACGCTATCGATACGGGATTGACAAACTGCGGTCGCTGCTGAATAGCGAGCTGGAACCATGAGACTGGCAGACGAAACAGAACGGCTTCTCACCGGGTTGCGCGACCACGCCTCGGCGTCCTTCGATCGGCGGACGCTGGAGGCGATGTTCTCGGCCCTGGAAACGTCCATCGGCAAATCCCCTGCCCGTTCGTGGCAGGATATCGGGAGAGCGATCATGCAAAGTCGGATTACAAAACTCGCGGCGGCGGCGGTCCTGGTACTGGCCGTGCTGCTGCTGGCCCGGCACCTGACGGGGCGTGAAAGGACGGCTGAGCCGGGAGACGGGAACAAGACTGTCGTGCAAGGGCCCCAGAAGCAAGATGTTGTGGTCCCGGCCGTAACTGCCCGGGATTCAGGGCAATCGCGTCTGACGCAAGAACTCGCCAGCGCACAGGAACTTTTCGCCAGGACAGACGTGAGCGGATTGCTGCGACTGCTCGATACCGGGTTGGATCAGACCCGGATTGCCGTGGCCGGGTATCTGGCCCAGATGGGGGAGGAGTCGGCCGTGCCGGCCCTCCAAAGCTTGGCTGAACAGTGGAAGGGCACCGCAGAAAGGAATCCTTTCCAAAGAAGCATCGAGCAGATTCGAAACGCGGCCCGCGAGAGGAGCGAAATGGCTCCGCAGAGCGGGTCGCAGGAACAGACGGAGCCGGGCGGCACTGCCGCCGTGCCCGATGGGCCCCACCTCGTGGTTCGCGTGATAGATAAGGGCACGGCAGAGCCAATACCCCAGGCGACGATCCGCGTCTCTTTCAGCGGTGAGTCCCAGACGCATGCTACCGACGA
>CAYFUB010000647.1:0-4111 GCA_964346195.1 uncultured Pirellulales bacterium
CTCGCCCATCGCCTCTTTCCAGGAGAGCTGGCGTCCCTCCTTGACGAAGTCAAGCCCTTGCCAGTACTTGGGCTCGTCGTATCCGCCCTCGTCCACAAAGGCCTGGAACCGCTCGTTCGTGACCTCGTATCTGTCAATCAGATAAGCGGGGACTTCGACCTTTGTACTCTGAGCTTCAGAGCCGACGGGGATCTCCGTCGTAAAGGCGTCTATCCAGACCATCCGCCCCGCGGCACTGTCTTCCCGTAACCGCACCTCGAAGGAATTGCCCACGACACATTCGTGCGTCGCAAATCCGGGCTTTTCGATCTTCCAGCGATACATGCCCTGGGGCAGCGTGACACTCTCCAGCGGAGACTGTCCAAGGTACTGCCAGGGCTCGTCCCTGGCGGAATAATCCCGGCACCAGATGTCCGCCCCGGCGGGAGTCGTGGTAATGGAGTAGTCCTTGCAGATGCGGGGCCACAGGTCTGCAAGGGTGGGATCGTCCGGAATGTACTTCCTGGCCTTCCGGGCCAGAGGAAAAGCCGCACGATAGTTGCCCTCTTTGACGAACTCGACCACCTGGGGCAACGCCTCGCCTTTGGCCCACCGCAGGTTCGAGGCATGCCAATACATCACGACAGCCACAACAAGGCCGGTCAGGAGCATGGTCACCGTGGCAGCCGCCGTGATCTGTAAGCGGTGTCTCCGCCAGAGCTTCTGCGTCCGATACAGGAGACCCGGCGAGCCGGCCAGGATCGCTTCGTTCCTCAGATGACGCTCGACATCCCCGGCCAGGGCGTGCGCCGTTTCATACCTTCGCGTTCGATCCTTCTCCAGGCACTTCATCACGATCCAGTCCAGGTCCCCCTTGATCAGCTTGCGCAAGGCCTCGCCACTGGTCCGTCGCCCTTGGGCAACCTCCATCAGATCCTGGCCCAGGCTCCGCAAGCGGGTCGAGGGCTTCGGCGGGTCCGTCTCGCGGATGATACGCTCGATCTCTGTATATCCTGCTTCCTGCAACGTGTGGAGCCCGAAAGGGGTGGTGCCCGTCAGGAGCTCGTAAAGTAGCACGCCGAGGGAGTAGATATCCGTGCGTGTGTCCACATCGAGCCCGCTCATCTGCGCCTGTTCAGGACTCATGTAGGCAGGCGTGCCGATGATGTGGGCGTAGCGGGTGAAGAGCGTCTTTTCCGTCAAGCGCTGATTGGTCGCCTTGGCGATGCCAAAGTCGATCACCTTCGGGACGGGCTTGTCATCGTGCATCGTCACCATGACGTTGGACGGCTTGAGGTCGCGATGAATAATGCCCTTCTGGTGCGCGTGCTGCACGGCGTGACAGACCTGAACGAAAAGTTCCAGACGCTGCCGCGTGTCCAATCGGTTCTGGTCGCAGTACGCGGTGATGGACACGCCGTGGACGAGTTCCATGACGAAGTACGGCCGGCCTGTCTCGGTCGCGCCGGCGTCGAAGACTTTGGCGATATAGGGATGATCCAGGAGGGCCAAAGCCTGGCGCTCGGCCTCGAAGCGGGCGATCACCTGCTTGGTGTCCATGCCGAGCTTGATGATCTTGAGGGCCACCTTGCGCCGGATCGGCTCGGTCTGCTCGGCCATGTAGACCACCGCCATCCCCCCCTCGCCGATCCTCTCCAGCAGCTTGTACCGCCCGACGACCGTGCCGGGGCTCTCAGTCAGAGGACTGGCTTCCATGGCCTCCTGATCCTCGATGAGCACCCGCAGAAAGCGCTCATCCTCACAATGGGCGGCGACCAGCGACTCGATTTCCGCACGCAACTGACTGTCAGAACCGCACGCAGCATCCAAATAGGCCGCCCGCTCCTCTGGGGTCTTCTTCTCTATTGCCCCAGCAAATATTGCCTTGGCGTCTTGTGATGTGCTGGCCATGTTCACCTCTTGGTCAGGTCTCCCACGTACAATGCGAGATTCGTATGATGACCCTGAAAGAAAAAAAGAAGGATCCCGCATTTTTCATGCGACTGACGACACCGTTGCCGTCAGAACCGATTGAACACGTCCTTGTAGTCGGCTGACCGCGGCTGATGTCAGCGGGGGATCGAGCCCTCATCCGGGGCCGCCATCCTTGGGAATGGCACGCCGCAACCACGCACGGGCGTAGGCCAGATGATTGAATACGGTACGCTCGGAAACGCGACGAATCTCCGCTATCTGCCTTGTGGTCAGGCCGACGAAGTAGCGTAGCTTCACGAGATCGGCCACCTCTGGCTCGGACTGAGCCAGCACTGCGAGGGCCTCGTCCAGGGCAAGAAGGTCGTCTGGCCCGGCTTCAAATGGAGTCTCCAGCCCCGTAAGGGGGGGCACCGATGCGGGGCCACGATGCTTCAGACTCTTCTTACGTCGGGCGTTGTCCACGAGAATCCTCCGCATCGCCTCGGCAGCGGCCGCAAAGAAATGCCCACGACTGTCCCAGCTTTGCGCCTCGTCTCCTACCAGTCGGATATACGCTTCATGGACCAGGGCCGTTGCCTGGAGGGTCTGACCAGGAGGCTCGTGAGAGAGTTTCTGGGCGGCGAGGAGCCGGAGTTCCTCATAGACCAATGGCAATAGCTCGTCCGTAGCCCTGGCGTCGCCGCGTTCAATCGCATTCAAGATGCGCGTAACATCACTCATGCCGACTCCCCGTCGCTGTAGGACTCTCGTGGTGGTATTATCCCAAATTGGGAGCGGGCCTGCAACCGGTCACAACGCCGTCGCCGAGAAATAGAACCGACGTAGTCGGGTACCTCACAAGCTCGTGATTGCCAACCTGAAGGCGTCAAATCCGCGATTCGGCGGGCCGGATGGGTACTGACGCCGTCAGGAACATCGCGGATGTATGCAAAAGGATCGATGCAATATAGCTTGCACGTGGCAGTCAGGCTACAGATGACAGCGGCCCGCTCGGCACCGGCGTGGCTCCCCGCAAACTGCCAGTTCTTGCGACCGATAGCTACTGTCCGAAGAACGCGTTCGGCCAAGGTACTTTCGATGGCAAGGTCGCCCCGTCATCGCCGTATCGATTCGGAACCCTCCACGGTCCACGCGCATCTTGACACAAGACCGCCGTTCGTTGCCTCCGCGCGTAGAAAAAGCCCGGTCCGGGGACCGGGCTTTGCATGCAAGAAACAGTTAAGCCGGGTGGCCGTCGGCCGCGTGATCCGTAGCTCGTGAAGCGTCACGGCAAAAAAAGAGGGCCCTGTCCGAGGACGAGGCCCTATCGTCAACAAGTTCAGTTAAGCCGAGCAGCGATCGTGCCTGACGGTTTGGATTGATTATTGATGATTTACGATTGATGATTGAGCGGGCGGAGCCCGCGGCGATAAGTGAGGGGTGAGAAGTGATAAGCAAGGACGGCAAAGCCCGAAGTCCGAGACAAGTCCAAAACGGAGGAATAAGGGGTGCGGTACATCCTCCTGGCCGCACGTAACTCCCGCATTGCCAGAGATTTGTACAACCTACCGGGCAACACGGGCGCTCGCGCCCGCGTAAGACAAGGGCGGGACGCGTTTGGATTGATGATTTACGATTTACGATTGATGATTGAGGGAGACACCGTGCAAAGAGAAAGCCCCGCTGGTTTCCCAACGGGGCTCGGCATTCAAGAAACAGTTAAGCCGGCAGCGATCGTGCCTGACTTTCATCCGGGGCCGAAAAAGCGGCCTCGAACGTCTAAGTAATCCTTAGAAAGGAGGTGATCCAGCCGCAGGTTCCCCTACGGCTACCTTGTTACGACTTAGTGCCAGTCATCGGGCCTACCGTCGGCAGCCGCTTCCCCTAAGGGTTAGCAAACCGACTTCGGGTACTCCCAACTCCCATCACTTGACGGGCGGTGTGTACAAGGCTCAGGAACACATTCACCGCGACATAGCTGATTCGCGATTACTAGCGATTCCACCTTCATGCAGGCGAGTTGCCAGCCTGCAATCCGTACTGGGGTCGGCTTTTTGCGATTGGCTCCGCCTCGCGGCCTCGCGTCGCTTTGTACCGGCCATTGTAGCACGTGTGATGCCCTGGGCATAAAGGCCATGATGACTTGACGTCATCCCCACCTTCCTCCGGTTTGTCACCGGCAGTTCTGTCTGAGTCCCCCGGGTACTCAATTCCCACA
>CAYFUB010000648.1:0-5466 GCA_964346195.1 uncultured Pirellulales bacterium
TCGGCTGTGGCCCGAGCAGGAAGTGCTGCCCCCGATTCTCGACGTCATCCGCGGCCAACGGCCAAGAGTGGCGTTCTGCCGCACCGGCGGAGAGGACGGGGCGCTGGCCGATATCTGCGAGTTCGTTCAACAGCGGTTCCGTACCGAATTCTATGAGGGCCATCATCCGCAAGGGGTGCTCGACCTTCTGCACAGGAACGATATCGTCTGGTTCGACGGCGGCGGCGCGCCGGTCGCGGAGGCCTCGCGAGCGGGCGGCAACTGCCGCATGGTCGTCAGCCTGCGCCGCTCGGACGTGCGCGACCGCTGGGCGCAAGAGGTCCGCTGGGAGAGCGTGGACATCCTCGTGCAGGTTGGCAGTTGCGCCGTGGAAGAGGCGTTGCTCGGGCAGGTGCCGGACATTCGCAGTCGAACGCGGCTGGTGCTGATCCCGAACGGTGTCAACCTCGACCGATATGTCCTGCGCCGGCGGCCGCGAGGCAAGCATCTCGCCTGCCTTGGGTGCCTGCGTCTGGAGGCAAACCCCGCCTTTCTGCTTCAGTGCATGCAAAAGCTGCACTACCTCGATCCCGCCTGCCGGCTGTTCTTCTCGGGCGTTTTCGAGAGCCCCGTCCTGGAGCAGTACGTCCGGCACATGGTGGGCACGCTCGACCTGACGGGTGTCGTGTCCTTCGAGCCCTTCCCAGGCGACCTGAACCACTGGCTGAGCGACAAGCACTTCATCGTTGCCGGCGGGATCGGCGAGGACCAGGTCGAAGCGCTGCTGGTGGGAATGGCCTGCGGGTTGAAGCCGGTCATTCATCATTTCCCGGGGGCCTCGCGGTTGTTCCCGGACCGGTACCTGTTCAACATTGCCGAGCAGTTCAGCGAGCAGGTCCTCTCCGGCGACTATGAGCCCCAACAGTACCGCCGCTTCGTGGAAGAGCGATATCCGATGAAAGAGCAAGTGACCAGAGTCAACGGCATTCTCACCCAACTGGAGACCGAGATCGAACTGCGGACGGCGGCCAACCCCGCGCCGGGAAGGGCTGCCCCATCCCACGGCTGCGCACCATGCGGCGACTCTTTCGCCGTGGCGGCCCCTGGAGACGCTATGAGATTGTGAGTTGCGATCCTGCCTATGACGCCGGACTTGACCCATATGCGACAGGACTTTACGAAGGACGCCGCGCGGCCGTGTGCTGCGGATAATGCGCCAGAAAGCGGCCCGCTGGTCAGCATTCTGCTGCCTACGCATAACCGGCGCCGCTACCTGGCGGAAGCGCTGGCCAGTGCGGTACAGCAGACGTACCGCAACCTGGAGATCTTCGTCATCCGCGACGGCGGAGAGGATGTTGCGGATGTGGTCCGCTCGTTTGACGACCCGCGCGTGATTTTCATCGACCGTCAGGAGAATCACGGCAAGCCCTTCTCGCTAAACGAGGCGCTGTCGCGCGCGCGGGGCAAGTACATCGCCTACCTCGATGATGACGATATCTACTATCCGCACCATGTGGAGACCCTGGTCAAGGCACTGGAGTCCGAGACCGACTGCGGGGTGGCCTACAGCGACCTGTACAAAACCTATTGCCAGGTATTGGCGGAGGGCGGCCGGGTGGTCCTGAGCAAGCACGTGGAGATCAGCCGGGATTTCGACCGCTTTCTGATGCTGTATTTCAATCACGTGCTGCACGTGTCTCTGATGCACCGCCGCGACTTGCTGGACCGGACCGGCCTCTACAACGAGGACCTGAACATTCTCATCGACTGGGATATGACGCGCCGGCTCGCCTTCTTCTCGGATTTTTATCATGTCCCCGTCATCACGGGCGAGTTCTACAGCCCCCTCGGCGCGTGCGACCGCATCTCCGTCCAGCAGCGCCAGGACTCGGAGGAATACCTGAGGAATATCCTGGCCATCCGAACGACCCGGCCGGCCAAGCCGTGGCCGAAAATGAAGGACCTGTCCGTCATTCTTCTCGTGGACCGGGTGGACCAGCGCACCGGCGACAGCATGTTGCGCATCTGGCGATACACGTTCCACCCGTACCGGCTTTATCTTCCCCTCGTGCCAGAGGAGGCTTCTCGTCTGAATAGCGAAATGCCCAATGTCCGGCTGGTGCCGGTGGGTCCGCTCAACTCCGCGACCGAGCGGATTGACGCGGCGCTGCGGCAGTGCGAGGGAGACTACGTCGCGGTCGTGCCAAGCAATCTGGCGATGGAAGAGATGTGGGTGGAAAACCCTCTATACGCCTTGAGCAACAGTACGAGCCGGGAGGGTTTTCTCATAAAGGGGTCCGCTCCACAATCCTGGGCGGCGGTGCTCCGGCGGGCGGATTTGGAGCAGGCGCGCCAGGCGTATCCGCATCTGTCCCTTGAAGCATCGCTCACGGCGGTTGGTATTCGCGTGCGTATGCCAGAGGAGAAGGAACTGCCGTTCGAGTTCGATCAACTCTTGCGGCTGGGCAAGATGGCCGAGGCCGATGGCAACTGGCTCACCGCGGCCCGGCTGTTCGAGCACATCCCCGAGCAGTTCCAGAACGGGCTTTGGATGAAGACGATGGCCGCGCGGGCCTACTTCGAGGCCGGTGATCCCGTCAAAGCGGGCCTGCTGAGTTACGAGGTCAACCAGGAACGGCCCGCCGTGGACACGCTGCTGCTCGAAGCCAGGGTCCATCGACAGAAAAAGGATTTCGCCCGGGCCATTCGCCTGCTGGGACAGGCCGAGCAGTTGCTCGGAAGCCACCTGGGCGTCCCTGCGCCCGTGGATAGTGACCCGTGTCTGAGATAGTCGAAACGTCTTGAGGGTTTCAGGGCCGAGGCAAGCATGGACAACGCACGAACGAATGAGATCGACAGGCACAAGCGCACGCAGCATTACGAGGTCTTGCGCGAGCTGGGCGACTGTTACACCTCGGTCGGCAACTACAGCCAGGCCCAGCGCTGCTATGAGAAGGCGGCCTCGCTCGGCCCGGACGAGCCGGGGCCCTACATCGGCCTGGGGGTCGCCGCCCTGCAGCGGGGCAATCTCGACGACGCGGAAATCGCCTTTCGCGTGGCCTGCCGGCTGGCCCCGCAGTGCGCGCGGGCTTACGCGGGCCTGGCGATGGTCGCTCAGCAACAAGGGGATTTCCCGCACGCCTTCGACCTCTACATGAAGTCGCTCGAGCTGGACACCGATAACATCACGGCCCTGCTCGGTCTGTTCCAGGTCTCCTGCGAGATGCATTCCTTTGCCAAGGTCATCCATTATCTCGAGATGTATCTGGACATGCATCCCGGCGACACCTCGGTGATGTTTGCGCTGGCGGCCCTGCACTTCAAGGATGGCCGGCCCGAACGAGCGAAAGACATTCTGCTGGGTCTGTTGGCCCTGGAGCCTGCCAACAGCGACGCGGCCAACCTGCTCGAAGAAGTCGAGCGCTCACTCCAAGAGGGGACCGGGTGGAAGGCGGAGGACCGATGACCAGCGACTGCGAGGCTGAGGCCATGCTCATCCGATTGCAGAAATTACTTGAGCGGCAGCTTGAGCTGGTGCACCGGGGCGACCTGGCCGCGGCGGAGAACTTGTTCGAGCATACCGATGCGTGCGTGCGGGCAATTGCGGAAAGTAGTGTTCCTGATGCGCCCGATGAGAATGGAGGACACAGAACGAATGGCAGAGGGCCCAACACGCACGACGCGCAAAGCACGGCGGGTCGACAATATATTGAACGGCTTTATGAGCAACTGTCTCTCGCCTTGATGGCACAGCGGGAGGAGACCGCCGACGCGCTGGCAACGGTCCGTGGAGGCAGACGCATGCTGAGGACGTATGCAAGACACCTGTCTGCAAAATAAGTCCGGTGTTTTGAGGGCGGCACCGAGCCCCAATTCGGCGTCGGTGCGCTGTTCCCTTATCCTGCCGTCCGCGGCGGAACCATCCGAGCTCGCCGCCTACCTGGATCGGCTGACCCGCAAGAGCGTCGGCTGTGATTATGAGGTGATCATCCACGGCCAGCACGCTGCATCGCATGGCAGGTACCTGCTCTTTGTCAGAGAACTCGTTGATTTTGATATCGCGGTGCTGGAGGAGTCCATCAGGGAGCTTGAGGTCTCAGGGAACGGACTGAGCGTCTCGGGGACGGGCAAATTCGTGCTGGTCGAACGGTCGCTTTACCAGCGGGTGGGGCGACTGGACGCCTTGCTTGGCTCGGCCGGCTTTCCGCACACCGCGGTGCCGACGGCCTGCGAATCCGCCCACCGCGAGCAAAGTCCTGAGTGCGGGCATCGATTGTCGGCGTGCGGCCCGGATACGGTCATCGACCCGGACGTCGTCATTGATGCGCCCCAGCGCGTCAGAATTGGCGCGAATTGCGTCATTCGCAAGGGCGTTGTCCTGCGGCCCGAAGAAGGCGAGATCGTCATCGGCGACAACTGTGTGATTGATCATTACAGTGTGCTCCACGGCAGGGGCGGCATTTACATCGGCGACTGGACAGTGATCGCTGCTCACGTCAGCTTCTATGCGGAGGGTCGACGTCATGACAGCTTCGATATTCCGATGGCAGAGCAGGTCGATGGCGATAGCGCCATTTACCTCATGGGCGACAATTGGATCGGCGCGGGGGCCGTCATCCGTGGCGACGTTACCATTGGTAAGGGGACGATGATCCTGCCCAACTCCACGGTAACAGAGTCTCTGCCGATGGCGTGCACTGCACAAGGCTCACCCGCGCGATTGACAGGCAAAAGACACCAAGGCGACTGGGATTCACGCAAGGAGGAGAGGGCCGTCTCCGAGGGTATGCCTGAGAATGTCCAGCGACACGTCCTGAAAAGGGCTGCCCTGATCGCGCAATTGATCGAGCCACAGGACCAGATACTGGACGTCGGGTGCGGCGAAGGCATCATAGCGGCCATCCTCAGGGAGAAGGCGGCCAGGGTAAGAGGCTGCGATTATTCGAAGGATGCCGTGCAGACCGCTATGGAGCGCCATCCCGGCATCGAGTTCACCTGCTGCAACTCGACGAATCTGCCGTTTGCCGACGAGTCCTTCGATAAAGTCGTCCTGTCCGACGTTGCCGAGCATTTGATGCCCGTGCAGCTTGCGAAGACCCTGGGGGAAATCCACAGGACACTGAGACCACGAGGCGTGCTTGTATTGGCCACGCCTCTGACAGGCAAGGGAAGAAGAGCCACCAACTACGCACACCTATATGAGTACTCAGAGGGCCAGATCAGGACTGTCCTTGGAAAGCTGTTTGACGACGTGCAGCTTGTGGACCAGGATTTCGGCCTTCTCGTCGCGCGCAAGGTGCACATATCTTCAGGGAGCTTAGCGACCGATTCGCAGAAAGGAGCCTGCCGTTCCCATGGCGGAAAGAGCACATCCTGAAGATCCGGGGTTCCAAGGGTCAAGCCCATACAAGGCCAATCTGTTCAAGAGGTATGCCTTTGCCAATCGCTTCGCCGCCGGCAAGGTCGTGCTGGATATACCCTGCGGCG
>CAYFUB010000649.1:0-12538 GCA_964346195.1 uncultured Pirellulales bacterium
AACTGGGGCGGAAATACGAAATCCACATAGCGAAACCCGAAACAAGCTCGAATGAGCAAGACTCAAAATTCAAAACGGGGCGCTATCCTGCGGCGGAGCTGTCGGGTTTCGTGCTTTGAGTTTGACCTCGGCATTCGTCAGGAAGGCTGTGGGCACAGCACACCCTGTGAGCCTGGCAGGCACCGGTCTTTTCCACGGGCAGGATGCCCGTGCTACTGGGCTTTGATGTCGTAGCACATGAGGGCTTCGCCGTGGCGGACATAGAGCCGTCCGTCGCTGATGGCCGGGTGGGCCCAGTGCTGCTTGCTGCCCTTCTTCACGGGGAAAGAGCTCACCAGCTCGTAGCCGTCCGGCTTGATCCGGATCAGGCCGATGTCGCCCTTCTCGCCGTAGCCATAGAGCATGCCGTCCACGTAGATGACCGAGCCTTTGCCCACGAGCCGATCGGAGGACTTGGCGCGGTCGGTGAACCGGACCTTGCCGGTTTGCAGGTCGAGGCAGATCCACTCGCCGCGCGAGCTGGCCCCGTGGAGATGGCCGTCCACAAGCACGACACCGCCGTGATGCACGTCGAGGGACTTCTCCGACCACTTCTTCTCGACACTCGTCCCGTCGGGCGAGAGCGAGAAACCGTGACTGCCGTGACGATAGGCGTTGGTCACATACATGATGCCGTCCTGATAGAGCGGACTGACGGCTTGGATGTCGTAGTTCACCTTGTGAGGGATGACCCAATAGACCTTGCCGGTATTCGCGTCGATACCGACAATGGCTTTCTCCACCAGAGTCAGGATAAGGCGGTTCGGCCCGCGCTCGACCAGCATGGGCGAGCAGTACGCGGACAACTGGCTCAGCCCCTTGCTCGTCCAGATCGTTTCGCCGGTCATCTTGTTCAGGGCCACGACCGTGGCATCCTTGCCGCCCGGCGTGCAGATGGCCTTCTCGCCGTCGATGAGCACGGATTCGGCGATCCCCCAGCGGATGTTCTTGCCATCGAACTTCTCGCCGGTATCGACGTGCCATACCAGCTCGCCGGTCTTGGCCTTGTAACAGGCGATGCGGCCCTGTCCGCTCATGAGATAGAGGCGGTCGCCGTCGATGGTGGGGGTCGTCCGGGTGCCCGGGTAGTTGCCGGATTTCGTCCATTCCGGCCCGTAGACGACGTTGTACTTCAGTTTCCCGTCCAGGTCGAAGGCGAACAGATGACCCTGCCCGCCGAGCATGCCGCAAATGTAGACCATTCCGTCGGCAATGGCTATCGACGAGAATCCCTCGCCCAACTGCTCGAAGGACCACAGTTCCTTCGGCCCGCCATCCGGCCACTGCTTGAGCAACCCGGTTTCGAGCGACGTCCCGTCGCGATTCGGCCCTCGGAATTGCGGCCAGTCCGCCGCACTCACCGCCGAGACGAAAACCAGAACCCCCAAAAGGGCGACACAGGCTCTTTTTACGTACTGCATTGATCCTCTCCTTTCAATGACGGTCGGCTGTTTACACGATTGACACGCAGATTGCAGATTGACGGCTGCATTTCCAATCGGCGATTCGCAGCACACCTCATCAAGTTCATTTCTTGGTGCCGTGGCCCGGTTTGCGCTTCTTGCGGCCGGCCCTGAGGGCGCGCTGCCTGTTCAGTATCCTGCGGCCCCCCTTCGTCTGCCGCCGCGAGCGGAATCCCTGCGACCTCTTCTTCTTGCGATTGCTATTGCGCCCGTTCTTCATCGTTTCCTTCCAAACTCACTGGATTTACGGTTTACCCCTGCAACTTTACGAATGCCACCCACAGGCGACGCCTCATGGTAGCCGATACGTCAGGAATTGTAAAGACTGAAAGGCGTGGCAAGGAACCGCTATTGGGGATTGAACGGTCAATCAGGCCAAAGCCTGCGGATCGTCGTTCCCGTGCAAAGGAGAATCCAGTCTTTTCCGCGGGTTTTCTAGACCCCTGCCTGCGCGGCGCAGCCTCCGGCCGCTGCCAAGAATGCTTGCTGAGAAGACAAAATGTTGCGCCTTTCCTGTGCAGAGGTGACAGGCCGGCGGCTGGACCTTTCAGTTTGGCCGTTCAATCCGCGACAGCATGGTGTTGCGGAACTCAGGAACGAATGACGCGCGGTCAGTTGCTTTCATCCGTGACGGGACCGGCGTTCGAGCCCAGCGGGGAAGGGGCGGATAATACCTGCATCGGTCCTGCGCCGTCCGGGGATCGACCGAAGGACTGGTCCGCGGCCAAGTCCCCGAAGGTCGCGGAATCCAGAAGCGCATGGCCGTTCGCAGCCGTATCGTACAGCCAGACCGTCTCACCCTGGGAGGAGAGCTTGAAATTGGCATGCAAGCCCGACTCGCCCCTGCCGTCCTCGTCGGCCCACACCAGAAGATACTCGCCCGGCTCGATCCAGGTACCTTCCGGGAACCGCCATTTGAGGGGATTGCCCGGATTGTCGCTCAGGTACATCCCGGACAGATCCAACGCTTCAGCACCGACGTTCTTCAGCTCGATCCAGTCGTCATACTCACCCTGCGGGTCGGCGACGGTGGACCGGTTCCGCGCCATGAGTTCGTTGAGAACGACCGCTGAGGAAGCGGCTTGCGGGTATGTCACGATGTGGGCGTAGACCTCATGCTCGGCGCCCGGCGGGTCGAACGCCACGGTCCCGCTGTTGTCGGCCGTCGTCGCCTGGACGTAATAACGTAAGACGGTGCCGGAGGGATAGCCGGGTAGCGTAATGGTGAAAGTGTGGTCGGGCGCCTCGCCTTCGAGCTGCAGGCCCTCATCGATCATGGGCATCGGCGTGAAGAGGGCAAAAGGACCGGCGGCGACGTACAACTGGACATCGGAAACGGGCACCACATCGCTGAGATGGGCCGTGACGGTCAGCGTCTGCCCGGCTTCACCCTGAATCACCTCCTGGCTCACGCCGGTGATCTGCGGGACCGGGCGGCTGACGTCGCGATTGCCGCGCACGGAGCCGCGCCGGTTGCGAATGAAGCTCTTGAGCTCCTCAAGGCCGCTGGTAAAAGCCTGGTATGTGTAGAGTTTCTTCGTGTCGGCCATCACCTCCTCCTCAATGAGGGCCCGATAGGCGTCAATCTTCGAGAAAAGGACCTCTTCCGTGAAGAAGGAATCCAGAATCGTGCGCACGTGGGCCAGGTACCTCTGGCGGTACTGAGAAATCGCCATCAGACGGTACATGAGGGGCACGAGCGGATCGTCCGCCCGGTAGAAGACGGACCAGCCCGCGGCGGTGGCCGAGTTCATGGACTCGTTGCCGTCGTACTGCATGAGATGCATCCGGCCGGTTTCGGGCTCGTAGTAGAGGCAATAGTCGCTGCCCCGCTTGTTGACGTATCCGTCGTCGTCCTGGAAGACGATCTCGAATGCACAGACCCACAGGGCCCGATCGACGTCGAGCACCGGCTCCAGCGCATCGGGCAGTTGGCCCAGCGGCGTGTTGTTCAATACGTCACACACGTGGATCAGGCTGGCCCAGGGGTCATCCTGCTTCGTATTCTTCAATTCGTAGACCTGCTCGTAAACCGTCGAGGTGCTGCCCTGCCAGGTGAGCGCCGCCACGCCGTTCGTGACGCCGCCACCACCGCCGCCGGGCATTTCCGCCACCGTGATGTCTCCCGTCGTCTCCCGCACTCTGCCGCCCCCGCCCGGTGGGGGCTGCACACCACCGCCGCCCGGGGGCTGCCCGCCTCTGAGGAAACCGCCCATACCGCCCTGGGCGCGCCAGCGCGTACCGTCGTTGCTCGCGAACCAGTCCTCGATGAACTCCGCGTTGAGCTGCTGAACATTGGCGTAGACGCCCCAGTTCTGACCGTTGATTTCGAGTCTCACGAAATTCGCCTTCGCGCTGGGGATCTGCCGACGGCACATGTTCGAATAGAGCACCTCGCGCATGAGCGTCGCGTCGGTGGCGCAGTTGAGCAGGTTGAGCGTCTTGTAACCCATGAGACGCTGGTCCTCGATGGTATAATCGATCTCGATATTGAAGGGTTTCTTCTGCGAGTTCTGCGTCATCATGTAGGAAGTATTGCCGCGAAAGCGGACGCCGACCCCCTCACAGACAATATCGTCGACAATCAGTGTGGCGGGGAGGTTCACCTTGGCCTGATAATTGGCCTGCAACTGCTGGTACCAGTTGGCCTGCGAGAACTCCAGCTTCAGGACCGGCAACACGGCTTCATCATAGAAATCCGCCCCCGCGGCAAAGCCCGGCAGGCACAGCACGACCCAGACCCCCAAGAACAGAGACCCGCGCGCGCTCATGGTGCATCTCCTCACAATGCAGACCCGATTCCTGATGTACGCGGTTTCCCCTGGACCGGTCCGGCGTATCACTACCTTACGTCGTCTGTCGCGGCAGCGCCTTCGCCGCTGCCGTTACCCTGCAATAGGTCCCTGAAATCAGCCAAACGTTACGCAATTTTGCGGGGGCTGCGAAAAATTCCTTTCCGGTCGGCGGCAAAATCATCCCCACACCGGGGTTTCGGGCGGTCGGGAATGATGAACTGTGCGCACACCCCTGGTATAATCATAAGGGGTGCCGACGCGTTCCGTCCAGGAAGCGTTGTTTTGACAACGCGGTTACGCCGGCACCCTCTTCGTATAGGAGCTCTTCCGGGGCCACAAGGACCCGATACCAGCAAAGGCGGACTACTTCAGGCCGCGTTTCTTCAATGTCACGCTGACCCCGCCACCTTCGGCAAAGAAAAGTGTCTCCAGGTCCGGGTTGGTTGTGATGGCTTCGAGATATCTCGGGTCGGTCTGACCCGGATTGATGTTGTGGGCGAGAATCAGGCCGCCGGGACGGACCTTTGGCAGCAGCTTGTTGAGGTAGTCGATATAGCCTTCCTTATCGGCATCGAGGAACACTATGTCGATCGGACCCGCGACCTCAGGCACTTTCTCGTGCGCGTCGCCCTCGACGAGCGTCACGAGGTTATCGACGCCGGCCTTTTTGAAATTCTCGCGTGCCAGGGCGGCCCGACCCGCGTCGATCTCGAAGGTGGTCAGCTTGCCGCCCGTGGCCTTCAAAGCCAGGCACTGCCAGATGCCGGAATAGCCGTTCGAAGTGCCGAGCTCGACGATGCTCCGGGCGCCGGTCGTCTCGGCAAGCAGTCGCAGGAACCGCCCGGCCTCGGGGGGCACGTTCATCATGCGCCGGCGCTGGCCGCTGTTCAGTTCCTCCAGCACGGCCAGGATCTTTTTCTCGGCTTCACTCTGGGCCAGGGTGGGCTTGAGCAATGAGGATTGCCCTTCACCCGGCCGCCCAAACCGCCCGCCGGGACCACGCATCGGCTCGGGAGGACCGCCGGGGCCGGGCCGGCCCTGGAACTGTTGCCGGCGTTCCTTCATTTGCCTGATCAGTTCGCCCATCTTATCCATGTTCTTCTGCTGGTAGGCTTGCTCCAGGTCGTCGAGCCATTGTCCCATGGGACCGCCCTGCGGACCCATAGCCGGGCGTTGTCCGCGTCCGCCCGTAGCTTCCTCAGCCAGGAGCAAACCAACCGCCACCAAGGAGGCAAGCACCGCCAGAACCAGTACCGCTTTTCTCTTCGACATCCCTTACTCCTTTCAAAGTCCGGTTCACACCGCCTTAGACCGGGCGAGCCAGGCCCGCCGCACGATTTTCCCTTAAATAGTGCCCGTCCTGCGACGGCGGTTACAATTCCGCAGCGAATTGTTGACGAAGGTTCGCCACGCGCGATATACACAAGGGAGCCACTGTGGAATGCCGTGAATCGGCCCAAGGCCGTCTTCAATCTGAGACCCGCAATAGAAGGAGGTATGCAATGCTGATGAACCGTCGCGAGTTTCTGAAGGCCGCCGGCGCGGGCGCATGCCTGGCCGGCTTGAGAAGTCCGTCCGTTGTGGCAGGCCCCTCGGTAGGAAAACCGAATATCATTCTATGCATGGCCGACGACCAGGGCTGGGGCGATATGGCCTACAACGGCCATCCCGTGCTCAAGACCCCGAATTTCGACGAGATGGCCGCCGCGGCGCTGCGCTTCGACCGCTTCTACGCCGCCGCCCCGGTCTGCTCACCGACACGGGGCAGCGTCATGACGGGCCGGCACCCGAACCGTTTCGGCTGCTTCAAGTGGGGCCATCCGATTCGCCCCCAGGAGACGACGATTGCCGAGGCGCTCAAGACGGCCGGCTATGTCACGGGGCACTTTGGCAAATGGCATCTCGGCTCCGTGTGCAAAGGCAGCCCGGTCAATCCCGGCGCCAAAGGCTTCGACGAATGGTTCTCCGCGCCGAATTTCTTCGACAACGACCCGATCATGAGTCGCGAGGGCATTGCCGTCCCAACGTCGGGCGAAAGCTCGATGATCACCGTGGACGCCACGCTGGAGTTCATCCGCAAGCACGCCAAGACGCCGGAGCCTTTTCTGGCCGTCGTCTGGTTCGGCAATCCGCACGCCCCGCACGAGACCCTCGAGCCGGACCGTGCCCTGTATAGCGACCAGAGCGAAAAGCTCCGGAACTTCTACGGGGAGATCACGGCCATGGACCGCGCCTTCGGCAAGCTCCGCCGCGAGCTGCGGACGCTCGGCATCCACGAGAACACCATCCTGTGGTATTGCAGTGACAACGGCGGCCTGCGGAACATCGGCACTACGGGCGGCCGCGGCAACAAGGGCCAGATCTACGAGGGTGGCCTGCGCGTCCCGGCTATCCTCGAATGGTCCGCTCGCATCCCGAAGCCGCGCACGACGAACGTCCCCTGCAACACGTCCGACATCTACCCGACGCTCCTGGAAATCGCCGGTGTGCGCTTGGACAAGCAGTTGCCGCTGGACGGAACCAGCCTCGTCCCGCTGCTCGACGGCAAGACGAGAGTCCGGCGCAAACCGATGGGTTTCTGGGACCACCCTACGCCCGGCGTCCGCACGCCGAGCAAGGAATGGATGGCCAGCCTGTACGAGGCCCAGCAGGCCGGCAAGGAGGTCGATGACCCATCCCGCCTGTTCCTGGACGCCGGCAAGATCGAGAAGCAGTACCCCGAGGACAGCTTCCCCGGCCACGCCGCCTGGCTCGACTGGCCCTGGAAGCTGCATCGTATCGAGAGGAAAGGCGAGACCAGGTTCGAGTTGTATGACCTCGCCGGCGACCCCGACGAGAGCGATAACCTCGCGGCGCAAGACCCCGAACGCGTGAAATCCATGGAAGCCCAGCTTGAAACCTGGTTGCTCTCGGTCGTGCAGAGCCTGAACGGCAAAGACTACGTTTGAATCTGCGATTTATGACTTACGATCGCCACGCGGACTATGACTAATCCGTGCAGGGTGTGTTATGGGTGTGGTCACATTCGGTGGCGGATTCCGTTGGGTGCGTACCACGCACCACACGATTGTGACGTGAAAGAAGAAGGACGGTGCGTGATACGCACCCTACGTCCGCTGCGCTCGGGCCGCCCTGTTCGGCGCGAGCCCAAATCCTCAATCGTCAATCGTAAATGGTAGATTCTCTTACTCGTGTCGCAGGGCGATGATAGGGTCGACTTTGGCGGCGTGCATCGCGGGGTACAGGCCGAAGAGAATCCCGATGGCCATGCTCACAAACAGCGGCAACAGAATCCCTATCATCGTCAGGACGGTGGGCATCCCCGAGAAATGACGAATCAGGAACGGGATCAGAACGCCCACGCCCAGGCCAATCAAGCCGCCCGTGGTGGAGAGGACGACCGTCTCGATGAGGAACTGGGAGATGATCTGGGCCCTTTTGGCCCCGATGGCCCGGCGGATGCCGATCTCGCGCGTGCGCTCAGTAACGGAGGCCAGCATGATGTTCATAATCCCGATGCCACCGACGAGCAGGCTGATTCCGGCGATGGAGCCGAGAACGATATTGAACGTCCGTTTCGTCGCCTCGGTCTGTTTGAGCAGCGCCAGCGGAACGCTCACCACGAAGTCCTTCTTTTTGTGAAAGAGGGCCAACATTCTCTCGATCCCGGCCGCCGCGGCTTCCACATGTTTCGGATCATCCACCTGGACGATGACCTGGTGCAGTTCGACCCTCTCGCGTTCGAAGGAGCCGGAGGTCACCCTCGCGAAGATATCGCCATAGTATCTGCGCGCCACCTCCAGCGAGATGTAGGCGTCCGTCTCCTGATCGGGCACCTGAATATTGCCCGCCTGGCCGCTCTCGCTCCTGATGATGCCGATAATCTCGAATTCGTTGCCCCCGATCCGAAGCGTCTGTCCAACCGTGCTTTGCGTCGCCAGCAGCCTCCTGGCACCGAACTCCGTCAGAACGACCACGGGAGCCCGCTTCTCCTGGTCCGCGTACAGCAGCACGCGACCGGCCAGGACCTCGCGCGGCACCAGATCGAACCACTCCGGAGTCGTCCCCACGATGCGAAGCTCCATCGCCCGTTCCCGCAGGCGGGCCTCTTTACGAATGATTTTCGCCGGCGCAACCTGGTGGACATACCGGGTGCTCTCAGCCATTCTGCGATGGTCTTCATAGGTCAACCCGTAGACGCTCATGGAGCCGCGTGTGACGACTGTCTGCTGCTCGGCCGGAGGTTTTAGAGAGGTGATGATGATGTTGTTGCTGCCGAGCCGGCGGATCTGGGACAGCGCCTCTTTGCTGGCGCCTTCCCCGACGGAGAGCATCGCCACCACGCTGCCCACGCCGAAGACCACGCCCAGCATCGTCAGAAACGAACGCAGCTTGTGGAGCAGGAGGTTCTCGATCCCCAGCAGGATGTTCCTGGCGATCCTCGTTTGTCTCATATCATTCGTGCCGCAACGCCACGATCGGGTCCACTTTGGCGGCGTGCATAGCGGGATACAGCCCAAAGACGATTCCGATAGCCATACTGACAAATAACGGCAGAAGAATCCCATTCATCGTGACGACGGTCGGCATCCCAGAGAAGTACCGGATCAGAAACGGGATCAGAACGCCCACGCCCAGGCCGATCAACCCGCCCGTCGTGGAGAGAACGACCGTCTCGATGAGAAATTGCGAGATAATCTGGATTCTCTTGGCCCCGATGGCCCGGCGGATGCCGATCTCACGGGTGCGCTCGGTGACCGAAGCCAGCATGATGTTCATGATCCCGATGCCGCCGACGAGCAGGCTGATGCCCGCGATGGAGCCCAGCACGATGTTGAACGTCCGCTTGGTTGCCTCGGCCTGTTTAAGCAGGGCCAGTGGGACGCTGACGGCGTAGTCTCGCTTACGGTGAAACATCGCCAACATTCTCTCGATCCCGGCTGCCACGGCCTCCGCATGCTTCGGGTCGTCCACCTGCACGAGGATCTGATGCAACTCCACCTTCTCGCGCTCGCGCGAGCCCGCGGTCGTTCGGGTGACGATATCGCCGAAATATCGACGCGCCACCTCCAGGGGAATGTAGACATCAACCTCCTGGTCGGGGATCTGGATGTTGCCGGCCTGGCCGCTCTCGCTCCTGATGATACCGACGATCTCGAACTCGTCGCCCCCGATGCGCAGGGTCTGGCCGACGGTGCTCTCCGTAGCCAGCAGTTTCCGCGCGCCGAATTCGGTCAGGACCGCAACGGGAGACCGGCTCTCTTCGTCGGTGTACAGGAGCACGCGTCCGGCCAGGACCGGCCTTGGCACAAGAGCGAACCATTGGGGCGTCGCGCCCACCACGCGCAGCTCCATCTCCCTTTCCCGCAGGCGCGATTCCTTGCGCATCAGCTTGGCCGGCGCGGTCTGGCGGATGTGGGCGAAACTCTCGGCGATCCGGCGGTGGTCCTCATAGGTCAGGCCGTAGATGCTCATATGGGAATGCTGCGTGCTCATCTGCTCTTCCTCGGCCGACTTCATGGAGGAGATGATGATATTGTTGCTGCCCAGCTTGCGGATCTGCTCGAGGGCCTCCTTGCTGGCGCCCTCGCCGACGGAGAGCATGGCCACCACGCTGCCGACGCCGAAGACTACGCCCAGCATTGTCAGGAACGAACGCAGCTTGTGGAGCAGGAGGTTCTCAATGCCCAACAGGATGTTTCTGGCGATCTTCGCTTGACGCATGGGACCTCTGCTCGATTCTATCGATGTTTCCGTCGATCATGTGCAGCCGGCTGCGGGCGTGGGCGGCAATGTCCGCCTCGTGCGTGACCATGACAATGGTCTTGCCCTGCTCGTTCAACCGGTCCAGAACCTGCATGATCTGCTCGCCCGTGGCCGAGTCGAGATTGCCCGTCGGCTCGTCGGCAAAGATGATTTGCGGGTCGTTGGCCAGCGCCCGGGCGATAGCGACCCTCTGCATCTGGCCGCCGGACAACTCCGTGGGACGGTGACCCAGCCGGTCGCCGAGTCCCACCTGGTCGGCCAGCTCTTGGGCGCGCCGAGCGCTGCGTATCGCGTCCCAGCCCAGGTAATACAGCGGCAGCTCGATGTTGCGCTGCACCGTCAATTGCGGAATCAGATTGAAGCTTTGAAAGATGAAGCCCAGATATTTCAGCCGTAGCTCACTGAGCGAATCGTCATCCAGCATGCTGATGTCCTGGCCCTCCAGATAGTACGAGCCGGAACTCAAACGGTCCAGACATCCGAGGATGTTCATCATCGTGCTCTTGCCGGAGCCGCTGGGTCCCATGATCGCCCAGAAATCCCCTTTCTCGAACGTGACGTCCACGCCGCGCAAGGCACGGACCTCTTCGGTCCCCATCTGGTAGATTTTCCAGGCGCTCTCGAGCCTGACAATCTCACGCCCGTTCTCCGGCAGATTCACCGCGCTCATTTATGGGTTCCTTTCCGGGCCCTGGCCCTGTCCGTCACGCGGGCCCGGCCCCTGGCCCTCACCGGAACGCCCGCCCTCCCGGCGGCCCCGGCCTCCGAACCGTTGTCGCATCTGTTCCCGCTCTTCCTCCGACATGTTCTCGAAGCGTCGCTTCATCTTCTCCATTTCCTGCTGGCGTTCTTCCTCGGTCATGTTCTGGAAGCGCTGACGCATCTGCTGCATCTCTCCGTCAGAAGGCATCTGGAACCCGTCCGGCCCCCGCCGGCGTGGTCCGGCCTCGCCGGCATCCGGACCTCCGGGCCCCATCTGCCGGCCCGGTTGCTGCAATGGCGGACCGCCCAAACCCTCGGCCGGCAGGCCCTCGTTGGCCTCCTTGAGCTTCTCGTTGATCCTCTGCGCCATGGGGTCGTTGGAATCGGCGACCCCGCCCACACGCTCGCCCGCCCCGATGGTCGCCGCCTTCAAAGGAGGTGTCAGCAAGACGACCTCGCCTTCGCTCAGCCCGCTCCGGATCACGACCATGCTGTTGTTATCCAGGCCGATCTCGACTTTCCGCTCTTCGACGGCTCCGTCCCTGACCACAAACACGGTGGGCTGCCCGCCGACGCGCAGGACCGCCTGCACGGGAACGTACACCACGTCCTGGTACTGCTCGACGACGATCTCGGCCTTGCAACTCATGCCGCTCCGCAGAGCCGGGTCGTTGGTCTCCAGATTGATGTTCGTGGTGTAAACCTTCAGATCGGGGTTCATCCACATGCTCTGCGCGTTGGGCAGCGGGGCGATGCGGGCGACCGTGCCGACGAACTTCTTGCCCGGTATGGCGTCGACCGTCACCACGGCCGGAAGTCCTGCGCGCACTTTGTCCAGGCTCGCCTCGTGGACATCCACCTCCGCCACCGACGACGCAGACTTGGGAATATAGATCAGCTCCTGCCGCTCGTAGACCTCGACACCGTCGGCCAGAGGCCGTCGGTCATCCCGGCCGAACCCCCCGCGCGAGCTGGTCGCGTAGACCACCATGCCATCGGCCGTGGCGTAGCGCTTGGCCTTGCCAAGCTGATCCTCAATCTTGGCCAGCTTGACCTTTTGCTGGCCAAACTCCAGCTCCTTGGCCGACAATTCCGCTTTCGCCTGCGCCATGTTGGCCGCGGCCTTTCGCCGCGTGCGCTCCAGTGCCATCTCGGCCTGGTTCACGTCGCTCGTGAGCTGGTCCATCTCCCGCTGCTTCGTGAACTCCTGGAGCAATCTCAGGTCGTTCTGAGCCACGGTCAGACTGTTCTCGCTCCTGGTCTTTGACAGCCTGTCCGCCAGCAGCTCGGTCTCGGAGATGTATTTTTCCGCGTACAGGGTCTCGGACCAGCGCAAGGTCTCCTTGGCCCGCGTGAGGACCTCGTTCGCCTCCTGGACCTTGTTGACGGCCGCGATCTCCAGATTGGGATATTGACCCTCCAGATACTGCGTGAGATCCTGCTGGGCAAACTTGAGAGTCAGCTCGGACAGCTCGATATCGCTCTTCGCCTGGTTCTCCGTGATGGCCAGAGTCTCCTGGGCATTGATGTAAGCGGCATCGGCGTTCTGCACCTTGATCTGCTGGTCGATCCTGAGGTCCGTCATCGTGCTGACGTCCAGCTCGAGCAACAGGTCCCCCTTGCTGACGCGGGTACCCTCCGGGATGATCCAGACGATCGTCGTCCTTCCCTCGACCTCGTTGCGGATGACCTCCTGCTCCTTGGCCTTGATGGCCCCGGACTCCAGCACGCTGATCACCAGGGGACCGCGCTTGGCCACGAACGTCGCCATGG
>CAYFUB010000650.1:0-13047 GCA_964346195.1 uncultured Pirellulales bacterium
AAGGGAAGGTGCCTCTTGTCCATAGCCAGATTTCTCCGCTCCGGCCTTCGGCCTCCGGTCGAAATGACAGTTCCAGAGGGTCTTCGCCGAATCTACCTACAAACATGACGTGCACCCGAACATGGAGGCTGCCGCATTTTTGCGTTTTCTTCCAACTTGCTCGGAGGTACAATGGATCTGAATGGGCTGGGAGAAACGATGAGAGGCACGGACAAAATGCGGGATAGACAGCGGGCTTGCCGGTGCGCAAGCCAGAGGTTGGTTCACGCGTACGCGCTGCCGGCGCCGACAACCCACCATCATTCGTCCATCATCACCGCGGGTTTTACGCTCATCGAACTGCTCGTGGTCATATCCATCATTGCCTTGCTCATGGCGATCCTGCTGCCGGCGCTCCAAGCCGTCAGGAAGCAGGCCCAAGGCGCAGCGTGCCAGGCCAACCTGCGCCAGTGGGGGCTGTACTACTCCATGTACACGGCCCAGCATGACTACAAGATGCCCGCGATTCCGACGACGGCCTCGCCAAGGGCTTACCTTCTGCCGTGGGTACTGCCCGAGGCGCTCTATCGAGACGAGTCGAAAGGGTATATGGATCTCCATCAATACAAAGCATTACTTCTGTGTCCCTCGGCCGCCAGAGTCACGGAGTACTCCTTCCTGGGAGGCGGAGGCACTTACTCGCCGTGGACCCTCGACCTGCCGCACGGAGTCGCTTCCAGCTACGGACAAAACGACTGGACGTTTATGCAGTTCCGCGGGCAGACGAGTGAGAGGCATTGGGACTCGTGTCTGGTAAAGGGTGCGGCCGCCGTGCCGGTGTACTCGGACTGCAAGACCCCATACGGCGTTCCACATGCCGGGGACCCCCCTCCCGAGTATCCCGAAGGGACACACGATCCTGCCTGGGGAATCACGGTCTATGTGATGGATCGCCACAGCGGCGGGATCAACAGCCTGTTCATGGATTGGTCGGTGCGTAAGGTCGGACTCAAAGAGCTCTGGACGCTCAAGTGGGCCCCGGATTTCGATACCGCAGGTTCCTGGACGAAAGCGGGCGGCGTCACACCCAACCAGTGGCCCCCATGGATGCGCAGGTTCAAGGATTACTGAATGCCCCCGCTCAAACGCCGCGGGGGCTATCGTTGGCATTGCCACACGAGGATGTCATTCTCTCGGGCATTGGAAGACAACAGCGATGACACCAAGAGCACGACAAACCGTGAGCCGTAAGTCGTCAATCGCAAATCCCCAGGGCTTTACACTGATTGAGTTGCTCGTGGTGATTTCCCTTGTCGCTTTGCTCATGGCGATCCTGCTGCCGACGCTGGCGCGGGTGCGCAGGCAGCTCAAGGCGGTTGCCTGTCAGGCCAAGCTCAGGCAGTGGGGGCTCGTGATGAAATCCTACACCGACAATTACGACGGCAAACTCTGGTACGCTATCGGCAAAACTGTCGAGGAATCGGTTAATCCCTGGTGGTGGTGGGGAGTCACGCTCGAACCGTACTACCGGGAGAACGAAGATCTCTTACTATGTCCCATGGCAGCCCGAAGGAACAGAGCGTTGAACTTAGGGACCAGGACCTCTGAATATGGCGCGACCTTTCTAACATGGCAGCTTGTGGGTGTGTACGGCAGTTACGGGGTCAATTACCTGGTTCAGCACCCCGGGGAAGACGCGGGCACTCCCCGGCAGACGGCGGCATGGGGAACCTCTCTCGTCCGGGAGGCGGCGGACGTGCCGGTGTTTCTGGACTCCATTTGCTGGTGGGTGCTGGTCACCAACGAGGTCACCGAGCGCCCGCCGCAGGACGAGCTGCCCGCCCACACGCCTGCCTTTGAGACAGAGCTGCACGGGGTTGGGCCCTTGCCGATCAAGGCCGTCTGCATGAACCGCCATGAGGGCAGGATCAATGCACTGTTCCTGGACTGGTCGGTGCGCAAGGTGGGCATCAAGGAACTCTGGACGCTCAAGTGGCACCGGGAGTGGGACACGGCGGGCCCCTGGACCAAGCGCGGTGGTGTCCAGCCGGAGGAGTGGCCGCCGTGGATGAGGAGATTCAAGGATTACTGAGTGCGCCCGCTCCAGCGCCGCGGCGGCCTTGGGCGGATGCTGCAAATGGCGAGACGCTTGGCGTCTGCCTCGCGGCGTCACAGCTTTGCGGGACTACCGGATTGCGATTCCCGGCGAGATTTGGTATGCATGGTCTCGGTGCGCGAGAACCGGCCGGCGGCCGGCGGTTCGCGGCCGGATGACGTATACCCTGGATATTCACACGATCAGAAGGAGACCTCTGTGAGCATCGAACTCAAGAAGGATTGCCGCTACGCCCTGCTCGTGCCGACGAGCATGGGCGGGCGCCTGACCCCCGATAACGGCCAGCCGTTCCATTGCAGCCGGCGGTTCACCCTGCAGGCGACCAGCGCCGAGACGAACGTCGCCAGCGTCTCGTCGTACCTCGGCCTGCCGGTCAAGGTGCTGACGACCTTCGTCAAGGGCAGCCCGGTCGCCCGCTTCATCAAGGACGACCTGGCGAGCCGGCACATGGACTACCAGGGCAAGGAGGTCGATCAGGGCGGCCCGTGGGGTTACCGGCATCAGTTCAACTTAGCCGACTGCGGCGCCGGCTCTCGCGGCCCGCGGGTCTGCAACGACCGTGCCGGCGAGGTCGGCCGGACGCTGAACGTCAAGGACTTCAACCTCGAACGGATTTTCGGCCGCGAAGGCGTGCAGATCGTGCACCTCTCCGGCCTGATCGGGGCGCTGTCGCCCGAGACCGGAGCCTTCTGCCTCGAGATCGCCCGAGCCGCGAAGAAGCACGACACGCGGATCTCCTTCGACCTGAACTACCGCGCGTCGTTCTGGAAAGGCCGCGAGAAGGAGCTTCGCGCGATCTTCCACGAGATCGCCGGCGTCGCCGACATTCTCGTCGGCAACGAGGAGGACTTCCAGCTCGCGCTGGGGATCGAGGGCCCCGAGGCCGGCGGCACGGATCTGGCTGCCAAGATCGAGAGCTTCCAGGTGATGATCGAGCGGGCCGGCAAGGCCTACCCCAACGCCTTGGTCTTCGCGACGACGCTGCGCGAGGTCGTCCACGCCAACTGCCACCGCTGGGGTGCCCTGATGGCCGAGAACGGCAACTGGCACGTGATCGAGCCGCGCGAGATCGGCGTGCTCGACCGCATCGGCGGCGGCGACGGCTTCGTTGGCGGCATGCTCTATGCGATCCTGCGCGGCTGGGAGCCCGAGAAGTGGGTCCAATTCGGCTGGGCCACCGGCGCCCTGGTCACCACGCTGCTGACCGACTATGCCCAACCGGCCGACGAGGACCAGATCTGGAGCGTGTGGGAAGGCAACGCGCGCGTGAAACGTTAGCCGGCGAATGCACAGCGCGCGTCCGCAGGCCGGAGACCGCACGGGCGGCCGCGGGAAACATCGGGAGAAGATTGCGGCATCGCACGCGGCAATCCCGGAGTCGCGATCGTGATGAAACGTGGTCGGCCGTGCCAAAACCGAAAGCCACGAGGCTGATGTAGTATTGGATACCATGTCCGCGTTTGTGTGCACATGGTCAGTCAATGGCAGGCGTATGCTTACGCAAGCGTAAGCACGGCACCCGGCGCCCGCAGCTTGGGACTCCAGCCAGCTTGAGAGGCTGGGGCCCAAACACGTACGTGGAATCGAAAGGAATAGGATGGACAACGTGTTTGATGTGAGCAATAAGGTCATCGCCATCACGGGCGGCGGCGGGGTCCTCTGTGGTGCGATGGCGCGGGCGCTCGCGGAGGCCGGTGCGAAAGTGGCCGTCCTGGACCTGTCCGAGGCGGCCGCGGAGAAGGTCGCCGACGAGATCCGATGCCAAGGCGGCACGGCGATCCCCGTCCCGTGCAACGTCCTCGATAAGGCCAGTATCGAGCAGGCCAGGGACAAGATCACGCCCGAGCTCGGCCAGGTGGACGCCCTCATCAATGGCGCGGGCGGCAATAAGAAGGAAGCGACCACGTCGCCGGAGCTGTCGTTTTTCGACCTGCCGGCGGAGGCCGTGCGCTTCGTCTTTGAATTGAACTTCCTCGGGACGCTGCTGCCAACGCAGGTCTTCGGCAAGCTGATGGCCGAGCGCGGGTCCGGCATCATCCTGAACGTCTCCAGCATGAGCGCGATCCGGCCGCTGACGAAGATCCCGGGGTATTCCGCCGCCAAGGCCGCCGTCAGCAGCTTTACGCAGTGGCTGGCCGTCCACATCTGCCAGAATTACTCGAGGGAAATCCGCGTCAACGCTCTGGCCCCGGGCTTCTTCCTGACCGAGCAAAACCGCTTCCTCCTGACCGAGGAGAAGACGGGCAAGCTGACGCCGCGGGGTGAGACGATCATCACCCACACGCCGATGGGCAGGTTTGGCGACCCGGAGGAACTGCTCGGCACCGTGTTCTGGCTGCTCAGCGACGCGTCGAAATTCGTCACCGGCATCGTCGTCCCCATCGACGGTGGCTTCTCCGCTTTCAGCGGCGTATAGGCGGCGCGCCGTCCATCGTGTTAAGCATGTAGGGTGGGTGCTCAACCCACGCGTCACGTACACCACGATCGGAGGAACGCGTGGGTTGAGAACCCACCCTACCGATCGCGCCTCTCTTCATCCGAGGACAGACGCGCCCGCTCCTGAACTTGAGATCGTGAGGATCCGATGAATCGAACAGATTTCCTTCAAGCCGGGTGCCGTGTCTACGCTTGCGTGGACATGCGTGTGGCCGGGTGATGAAGACATGCTTACGCGAGCGTAAGCATGGCACCCGCTTTCGTTAGACTGACGATCAAGAGAGGTGAATCATGAAGCACGGTAGTCTTTCACGGCGAGCTTTCCTGCAATCGACCGGCGTGGCTTCGTTCTCGCTCGGCTTGACATCGGCCAATGCGGCGGCAACGAAGGAGAAACTGCAGAAGATTCCCAATCGTAAGCCTCGGAACGTCGTGTTCATTCTGAGCGACGACCATCGTTACGACTTCATGGGCTTCATGGGCAAAGTGAAGTTCCTCGAAACGCCCAACATGGATCGCATGGCTCGCGAGGGGGCGCACATCCGGAACGCCTTCGTGACGACCTCGCTGTGCTCGCCGAGCCGGGCCTCGATCCTGACGGGCCTGTTCTCGCACAAGCACGGCGTCGTGGACAATCAGACCGATATCCAGCCGGGACTGGTGTTCTTCCCCGAGTACCTCCAGCAATTCGGCTACGAGACGGCCTTCATGGGCAAATGGCATATGGGCCACGACAGCGACGAGCCGCGCCCCGGATTCGACAAGTGGGTCAGCTTCCGTGGCCAGGGTGAGTACTACAATGGCACGCTGAACGTCGATGGCAGGAAGGTCAAGGCCACGAAGCACATCTCCGACGAACTGACGGATTACGCCGTGAATTGGCTCAAGCAGGACCGCGACAAGCCCTTCTTCCTCTATCTGTCGCATAAGGCCGTACACGCGATGTTCGCGCCGGCCCGGCGGCACCTCGGCAGGTACGAAGACGTCAAGCTCGAATACCCGGCGACCATGGCGGACACGGAGGAGAATTATCGCGGCAAGCCGAACTGGGTCAAGGAGCAGCGCAACAGTTGGCACGGGGTGGATTACATGTACCACGGGCAGATGGATTTCGACACGTTCTACAAGCGCTATTGCGAGACGCTGCTGAGCGTGGATGAGAGCATCGGCCGCGTGCTCGACTGCCTCAAGGAGATGGGGCAGGCCGATGCTACGCTGATGCTCTACATGGGCGACAACGGCTTTTGCTTCGGCGAACACGGCCTGATCGACAAGCGGCACATGTACGAGTCCTCCCTGCGCGTGCCGCTGCTGGCCTATTGCCCCGAAGTCATCAAGCCCGGGACCAAGGTCACGCAACTCGTGCAGAATATCGACATCGCTCCCACCATCCTGGAGACCGCCGGCGCAAGACCGCCGGAGTACATGGACGGCCGGTCCATCCTGCCCCTGCTCGCAGGCAAGGATGTTCCGTGGCGGGACGCCGTGTTCTATGAATACTATTGGGAGGCCAATTTCCCGCACACGCCGACGACCTTCGGCGTGCGGACCGACCGCTACAAGTTCATCCATTATCACGGCGTCTGGGAGCCTGATGAGCTCTACGACGTGCAGAATGACCCGGACGAGCGGCACAACCTCATCGACAGGCCCGAACACAAGAGCCTGATCAACGAGCTGCGGAACCGCCTGTACGACTGGCTGGAAAAGACCGACGGCATGCAAATCCCCCTCCGTCGCGAGATCGGCGGCAAGAGCGATAAGCGCGGGCCGAAGCAGGTCAAGCAGTACAAGTATTACGGACAGAGCAAATGAGGGGCGCCCTTGCACAACCATCGAAATCCGTAGGGTGGGTTCTCAACCCACGCGTTGCTGTACTGATAGATCTCACACGTGGGTCAAGGACCCACCCTACATGCTGCCGCTCGTTGCCACGTTCAGAGGAAAAGAGATGACTGTGGCGGACCCGGCACAAGCGTTGAAAGATTTCACGCCCCAACACGATTTCTTCATCGGCGTCGACTCGGACGGTTGCGCGTTCGACACAATGGGGATCAAGCAGCGTGAGTGCTTCTGCCCGTGGACAATCGGGTATTTCGGCCTTCAGCCGGTCGCTCAGGCGGCCCGCGAGTGCCGGGACTTCGCGGACCTGTTCTCCAAGACCCGCGGCGGCAACCGGCACAAGACCCTCAAGCGGTTGCTCGTCGAGCTGCTGCCGACCCACCCCATGGTCAAGGCCCGCGGCTTTGAAGTCCCGCAGCTTCCCTGGTATTTCGCCTGGGTGGACGACGCCGGCAGCACACTGAGCAATGACGGCCTCCGGCAGGCCATCGCGCAGGCACAGGACGTCGCGAAGGCCGAGTTGGAGTTGGTTCTCGCCTGGAGCGAGCGGGTGAATTGGGCCGTCGAGCAGATCGTCAAGGACATGCCGCCCTTCCCGCTGGTGCGGCCGAGCCTGGAGAAGATGCAGGGCCGGGCCGACATCATCGTCGTCTCGGGCACCCCGGGCGCGGCGCTCGCGCGGGAATGGAACGAACACGACCTCGAGAAGTACGTAGCCGTGATAGCGGGCCAGGAGATGGGCACCAAGACACAGCATCTGGCCTATGCAGCGAAAGGCAGGTATGAGGAGAACCGTGTCCTGATGGTCGGTGACGCGCCGGGCGACCTGCAGGCCGCCGGGGCGAACAATGCCTTGTTCTACCCGATTTGTCCCGGCGCTGAGGACGTGTCCTGGCGGAGATTTCACGACGAGGCACTGGACCGGTTCTTCGCCGGCCGGTATGCTGGTGACTATGAGAAGGAACTGATTGAGGAGTTCGACAATCGCCTGCCGGAGAAACCACCGTGGTTGAAATAAGCTGGGCTGTGCCAGCCGATTCCGGCAATGGAAAAACGGTCTTATTCCGCCTCTGGAGAGGCGGGAGTTTATCGCTTTGGAGCCCCCGACGAGTTCATCACAGGGTCGGGACCTCCAAAGCGATAAACTCAAGGAACTTGCGTACGGACTGGTTTCCATGAGAGCGATGTATAGTATATTAAAGGGACCTGTATCGAGTTTGTACAATCTGAACTGGGTAGTTGGCGTATGATCATCGAGCGACAAAATAAAGACGGCGCCGTCGACCGTCGGCAGGCGGACGAGGCGCTCGGCGAATTCTTCTCGCGCAACGACTACTCCGGCAAGCGGGTCCTCGTGCTGATTCCGGACAATACCCGTTCCGGGCCCATCGGCGACGTGTTCAAGCTCCTCTACGACCGCCTGGGCCCACGGGCCAAAGCGGTCGATTGCCTGGTCGCGCTTGGGACGCATCCGCCGTTGAGCGAAAGGCAAATCTGCAAGCGGCTCTCGATGACCCTGAGCGAGCGCCGGAGCAAGTACGCCGCCGTGCAGTTCTTCAACCCCGAATGGGACAGGCCCGAGACGTTCGCTTCCATCGGCCGAATCACCGCCGATGAGATCGAGGAGCTCAGCGGCGGCCTGTTCCGCGAGGAGGTCAACGTCCGGCTCAACAAACTCCTCTTCGATTACGACGCGTTCCTGATCCTCGGCCCCGTCTTCCCGCACGAGGTGGTGGGCTTTTCCGGCGGCCACAAGTACCTTTTCCCGGGCATCGCCGGCGACGAAATCATCAACTTTTTCCACTGGCTCGGCGCCATCATCACCAACCCCGTCATCAACGGCTGCAAATGGACCCCGACGCGCAAGGTGGTCGAGAAGGCCGCCGCGCTCATCGACGTCCCACACGCCCTGGTCGCCGTCGTCGCGGTCGAGAGCCGGCTCAAGGGCTTGTTCCTCGGCGACTGCCTCGAAGCCTGGGAGCAGGCGGCCGATCTGTCCAGCGAAGTCCACATCATCTACAAGGACCGCCCGTTCCATACGGTCCTGGGCCTGTGTCCCGAGATGTACGACGACATCTGGACCGCGGGCAAAGTCATGTATAAGCTGGAGCCCATCGTTGCCGACGGCGGCACGCTGATCATCTACGCCCCGCACATCACCGAGGTCTCCTACACGCACGGCAAGGTCCTCGACCGCATCGGCTATCACACCCGCGATTACTTTTTGAAGCAGATGGACAAGTTCCGGGACATCCCGCGCTCGTCGATGGCCCACTCGACCCACGTCCGCGGCAGCGGCACTTTTGAGAACGGCGTGGAGAAGCCCCGGGTCAACGTCATCCTCGCCACGGGCATCCCCAAGGAACGCTGCGAGAGAATCAATCTCGGCTACCTGTGCTGTACCGACCTCAACGTCGCCGACTACGAAAACCGCGAGCACGAGGGCGTCCTGGTCGTCCCCCACGCCGGCGAAATCCTGCATCGGCTGAAGGACGCCCTACGCGCATAAGGCAACGGCTGCCACCATATGTCACCTCCGCGAAGGCGGGGGCCATGCACGTACCCGATATTCTCAGATTCCTACCTGCGCGGAACCGCAGGGTGCGACAATCACCCACGCTACAGACACTCGCGAAGAAGGTGGACGCAATCGCAGTCTCGTATGTCGACATTGTATCGGGGAGCCGGATCGCCCGCGCGGCGCAACGCCTCGACGAAATACTGAGTGATCTGCTTTGTCTCGTTCTTGGTCTGGGCCATGACAGTCCCGTGTATGTTCTGGTCCGGTCTCAACGCACTGGAGAGATCAAGAGCCTCGATGTTCTCTTTGGCATAGCCGAAGCCAAGGAAGAACACCTGCTCTGCCTCGCGTATCTTCCTACGCGCCTTCTCCAAATTGGGGTTTGCCCTCTTTCCGTGAACCACGTAAATGTTGTCGGTAATGCCAAGGAGATCTACGGCCGCAAAATCATCGATTTGCGATGCATATGGAACCGTTCCCTGACCATCATCTCGCTCCCATGACAAGGGCGCGGGCTTTCCGTAGACATGAATAACGGGTCTCCTACCGAGTTCCTTCTTGGTCTTCTGTTCATCTATCCCCTCGAAGGAGTGCAGCAAGCTGGTATATAGAAAGTGCTCAAGAGAACGATCATAGTTGAACGTCACGAACGTGATACGGTTTTCAGCGAACTGGCCGTAGTCGTCTTTCCCTATTGCATCTCGTGTGAGTCTGTCATAGAGGTAGAAATACCAGTCATGTTCCGCTTCCTCCTTCTCCATCTGCTCACGGAAACAGCTATTTCTCTCCGCGTAGAGAATACTGAGGCAAATCGCCATCGTGCCGACCGTTTCAAACCGCGGATTCCTCGACAGGAAAAGGTCTATCGACTTGGTGCTTGATAGGTCAAAACGCTCCACAAAGCGTCTTGCTTCGTCCAAGTTCGGGTATCCGTTCGCTGTCCGCCCAGGCGCAATTCCTCGACCGGGGTCGCCGACAAACTGAACGTATCGATGCACGAAAGACGAGAGGATTTGTTCTCGCAGGCGTTTTGCCGTCGGGAATCCGTACGGGCAACTGGCGCCAGCTCCAAGGATGAACACCGTTCGCTTCTCAATCATGGCAATACGAGCCTCCGGCCAGGACCTACAGTTCTCCCTCGCACTATGTATCGGCGCGGGAAGAGTGTCAACCGAATTCCGCCTCTGGCGCGGCGGGAGTTTAGCGCTTTGGAGCCCCCAGCATGAAGGGTTGGCATCTTGCGGATGCCAACGCGTGCCGTTGCGCACTTTTCAACAGCGCCGCTGCGCGTCGGGCACGGTGCTCAGGTCGGGGACCCCAAACGCGATATGTTGTGCTCGGGCACCCTCGCACTCCTGCGTTGCCCTATCCCCCGTGACAACAAGCCGATGATACCAGAATGTGCCGGGGGCCGAAAAGCGATAAACTCAACTCGCCGGTCAAACAGAAGTTGTCTGCAATTGGGAGGAGCGGCCTGGAGTGTGTCTTGCTTACGGCGTCAGGACGAATGGCCATTCGCAGGGCTCGTCGCGATTGTTCTTGCCCGGCTCTCGGCCCTCGTTGTCCTGGCCGCCCGCCAGAACGCTGCAAAGAACGTAACACGGGTCAGTGCGCCGATAGCGGACCGGCGGCCGTCGGATGGATCACGCCACCGAATCAGATTCCGCTGAAAAAGTAGTATTATCGCGCTTCTTACCCTCATTGTTGGCCACGAAAACGGGGGTGTTTCAGCGATTTTCGGGGTTTTTCAGCGAAATCCGAATCAGAGGTGTGCCCCGCATGTGTGGCACAGATTGCGCGTTCACGACCAGCACCTGGACAGAGCCCGACTCTCCTCGGCCCGGACAGGGGGGGTTTCCAGGGTGGACTGTGCCGGACTTTCCAGGATGGCCATAAACATTTTCACAGTAAGTATTTATGTTTATTTCGGTGCGACCTGTGGGGCTGAAGACGCCGACCGTACGCTCGGATTTCCGCTCTGCCCCTTTTTTTCTGAGAATTTAGGCAAAATAAATGTTTCTGCATATTGACAAATGAGATAAATATTGCTATATTGGCATTCAATTATCGGTCGAATTGAGATGTTCGACGTTGTGTCACGGAGGATGGACCGTCCGACCACCGTATTGCGTGGAGCATATGTAGTGACAGTCCTTCCTGGAACCTTGCTCCGTCACCCGCTCAGGAGGCTGTCCCGCAAACCACAGAAACCCGGGAGACGGAGGCAGGCTATATTGAGCTAAGGAGGTCGAGTATGAAAAGAATTGTTTTAGTGCTGGCGTTTGCCGTCCTGCCTGCGGCGCTCGCCCAAGCGAATTTGATTACCAATGGCAGCTTTGAGACGCCGGACGTGATCACCGGCACGTTCAGCGTCTTCCCAAACATTCCCGGCTGGACCAGCACCGTCGGCCGCGGGATTGAGATCCAGGACTACGTGGCGGGCTCGCCGTTTGACGGGGTGCAGCACGTGGAACTGGACAGTTACAACAATAGCAACATGGTGCAGCAGGTCGCCGTGACAGCGGGCGGGTTGTATGATTTGTCCTTTGCCTATTCGCCTCGTCCCGGCATCGGTCCGGCGTCCAACGGTATTGAAGTGTGGTTCGATGGGGCATTGATTGACACGGTCACGGGTGATGGAAGCAACCTGATCGACACGAGCTGGAGCGTCCTGTCGTACAGCGTTAGCCCCAGCGGGAATCTCGCGAACCTGGAATTTCGGGCGGTGGGAACCAGTGATACTTACGGCGGCTATCTTGACGATGTGCGGTTGGTCGCCGCAGCCCCGGCCCCAGGCGCCATAGTGTTGGGCGCCGTGGGCATGAGCCTGGTCGGGTGGCTGCGCCGACGCCGGGTGCTGTAGCAGCCTGAGAGCCCAGGTGTGCATTCTCAGGGCGACGGACGGAGGTTCCGTCGCCCTTTGTTTTTTCCCGGCGACCACCCCAGAGACATCCTGATAGTCCATACGCTTCTGAGGCGACGGCTCGACGGCACGATACCCCGTACCGCTATTGCACGGCCCCTGGAAGCACTGGTGACCGTGGTTCACCGTGTCACGATGAAGCACCAATCGTAAGGCTGGCCGCGACCTGCCTGGCCTTTCTCCAGGCCGCCGTTGTCCTGGCCGTCCTCCATGACGCTGTAGAGAATGTAGCCTGGGTCGGTGCGCCGATAGCGGAGCGGGCGACCGTCGAAGGGGTCGAGGGGCACGTGCTCCAGGTACCGGGGCACGAGTTCCTCCAACGTGTTGGGGACTGTGCCGGTCGCGAGGCGATGGCGCTCGATGGCCAGGGCCGTCCGGGCCAGGTCCACTTGGGCGTGGGTGCGCAAATCCAGCTCCGCGATCCGGCTCGTCGCGGGTGCCAGGACCTTGACGGCTATGTGCAGGAAAGAAAGCTGCTCCACCTCCGCCTCGATCGCGCGGAATCGCGCGACTCGCTCCGTCAAGGGCAGACGGGCGGCTTCAATGCAGTCGGCCGTGTAGTCCAGAACGTCGGCCAGGCCGGTGGCCCGGAAGATGCCCGGCAACCTCGGGACCCCGCCGCCCGGGCTGAGCCCCGTTGCCAGCGACGGGTTCTGCAGGCACTCGATATTGGGGCAAGCCTCAGTAATCATGACCTCCGCGAGATTGAAGTGACCTGCCGTCTCGGCCAGAGTATCGCTCAGATCCTGCAACTGCCCCTCTGTGAAAGAGGTCACGCTCAAGGCCCGCTCCAGTCCGCCCAGGGCCACGGCCCTGGTGGCGATTCGGACCAGATAGTTGATGACCATCGGCTCGCGCCGCAGCGAATCACTCAGCCTCAGGCCGTCCTTGATATAGGCTATCGCGGCGTCGGTGTCCCCCTGGTCCGCCTGCGAAATGGCGCCCAGTTGCAGCAACTGGGCGCAGTGCCGCAAAATCGGCAACTCCGGCAGGGCGCCGCCTGCATAGTCCCAATCGTACCGGCAGTGCTCCATGCGGGCGGCTTCACGCAGCAGGGCCAGGCACTTCTGGTTGGCCGCCAGTAGCTCGGCCACGGCCCCGGCCATCGGCTCCGGCAGCGGCTCTCCCCGGCCCGGGAGTCGCGCCGTTCCCAACAGCGGCACGTTCGTCCTATCCGCCGGCGGTACATAGAAGGCAAAGGCATCCAGATAGACGCTCGCGGCGTTCTGG
>CAYFUB010000651.1:0-2654 GCA_964346195.1 uncultured Pirellulales bacterium
TCCGTGAGCGTCCGAACGAAGATCTCCTTATCGCGCGAGATTCCCTGTGTGTTCTTTTGCCATTGGTAGTAGGTAAGCCAGAGCGTGCCCGCGGCATCGAGCGCCATGCGGGCGCCCATCGCGTCGTCGCGTGACTGGGTGACCTGAATCGGGCCCTTGCCTTCCGCCAATCGGTCCAGGCTGGTCGCGAGGATATTGTACCTGTCGGCACCGGCGTTGCTGGTCCAGCAGAACCAGACCTGATTGTCCCGCGCCACAATGACCGTGCCGTCATATTCATCGGCCGGCGAGGCGGCTACCGCCCGATTCTCAGACCAGGCCCGGCCGTCCCAGACACGAAGCCACACGTCGCCGCCATCGGCCCGCGACGAGGTGAACACCAGAAACACTCGCCCGTCCGGTGCCGCTGCCAATTGGGAGAAACGCTCACAGACGCGCCGCTGATCCAGCTCGCCGCTGCGACGCAGGGTCTCGGCCGAATAGCGTATGCCATCGACGACTTTGAGGGGAGCCGCCCTGGACGCTGCCTTCATTTGCCCCAGAGTTCTGAGCATCCTGGTCTCCCGCTCGATCAGGCTATTGGCCTTGTGGACGACGTTTCCGTCCGGGTCGACGAGCATCAGAAACGGCCAGCCGCCGCGGCTGTGGACGACCTGAAAGGACAGGTCCGTGTCCATCAGGAGGACGGTGTCGAGCCGGTAGTGCTTCTGGAAGTCCAGGGCCGTTCGTTCGTGGTCGCCCGAGATCACGCGCAGGACCTGAACCCCCGTTTTCTCATACTGGGCCGCTAACTCGCCGACACGGCGAGCCTCTTGTTGGCAGCCGCCTCACCAGCACGCGCCGAACTCCAGAAAGATGGGCCGCCCCTTATAGTCCTGGGCCCGCACCTCACGCCCCATCGTGTCGTACAGTTGAAACTCAAGCGCCGGGGCTCCTTGCACGACGCTGCCAATCAACAATGCCGTCACCGCTATTGTTTTGACCATCGAGACCGTTCTCATAGCTGGCTCCCCTAAAGCTGTACTACCTTGACCTGCCGGCCCTCGGCCGTGCTAACTTCTCAGAATACCGGCAACCTGCCGCGCACGTCAACACAGACACGGATTTGCCCGGGATTCACCCGGATTCTGGTAGGGTGTGCACGGCACACCGCTCCGTCATTCCTGCGTAGGCAGGAATCCAGACCTCTATCTCTCAACCACGAAGGACACGGAGAGCACGAAGGGAAATGAAGAAACGCTGACACCGTCCTGAGCGGAGCCGAAGGATCAGCACCGATTTTCGCTGATTTTCAACCACGGATGAACACGGATGCACACGGATGAACGGCTCCCGGCTTGACACTTCAAACTTGACACTTTCCCGGCCTTCCCAATCATCAATCATAAATCATCGATCCTGACGCCTCCGGCCGGACTCTGATTTTGCACTTGCCACCGTGGCACTTTCTCTTGCCTTTCCGTCGGCTGGACCCTACAATACGGTCATGGATTCGCAGGCTGCCGTGCACTGTGGAACCGAGAAAGAACGATGCTTGATCCCCTGCGACCAGCAAGTCGCGAAGGTTAGCGGATGAGGATTACCGACATCATTTGGAAGGAAGCTGTCGTTACGAAACTCAGCGCCAAGCATGGCGTGTCGGTTGCAGAGGCAGAAGAAGTGCTCCTTTCCAAGCCGGTTGTCCGGAGGATAGTCAAAGGACGCGTGCACGGCGAGGATGTGTACGCCGCCATGGCGCAGGTCGCCGGTGGAAGATACGTGATCGTCTTCTTCATTGACAAGAAGCGGGGCGTGGCGCTGCCCATCTCGGCACGCGACATGAGCCCTGCCGAAAGGAAGTATTATGCGAAACAAAGGTAGAGGCATCGACCCGCTGCCGGACGAGTTCAAATCATACGAGGAAGCGGCGGAGTTCTGGGACACGCACAGCATTACCGACTACGAGGAGTTCCTGGAGCCTGTCCATCTTGACGTGGATATCCAGAGACGCCATTTTGAGATCGAGGTGGATGAGGAGAGTTTCCTGGCCTTGCGGGAGACCGCCCAGAAAGAACGGAAGCCCGTCAAGCAACTCGCCAGTGAAATCCTCAAGCAGAAGCTTCGCGCCGGCTGAACGTGCGAAAAATGTAGCGGGCACGGTCTCGTTTCCCGAAATTCCAACCGACCGAACGACGGAGCCCCGACAGCCTTCGAGTCATTTGAGTTTCATGCTTCGAATTTGTTTCGGACTTCGAGTTTAGGATTTCGGATTTGCCCTGCCTCTGACTTGACACTTCAAACTTCACACCGCGCGGCCTCCAGCCGCGGCATTTTCCGCTTTCGGCCAATAGCATGACACGAGAAAAACCCGGCCTCCGGCCTTCTTACGCGTCACGCACCCCGTTTCACGCACGACGAGGAATCAACCGCGAAATACGCGAACCACCGAAGAAAGGCTGCCGCACCACAGAGATCACGGAGGCACGGAGAAAAATGCGCCCGAAAAAAACGAAAAAAGGCGAAAGAACGTAGGGTGCCCCGGCTCAAGGCCGGGGCAGGCTCCCCCTGCGAAGGCAGGGGTACCACGCACCGTTCCACTGATATGGGAAACCACGAAGAGCACGAAGCACGCGAGGGTTATTTTGACACGGATCGAACCACAGAGACACCGAGGG
>CAYFUB010000652.1:0-2692 GCA_964346195.1 uncultured Pirellulales bacterium
AATCCACCAGGCTTCCACTATCTTGCCGCCGGCCAAACGAAGGACGTTCATCCCCGTCACTGTCCCTTGCTTGCCTGTTGGGGGGATGCCCATGAACTCTCCCTGGTGTGTGCAGGTGACTGTCCAGCGGCCCGCTACTTTGTCCCCTTCAGCAACCATGTAGTGAATCTCGACATGGAAGTCAGGGAAGGCAGCGCGGTTCTCAACGACCCATCCTTTGTAGCTCTCGAGATCGGTGACGTCGGGGCGGCTGGGATCGTGGAAGACGAAGTCGGTGGCGAAGATCTCGTCTGCTACGGCCAGGTTTCCGTCGTTCCAGACCTCAAGGAGACGGAGGACGAGGGCCTCGTTTGCTTCTGTTTGGGCAGTGGCTGTTTGAAAGAAACCGCCTAGAGCAATTGAAACAATGCAAGCGATTGAAATGTTCCTGATTTGTGAATACATTGTTAACCTCCTTAAAGACTGTCTAACGTACTCTTTGCCTCTAATTGTCCTCATGAACGAATCCAAGACGTCGCACGTTATCTCATTTTGCACCTTCCTTTCTGCCTGTCGGGCTCATGCCATGTTGTGAGTCCAATTCCGTCGACGCCCCAAGCGTCAGTCCATGCACATGTCCGAAGGGAAATCCTGATCCCGCCCTGATTTCTCAAGATTTCCCAGGAATAGTCCGAATCGCTGGGCCATGCGTGCCGGAGGCGTCGGAGGTCGCCGGTTGCCGGGACACGGAAAAAACGGTATGATTGGCACGGCAGCGCAGGACGGCCTACGCAACGAGTGCCGGGTGGAATGTTCTGGGGCAAGAGGCCGATGGGGCAGCGCGACTGGACAGAAATGGGTGGTTTGCGTGAGACGTTTCTCACGACCCATTGGTCTCTGGTCGACGCGGTTCAGAAGAAGGGGGACCGGGACCGTGCCCTCATCGGGCTGCTCCTGGAGAGATACTGGAAGCCGGTCTACTGCTATCTCCGCCGCAAGGGGTTCGGCAACGAACAGGCTAAGGACCTCACGCAAGGATTCTTCCATGAGGTCGTGCTGAACCGTCGCTTGGTCGAACGGGCCGACCCGGCCAAGGGCAGTTTCAGGTCGCTGCTGCTCCATGCCCTGCGTCAATACGTGATTGACCAGCGGCGCAGAGAGACGGCCCGCAAACAGATCCCCAAGGAAAAGCTGGTCTCGCTCGATACGGCCAGTCCGCTCGACCTGCCGGAGGCTACGGGCCAGCTTAATCCGGAGGAGAGCTTCAACTATGCCTGGAAGGCGGACCTGCTGGAGCGTGTTCTTGTGGAGGTGAAGGAAAGCTATGTCAACCGAGGCATGGAAGCACACTGGCGTGTCTTCCACGACCGGGTGCTCCAGCCCGTTCTGCGAGACTGCCAGCCACTGTCGCTCAAGGAGATATGCTCGCAACATGGCATAGAAAATGAGGCCAGGGCCTCCCATATGCTCGATACGGTCAAGCGACGTTTCCACGATGTGCTGAGAAGGCACGTGCGCCAGACGGTCCGCTCCGGCGAGGACGTGGAAGAGGAACTGGGAGAAATCGCCAGATTCCTGAAAAAATAGGGCGGGAACGAGGAGGTTCTTACGGATACCGTATCGGAAGGTGTCCGGTCGGTCGGCGCCCGAAAGCCAACACCACATCAAGGAGTCATTATGAACGACGAGACGTCGATATTCGGCGCGCAGCCGGAGAAGCTGGATCGGCTGTTTCTCTTCGGTCTGGAACCGCCGATAGCCAAGGCGGATGCCACGTCCGCCGCATCGGTGGACATGCTCCTGGAAGACGTCGGCAGTTGGATCGACCGATATAAGCTGGCTGACGTCCTGGGCGAAGGCGGGATGGGGGTCGTCTATCTGGCCGAACAGGCCGAACCCATCAAGCGACGCGTGGCCCTCAAGGTCATCAAGCCGGGCATGGATTCGACGCGGGTGATCGCCCGTTTTGAGGCCGAGCGGCAGGCCCTGGCCCTGCTGGACCATCCCAATATCGCCCACGTCTATGACGCCGGGACGACAGAGGCCGGCCGACCGTATTTTGTCATGGAGCACGTCAAGGGCTTGCCCATTACTGAGTTTTGTGACCGTCAGAAGCTCACCGTCGAAGACCGCCTTGATCTGTTTCTGCAAGTCTGCCAGGCCGCGCAGCACGCCCACCAGAAGGGGATAATTCACCGGGACATGAAACCATCGAATATCCTGGTCTCCGAGGAGCAGGATAAGGCCATTCCGAAGATCATTGACTTCGGTGTGGCCAAGGCTATCAACCAGCCGCTGAACGAGCGGACCTTCTACACCGAGCAGGGCCAACTCTTGGGGACACCAGAGTACATGAGTCCGGAGCAGGCTGACCTCCGCAGCCAGGATATCGACATACGCACGGATATCTATTCTCTGGGCGTACTCCTGTACGAGCTTCTTACCGGCGTCCTGCCCTTCGATCACCGGATGATTCGCGAGGGGGGAATCGACCACATCCGCAAAGTGATCTGTGAGCAGGACCCCGCAACACCCAGCACGAAACTGAGCAAAATATCAGCGGCTGAATCGACGGACTCGGCTCGGCGCCGCCGGACTGATACACGCACGCTGCGCCGTAGGCTCCACGGCGATCTGGATTGGATCACCCTCAAGGCACTGGAGAAGGACCCCGCGCGACGTTACTCCACGGTTGAGGCCTTTGCCGAGGATC
>CAYFUB010000653.1:0-47381 GCA_964346195.1 uncultured Pirellulales bacterium
GGCGCCGTTCTCCCTGGCCGGCCGCGGGCCCGGCGAGTGCGGCGCCGGCGTGATGGACGTGATCAGGGTAGATATCGACGAGGCGCGACAGGCCTTCAAACGCGCCGGTGCGTCGGAAGCGGACCGTGAACGAAGCGAGTTCATCTATCAGGGCCTGCTGGCCTCGGCCCGGGCCCTGTTGGTCACCGTCGGTCTGGAGCCGAAGACCGACCGGGAGACGTTCGCCGGCTTCCGCCAGCACCTGATCGAGCCGGGCTGGGTCGAGCCTGCGGCGAAGAAGCTTCTGGATGACGCAATCGATTGGCGCATGGGTGACCGGCAGACGCTTACCGATGTTTTGCCTGAGGCAGACAAATTGATCCGTCGCGTTGAAGAGCTTCTCCTATCGCTGGACGCCAACCTCAAATTCCGGCTCGAACCGATCCAGTCGAAGGAGCAGCCTGCAGAATCCGAGCGCCCGGTTCATCGAGTGGATTTGCGCGGCGTCCCCTGCCCGCTGAACTTCGTCAAAGCCAAATTGGCGATGGACAAGATCAACGTCGGCGAAATGCTCGAAATCGAACTCGACGGCGGCGAGCCGATTCGGAACGTCCCCGCCAGTCTGGCCCAGCAGGGGCAGGAGATCGTGGAAATCAAGAATGTCGGCCCACACCATCTGCTCAGGGCCGTGCGCAAGCAGTAGCCGGGATCCCGGCCCACGACGGACAGAATGGACTTGTTCTGATAAACACCGACAGCAAAGATGCTGCACCGCCTCTTGCCGAACCAGTGTGAAGTGCGAAGTTTGAAGTCGAGATACTTGACACTTCAAACTTGAAACTTCAGACTTCGTAGTTTGGCGTATGCAAAAGTCTAATGGTTCAAAGTTCGATATCCGGCTGCTGCCTCCTTCGCTCGCGCCCTGGGCGCCGCAGCAGCCGCCTGCGCAGCAGATTGCCGTCCTGATGAGCGGCGGCGTGGACAGCAGCGTTGCCGCTTATCTGCTGCAACGCTCGGGCTGGGACGTCCTCGGCATCACGATGAAAATCCCGGTCGCATGCAGCACTGACGGTCGCGGCTGTTGTGGGGCCGATGCGGCCTTCGTGTGCGATGAATTGGGTATCCCCCACTATTTTGTCGATGTGACGGAGGCGTTCAATCACCTGATCATCCGCCCGTTTCGCGCGGCGTACGCAAAAGGGCAGACGCCGAACCCCTGCGTGGACTGCAACACGATTCTGAAATTCTCGCTCGTGTGGGACCTTCTGCGCCGGGAGTTCGGCATATCGCGGCTGGCGACCGGGCACTATGCGCGGGTCGTCCAGGACGGCGACCGAACCTGCCTGCGCCGGGCGAAAGACAAGGACAAGGACCAGAGCTATTTCCTGTACGGCATCGCCGGCGACAGGTTGCCTGACTTCGTCCTGCCGCTGGGAATCCTGGCCAAGAACCAGGTGCGAGCGATAGCTTCCGACCTGCGACTGTTCGTGGCCGACAAGACCGAGAGCATGGAGTTATGCTTCGCCGGTGAACAGGACTACCGCCTGGCGCTGGGCGAGAATGAGGCCGGCCGGCCCGGCGACATTACGGATATGCAGGGCAGGAAGATCGGCACACACCAAGGGATTGCCAATTACACGATCGGCCAGCGCCGGGGCCTGGGCGTCGCCGGCGGCAAGCCGCTCTACGTGGGCCGGATCGATGCCCTCACCAATACGGTCGCCCTGGGCACGCGCGAAGAAGTAAGCATCCGCGTGGTGCGAGCCGCACAGCGAAATACTCTCCTCCCGGAGAGACTCACGTCCGAGGCGCAATTGTCCGGAAAAATCCGCTCGTACGGGCAGGCCAGACCGTGCCGGCTCATCGACCTCACGCCCGACGGCATGGTCGTGGAATTCGAGCAGCCGCAATTCGCGCCGTGCCCCGGCCAAAGACTGGTCCTCTATGACGAGGACGAGAACGTCGTCGCCGGCGGCGTGATTCAAAACGAGAACGTGTAGGGCGCGTACCACGCACCGTGCCTTTGCCGATCAGACAGATGACCTCCAACGCGACGAATCGCGTTGGGGACCCCAAGAAGATGGTGCGTAGTACGCACCCTACGCCGGCTACTCTAATCTGGCAAATCCGGGTGGCAGCGGCAAGCGGGGTCTTCGGAGCTTGCCGATGGTGTGGAGGTGTAGCCACGAGCCATCGGCAAGCATCCGCTTGGCGATGGCCTTTCCTGTGTGCTGAGGAACCATCGCCAAAGCCTGCCCTGAGCGAAGTCGAGCGGGGCCTCCGTCCTTGACGCTGCCACCCGATGCTCACATCCTGCTGCGAAGAATTCAACCGCAATCGGCACTATGCGCCGCCCGGCGCCGCGTTCACGCGCGCGTCCAGTCTGCGCTGTAGTTGCTTTGCCTGTCTATCGATCACGAAGAGGTACGCGAAATGGCACACCCACACGACACAGAATCCCAATACCAGGTAGAACATGTTTTTCACTCCAAGTAGCATGGGCGTCCCGCCCATGACTTCGAAACCACGGGTAGAATGTCCGCGCTATGCGGAAAGCTCTTGCTCGAGTCTGAGATGGCTATGGAGCAGACTCGTTCGCAGCCAGATCAGGCCGCCCGCCAGGGCCACCGTACCGGCCATGCCGAGCATCAGGGCCGCCGTCTGCCAGCCGGAGTCGAGACTGAAATTGGGCCGGTGGATATCCGGTATGAAGCGGGCGCTGATGAACACCAGCGGGACATCCAGAAAAGCGATAATTCCGAAGACGGCGCTGATGCGCGCCCTGCGATACGGCGCACCGGGCAGGCTGATGCGCAGGATCAGGTACACGGCGTAGAGGAACCACAGAATGGCGGAGGTCACCAGGCGCGGGCTCGGCGTCCACCAGGTATTCCATTCCGCCCGTGAGAAGATCATGCCGGTCGCGTTCAGGATAGTCGCAAACACGAATCCTACTTCCGCCGCGGCGACCGCCACCAGGTCCCAGCTTTGCCGACCGGCGACCAGATAACCGATACTGGCGACCAACAGGACGAAGAAGCACAGCAGTGCGCAGACTGAGTTGGGGACGTGAACGTACAGGATATTCCGCTGGACGGGCACGATCTGCCCCCGCGTCAATCCGGTCCCTGTCGAGATGATCAGAACAACGATGGCCAGCGCGAACAAAAGTCGTCTCATCCGCTTACTCCTCTATCACAATACCAAACAGCAGCCAGCAGGCCACGACGAACACGGCGTCGAACGCGAGCAGATAACCCACGGCGGCCTTGAAGCTGCCGACGAACGCAAACGAGCTGGAGCCGGCGACCTCGTCCGGCATCGCGCCGAACAGCACCAGCAGCGCGAACGACGCGGGAATCATCATCGGCATCAGGATAACCAAGACCACGATGCTCAACAGCGAGCCCCGGGTCCGGGTGAGCTGGACCGCCGCCGAGAACAGGGTCCCGATACTGGAGATCCCGAGATTGCCCAGCAGCAGGACCGCCACCAGCCGCAGCCAGCCGATAACGTGCAAATTGAAAGACATTAGAACGATCGGGACAACGATCGCTTCGAAGATGGCGAGCATGACCATATTGGCCAGCAGCTTGGCTACGTAGATGGCGCCGGCGTCGAGCGGGGCCAGCAGCAGGCCGTCCATGCAGCCATTCTGCTGTTCGGCTGCAAAGGACCGTTCCTGGGCCAGCAAGCCGGAGAAGAGGAACGCGATCCACAGGGCCGCCGCACCCATCACCGACACGCCGAGGCCCCCGGAGCCGGGCTCCGACACCATGCGAAGGATAAAGACGATGAGCATGCCGAGGACCACCATCGTCGGCAGAACCTGTCTGGCCCGCAACTCGACGACGATATCCTTGATGAAGATGGCGCGCAGACCCGACCCCGCTCGGAGGACGGAGGACAGAGAACGGAGGACAGCGCTGTCGTCCGTCTTCGGTCCTCGGTCCTCGGTCCTCGGTCTTCCGTCTTCTGTCGTCCGCGGGTTTTTCAACACATGCTCCTCGCATAAGACAGGTAGTCATCGGCGAAACGGTCGCCATCGATTGTCTCCTTCATTGCGTCCATGGCAAAAACGCCCTTATCCAGCACGGCTACGCGCTGACAGCAGCGCAGCCCGAGCCGGGCGTCGTGCGTGGTCATCAGGATGGCGCCGCCGTCGTGCACGAACCGCTCGAAGAGCGCCAGCAGTCGATCCGCAGCGCCGGCGTCCAGGCCGGTGAAGGGCTCGTCGGCCAGCAGCACGACGGGCTCATGCACCAGGGCCCGGGCTATCGCCAGCCGCTGTAGAAGCCCGCGCGAGAGAATGCCGGCCCGGTCGTGGCGGAACGGCGTCAATTCGGTGCCGACCAACAACTCCTCGATTCGCTCCGTGCGACGGGGCACGCCGTACAGGCGGGCCGCAAAGGTGAGATTCTCATGGACGGTGAGCTCCGGATAAACCATGCTCGCGTGAGAGATCATGCCGAATTGCCGTTTGGCTGTTGCCGGGCTGCGGCGCATATCGTGTCCATTGATCGATACCGCGCCTCCGTCCGGTCGAAGCAGTCCGGCGATGATTCGCAGCAGGGTGCTCTTGCCGGCCCCGTTGATCCCGCACAGACAGACCGCCTGCCCCGCAGGCACGGCCAGATCGACGTTCCTCAGCACGGGCCGCGCGATAAACGTCTTGCTCACGCCGGACACGCTCAACATCGGACTGTCTTTTGCCGTCGTCTCAGGCATGCGGTTGTCCAGATTGGGCAGGCTTGGGATGGAAGCGCGCCAACGCAAGAACCACCACAGCCACAAACACACCGGCCAGGATGATCCAGGTATACGCGTCCGACTGCTTCGCATGGAAGCCGGAGATTCGAAAGGAAATCTGCTCGCCCGGCTTGAGGTCGCTGCGCCGATAGTATTCAACCGGCACTCCCTCGGCGTTGACGAGCCGGTCGGCGGGCTCGCCCAGCCCTTCGAGCCGGCCCTGCCCATGCTCCCAGAAGAGCATAAGCTCCGCCGTCGGCAAGGAAATCTCTTTGGTGATGTTCATCGTGCCGCGGTCAATGTCGACCTTGTACGAGAAGGTGGCCTGATGCTCACCGGGCGGCATCGCCAGAGTATCATAGAACCCGTCTTTGGTGACGACAAGTGCCTCCTGTTCGAGGTAACCGGACGCGGTGAGGTCCTTGAAACCCTTCGGCAGCTTGATCTCGATCACGGCCGGTCGGTTCCGTTCATCCTTTTCCGCTCCCGTGACGGCCATGTCGGAGGCGTTGTTCAACTGCATGTATTCCCTGAATTCGAGCGACGCGGCATTGACCAAGATCATGATGTGATGCATGCCCACGGACAACTTCGACGCGTCGGTCGAGACATCGAACACCGGCACCGTCGCCGAGAACTCACCGGCCGCGGACGCCAGGGAAACGGGCTGGCCGTTGAAGACCATGTTCTGGTGCTTCGCGCGCGGCACGGCTGTCATTCCCGGTCCGGCCGGAACGTTCTCAAAGACCGCCCTGCCGTCGGCGCCGACGTTCGCCGGCAACGACTCGATCAGCTCCTGCCCCCGGTAGAGCAGGACTGTTGCCTCGTCGCCTGCCACAGTCGCACCGTTCGCGGTGTTGTTGGCAACCTCAACCGTGAGCCTGGCCGTCGGCGCCCTCTGTGCGGATGTTGCCTTCGGCGTCAACGTGGAGAGAGCCGCCAGAATCGCCAGTATGCGAAGATGCGTCACGATGGCTTCCCTTCTTTCCGGGTGCGCCCTTCACGCGTCGCCAGCAGCGGCCAAAGTATGCACGCTACACACACGAACAACAAGATCCATTTTAAGTAAACCATCGCTTCTTGGACCATTCCTGAACAGTTGTCATCCCGAGCGAAGTCGAGGGATCTGGCCGCGCACTAGAGGTGCGCTATATTCGCCACCAGATGTCTCGACTGCGCTGCACTGCAAAGGCGCAACATCTTGTTTTTCTAGCAAGCATTTTCGGGTGCGTCGCGAGGCCGCGCCGCGCTCCGCTCGACATGACAAAGAGCGGGCGTTTCGCTCGATAGGACAGATAGCCAAATACTCATTCGTAAGCCGTATCAATCGTATTCTCCTGCGGCGTGCTCTGCCGGCGTCCCAGGACGGCGGCGAGCACCAGGGTCGTGCCGAGCACCATCAGAATGTTGCCGATCCAAATCCAGTTGATCAGCGGCTTGACGAAGATGGTCAGGTTAATCAACCGGGTACCGCTGTCAACTTCCGTCAGCGCCAGATAGAGATCGCCCGCCAGCGTGCGGCGAACATCCACTTCGCTGGTGCGCTGGCCCGATTGACCGTAGAAAGCGACGGACGGTGTGAGCTCACCGAGCCGCTTTTGCCCCTGGTACACCGACATATCGGCCGTCACCGCCGTGAAGTTCGGGCCGTGATTGGCCTTAAGGTCGTTGTAGGCCAGCTCGAAATCGCCGACCCGGACCCGTTCGCCGGGCTTGAGGGCGACTTGCTTCTCCGTATCGAATCCGCCGGAACCGGCGATTCCCACGAACGTCAACAGCACGCCGATATGGACGACCCTCGTCCCATACCACCGAAGGCTCGGTTTGAATGGCAGGGCCCCGGCGCCTGTCCGGCGGCCGGCGTATCGCCGTACGAAGTCGGCTCCCAGGTTCAACGCGACGAACCCGCAGGCAACGAGATATGCCACGGCCAAATGGTGAGCGAGCACCCAGATCAGCACGGCGACGATTCCCGTGACGACCGCCCCCGCCGTCCGCCAACTCCTGTTGAAGCCGTGTCGGATGAGATGCGGACAGACGCCGAGCAGAAGTAGCAGGACCAATCCGCCGGGGGCCGTGATCTTGGTGAAGTACTCGCTCTTGAGGCTGATCCGGCGGTCGCTGAGAAGGCCGCTGAAGAACGGGAACAGCGTACCCACAAAGACCACGAAGGTCAGCACAATCATGAGCCAGTTGTTCCAGATGACAAACCGAATGCCCCTGTGCCGCGGGCTTGGGTTCCCAAACGCGGAATTTCGCGTTTGGGGTCCCCTTCCAGCCCGCGATTCGAGGGCGGGACGCCCTCGACACGAGAAACGCCTGACGGCGCCACTACCGGCGAGGAACAGCAGACCCGCGATCACCCAGATCAGCACGAGAAGGACGAGGAACAGGATTCCCAAGCCGGGATCGGGGAAAGCGTGGACGCTGGAGACCAGCCCGTAGCGCGTCAGGAAGGTCCCGAAGATGCACAGGCTGAACGTCGCAATTGCCAGGACCATGAGCCAGACCGCCGTCTTCGTATCGGCCCGGTAGGTGCGGGCACAGTGCAACAGAGCGGTGGCCGTGAACCACGGCATCAGTGAGGAGTTCTCCACCGGGTCCCACGCCCAGTAGCCCCCCCAGCCAAGCTCCTCATAGGCCCACCACGCGCCCAGAGCAATACCGACGGTCAGCGATATCCAGGCAAATAGGGACCAGTTGCGGGCCCGCTCGAAAAAGATGGGGGGCCGGCTCAGGTCGTCCCGCTTCAGGGCGGCGAGAGTCCATGCATACGGAATGACGAACGCCGCGTAGCCGAGAAACAGGGTCGGCGGATGCAGGGCCATGGCCGGATGCTGCAACAACGGATTGAGACCCGCGCCGTCTCTCGGCGTTGTCAGCGACACGGTGAAGGGGTCCTTGTCGAATATCAGTACGAGAAAAAAGAAAACTGCCACGAGGTTTGCCGCCGCCCGCGCGCCGGCGCAGAACCGCCCGGAGTTGGTGTCGGATTTCGAGAACGCACAAACGACAAATCCGGTCTGGATCCACAACCACAAGAGCAGCGAGCCGGCCGCCCCCGCCCAGAAGGCCGTCACTTTGTACATGAGCGGCAGGGCCCGGGCGGTGTGCTGCGCCACGTAGTTGACGGCAAAATCGCTCCGCAGCAACAGAACCCAAAGCGCCGCGGTGGCCACGCTCAGACACAGCAGACATGCGACGGTAGCGTTGCGTCCGCTGCGCAGCAGCTCGCCACGACCCTGCCGGCGGCCCAGGAGGTCGGCGAAGATGGCATAGCCGCTCAGAAACAGCCCCAGCCGCAAGGCGAATTGCCCCAGTTCCGACATGCCTATTTCACCTTCGCCTGGTATTTCGATTCACAACGGGTCATCAAGTTGTCGGCCTGGAAAACGCCAGCGGTGGTTAAACGCCCTTCCACGACGACCTCCCTGTTCTCGGTGAAGTTGTCCGGCGTTACGCCCTTATACTGCACGGGCAGCTCTGCCTGCGCGCCGGCCAGCGTGAATTGCAGCGTCACGTTTTCCAGGTCGCGCACGACGCTGCCGGGCTTGACCCGTCCGGCGAGCCGGAACGAATGCTCCTGGGCGGCGGCCCCCGCGGCGGAGAAGTCATCCACCGAGTAATAGTAGGCCCACGAGGACTGCATCGCCTGGTACATGAAGTAGCCAACGCCGCCGCCGATTACGATGATTCCGATAACAAGCTTTACGATGAGTCTCATCTTCATTCGTCAATATTCCTCTGGAGAATGCGTGTGGCCATGACAGGACAGGTAGCACTGGCCGCGATATACACCCTGGTCCACGAATTCCCGCCGTCCTGTTGCAGGATCGGGCTGGACAATGGCTATGTCGAAATTGATCAGATGACTGTTGTTCGACATCGATCCTTGCGAGGCACTGATACCGTGCGGGTCATGACAGGCCGAACACGGGACCCCGTTCTCCAGGTGGTTCCGGTGGCCGGCGAAGCTCTCATTGGCAAGAATGTTGTTCCTACTGTGGCAGCGGTAGCAAAGTTCGTAGGCGGAACTGTTCTCCGAGGTGAAATCCGCCGTCTCGTACCGGCCCACGAGCAGGTACGGATAAATGGACCCGTGCGGCCCTTTGGCGGTCGAGGCACTATCGGAGCCATGGCAATCGGTGCAGTAAATCTGCGTCGCCACCGTCAGCGGCGACACCAAGCTCGGAACGTTCGGGTTCACGCCCGGTGCCACCACGGGGTGGAACGACGGCCCGGACGGGTCGAATTCGAGCCGGGTATTCGTCTGCGTGATCTGCCGCGTGATGCTGGACAACGGCCGCTCCGGGTTATCGGCGTGGCATTTGAAGCAGACCTCGTGTTCGAACTGGACATTCCCCGTCGGCGCACCGGTGATGGTAACACCCGAGACACCCCGCATTTCACCGGGGATCATCGGCGCCTGCGCGGGGGCGTGCCGGAGGGCGTGCGGATTATGGCAATCCACGCATTCCACGTGCATCGGTGCGGCCGCGGGCACCTCCCTGGGGTCGTGCACGTCCCCGTAGCCGGATACGTTGTGCCGGCTGAGCTTGGGGAGGTCGGCCCTGATATTGGCATCGGCGACGAGCCCGTTATGACAACTCAGGCAATTGTCTTCGAGGCGGGCGAAATGAAGGAGCCGCTCGGGCCCCCCGGCGCCGTGCGGCCTGTGGCAGATGAGGCACCCGGTCTCCGCCAGCGTGCCGCGGTCGCCGGTCTGCAGGTACGGGTCGTCGGCGCCCGCCACCAGGACGCCGGAACTCTGATGGGTGGAAGTCATCCATCCCTCCAGGTCATGGCAACTGGTACACATCTGCGACCGCTCGTTGGACATCACGAGAAAATTGCCGTACCGGTTATCGTGGGCGTCATGGCAGGTCGTACACTGCAACTCGCCGGAACGGTCCAGTACCAGCGTCTCGGGCAGCGCGAGGGGCGGCCGGATCTGCGGGTCCTGGGCGGACAGGCTCGAGGAATAAACGAAACTGATCGGGTGATCGTCCGACAGGTCGGTTCCCAAATTGGCGCCGCCCGGCGCGATATACGTGCCGCCGGTGCCGCCCGTGACGGTTTCCGCCAGCGCCACCGTGCCGTCATGGCAGCTCAGACACAACTTGCTGTAACCCGTCGGCTGGCCAACGTTCGCTTCCAGCGACGAGCTTTCATAGATCTTGTAAACGGCCGTCGAGAGCTTGTGACTCCACAACGGTGTGCCGGGCAGCGCGCCGTGCGGGGTGTGGCAGAAGCTGCACGCCGCCTCGCCGGAGACCGCCGACAGGTCATGCGGGGTGCCCTGGACCGAGGCCTCCACCGGCGCGTGCAGGACCCCGAGTGCCGCAAGACAGAAAACAGCCGCTATCGGGCGCCGTTTGCTCATCTCTCGATTTCCTCCAGAAGCTCGAATATCTGGACTCTCTTATTGAATGAATCGGCGACGTAGATTCTGTCGCGGTCGTCCACGAAGACGCCGGCGGGCAGCCAGAACTCGCCGGGAGCGTTTCCTTCCTGCCCGAACGCCATCAGGATGCGTCCTTCCGAGTCGAACACCTGCACGTTCTCGAACTGGCGGTCGGTCACGTAGATGTTGCCGAACCGGTCGGCGGCCACGCCGCAGGGGTGCGCGAAATTGCCGGGCCGGTCGCCCTGCTGCCCGAACATCCTCAGGAACCGGTCGTCCGGCCCGAACACCTGAAGGCGGTAGTTGAGCGTGTCGCTCACGTAGAGCCGTCCGGAACGACCGAGGCACAGATGCGTCGGAAAGTTGAATTGGCCCGGGCCGATCCCCCGCGTGCCGATCCGCCGGATGAACTTACCCTTGTGGTCGAAGACATGGATCGTATGGCTGCCGGCGTCGGCAACGTAGACCATGTTCTCAGGAGACCGATACGCAATGCCGGCGGGCCGCTCGAATCGGCCCTGCCCGAAGGCGAAGAGAAATTCGCCATTCCTCTTGAAAACGCAGACCCGGCGCAACGTGCTGTCCACCACGTAGAGACGGTCGGCAAATGCCGCCAGGGCGACGGGACTTTGCAGCTTCGCGTCGTCACTCAATGACGAGAATTGAATGTAGCTGCGCGTGTTCAGGTTGAATCCGTGGACGACGGCGCCTCCGGAGTCGGCGACGTACAGGATCCCGGACGAATCTACCGTCACCGCGTAGGGCGAAACCAGGACCCCGACGGGCCTCTTGCCGAACAGCAACGCGCCGAGCCCCTCGAACAATGAGCCACGCTGGTGCAGGTCGGCCTCGGTGGAGATCGCCCCCAGGTACATGATGCGCGGCTGCTCGGGCGGCTCGGGCCATACCAAAGGCGCATCGAGCGAGCCGAATGGCCCGGCGGGTTGCGGGCCACACCCGACGTCCGCCAGGAGCAGCGCGACCACAAGGGCCCACAGCCGCACCGAACATTCATGTCTGCCAACTCGTTGAAGTCCCATGGCTTCAAACCTCTCCACGCGGGTCAGAAACGCCGCACAGCCCTGATATACAGGAAGACACTGTCGATCTCGTCGTCCCGACGTTCGAGAAAGCTCAACTCCGCGCCCATCGTAGCACTGAACTGCCGGTATCGATACTCCAATTCGGTATCAAGCTGAAATCCCCTGGTTTTTCCGAACCGCGTATCCTCCTCGTCGCGATAGTCCACGGAGGCGGAGAGGCTGTAATTGTCCGTCAGCCGGCTGAAGACCTCAGCGCTGGCCTCCAGGAGCGTCACGTCGCGGGCATCCGGCGCGCCGAACTCGAGCCACTGGTTCATCAACCCGACGCCCGCACTGGTCGCCGGCCCTATCATCCACCGGTATCGGCCTTCCAGCTTCGTACTGGTCAGCGGGATCAGGGTGGAGTCTTCCTCGCTGTACTCGGCCGCCAGAAACAGGCCCTTGTGTGTATAGTCGGCGCCTACCGTGTGGACCGTGTATTCATCGGGGACCACCTCCGTCAGAGTCGAGGTGATGTCTTCCTCCTGCATGCGGAAACCGTAGTACAGCGAGAGACCGTTCTGGAAGCGCTCGCGAAGCGTGAAGCTCTGGCGGAACGTGTCCTCGTCGCGCTCGGGCTCAATGAAGAATTCGTAATCGACGAAGAACGCCTGGCCCTCGGTGAAGTTCGGGGGAATCGTGCCGCCGACAACGATCGCGTTGAGGAACACCCGGCCGCTGCTCTGAAAGATCGTATAGTCGTCGCCCTCCTGAAAGAAGTTTCCGCCGGCGTCTCTAACCTGAATGGTCGAGATGTCGATATTCGAGCGATCCAGCTCGATCGGGATCAGGTCGGTGGCCGTATGCGCCTCGCCGACGACCGCTCCTTTGCCGGCCCCTCCCGTCTGTTCGCTCCGAATGAAATTGGCGCTGTAGCTGCCGAACAGGATGCCCCACGGGTTCGTCTTCTTGTAGTTGAGCCCGAGGATACCACCGTACTGCGAGAGGTCGCCCTCGTTCCCCAGGTCCGTTTCCGAGATGAAGGCGTCCACGTTGGTCACCAGGCTGTCGAACAGCCGATGCTCGAGGCCCGCCTGGCCGCGGATCTGTTCGCTGCTCAGCATCTCGCGGTCAAACTGCGCGTACTGCACGTCGTACTTGCTGAGCAGATCGGGTGTGTGTTGCAGCTTCAATCGTTCCTGCAGGCGGAGATTCTCGTACTCGAAGGAGCCGCCCTGGTCGACGTAATTGAACAGCGAGTCCAGCCGATGCTGCTCGTTGTTGCCGAACGTGTAATCGTGCGACAGAGTGTAGGTATCGGTGTCCGTGTCCACCACGGCGCCGACGCTCTCCTGCCGGGCCTCGGTTCGGTCGAAATCGAAATGCAGATGCGACAGCTTGCCGAAGTCGCGGTCGACCGAGTAGCGAAAGCGCTCGTCCTCGCGGGCAAAGAAGTCCGGCGCAAAGGAATTGAACCCATCCTGGCTGGTTTCGCTGGTGCTGTACTGGAACAGCATCGGCCAGGCTCCCTCGCGCACGAAGACGGACGCTGCTTCGCTTTGCCGGTCGGCCCGGAGCGGCCCCAGGAACTGCCGGGGGATCAAGTCCTGCGACTTGTTCGCATTGAGGGTGGCCGAGTACGGCTTGGAGCGCAGGATCTGGGCGGAGGCGGCATACTCGCTCAGCTCGTCGGTGCTCCAGCCCGACACATCGTCGGAGTCGATGTGCTGCTGTGCCAGTCCGCCGCCGACCATGATGTCGTAGTCGAGAAAGTCCGGGTGATATATGTCGCCGTGCGTCCTGACTCTCACGCGTTCCTCGAACACATTGCTCCTGCTTTCACGCCTGCTGGCCCCGCTTTCCTGCTCGTCGGTGCGATGCTCGACGACCGCCTCGACTTCGCCCCGAATCTTCTGCTGCCTGACGAGGGGGCGCGGGCGGCCTCGCACGGTCACGTCACAGCCGCTGAACATTATCAGACCCAGCCCGCCGCACAGAAGAGTCCCAAGGACCCTCTGGCCGCGTCCTGGTCGTGCGAGATTATGTCTTATCCTGTTGCGTGATCGGTTCAACAAGCTATCGGTTTCCTGAGTTCGACCCGCTCGGTCTTCTGTGCCGTCCATCGAGACAGGACCAACCCACTCGTGCGTTGCTCACGCCGTGGACGGCCGGCGAACCAGGACGCTGGTTCCGTGGACCTCACTGTTTCATCGACATCCCCTCTTTTGCTCTGAATATTCTCGTATGGGATTCTCATTTTTGGGACGCCCCGGACGGCACACTACTGCAACGGGCGCCAGCCGGGCTGCTGCGGGTCTACCAGGGCCCCCTCTATGCGGTCCAAGTAGCCCTGGGCCGTTTCTTTCACAGGTCCGGGAAGCGACTCGGCCTCAAGAACCTGCCGAAAGCCCTCACGGGCCTCCACAAGCTGTCCGGCGTGATACTGCCTGATACTGCGATAGTACAGCTCGGCCACGGTTCTCTCGCGCTCACGTCTCTGCTCCCGTACGGCCCGAAGAGCGGCCGCTGGCGCCTCCCTCCCGGCCTCAGGCGAAGTCTGGCCCTCGGGACCTTCCTGATACGCCGCCGGACCGCTTGTCTGGAGAGCGACCACCTGTTGCAGGACCCTAGCCACCGGGGCCTCTTCGGAATCCGTGACCAGGCCGCTGTCGAGCAGAACCTCGAGATAAGCCCGGGCCGACCATAACCGGCCGCTTTCGATGTGGCCGATAATCGTCCGAGACATAGCGAGGAAATCCTGTCCTTGCGTCAGATCGCTACGCGCCTTTCTGAGCGACTGCTCATACTTGCGGCGATGCGCCTCGGATTGATATTCCGCCCCCACGGGCCCGGCCAAAAAAGACGGCCTCAGAAGACCGCGCGTTTCACTTGCATGGCCTTCATGACAATCGACGCAGTGCTTGTACGATTCCGCCGCGTGATTCTCGATCGTGTGGATCGCGTCCAGATCATGGCATTGGTAGCACAATTCGGGCACCGGTTTGAGAAGCAGAAATTCGTTCTTCGTCTTGTGCGGCTCGTGGCAGAACAGGCAATTGCCCGTGGCGACCGGCCCGTGCACCCATCCTTCCAGCGTGGAGTACTCCTGATGACATTGATAACACAGGTGCGGCGCCTCAGCCACCAAGTGAACCTTCGAAGAGAAGCCTCTGCGGCGCTGGTCGCCGTGGCAGTTGGTGCAATCCTTCGTAGCCTTATGCACGCGCCAGCCTCCTGTCGGTGAGACCGTCGTGACTTCGGCCTTCTTCGCGCCGGAGGACCGGACCTCCAAGGTTTCACCGTGCAGCGGCGGAACTCCATCGAAGAAAAACGTCAACATGTCGTGGCGCTCGACTTCATCGCAACTGGCCAGGAGCAGAAACACGATTGCCAGTCCCGGCCCCATCAGGGAACCGACGGTCCGAAGCGATGCCACAGCATAACGTGCAGGTTTTCGCATGCACCTGATATCCGAACATTCACTTGTGCCCCCGGCCAACAACAACTCCATGCGATCTCAGACCGGCCCAACCGCCGCGAATCAAGGTCTGACGCCCCGCCGGTCGGCGAGCCTGCCGTCGATATCCTCGATATAGCCTTTGAGCGTTTGCTCCATGGCAGGTGGAATCAAACCGCTCTTGATCACCTCGACGAATCCGGCCCGGGCCTCCTCCAAGCGGGCGGCACGATACAACTCCATACTCCGCGAGTAAAGGTCGGCAACCTCCTGGGTGCGCCGCATCCGCTCGGCGTCCTCCATCGGCGGCGCTGCGGCGCTCATCGACTCGGGCCGGGAACTGCCTGGCGCCCCGACCTCTGCCGGCCGGCTCGGAACGGGAAACTCGCCGAAGCCGTACACGTTGACCTTCTTCAGGCCGTACTGGTTGGATACCAACACGAGGAACTTGATGTCCGCCCCCTTGACGGCGTACCGCCGGAACAGATTCACGTGCTCGTAGTCCAGGATGATCTTCGTGGGCAGGTTCATGTTGCCGGGCTCATTGCCGGGCCGGCCGAAGAACAAAAGAAGCCGACCTTGTTGGTCGTAGATTTTAGCAACCTCCGTGGACCACACCGAGGCCCCCATGGACACGCCGGCATCGACCACCCAGATCCGGTTGTCGTGGTCCACCGCGATACCCTTGGGCCGCACCAATTCATCAATGTTGTCGCCCCGCCGGCCGATGGTCCGCTTCAGATTTCCCGAGACATCGAAATGAAAAATCTCGGCTTTCAGTTTGTCCGTTACGTAGAGGTCCCCGTCCGGCCCGAACGCCAGATCGCTGATGAGCTTGAACTGATTCTCGCCGTCGCCTTCTTCGCCGATGCGGTGGATCTCTCGGCCCGTCGCCTTGTCCAGTACGACGACCCGATTGCTCGCGAAATCCGTCACACAGCAGTAGGGCCCACGCACGACCACGTCGATCGGGCTGATGCGCAGCTCCTTGCCGAGAATGGCCTGTAGGGTATCGCCCCTGTCGAAGACGAAGACGGCGCCGGCGGTCGGGTCGGCGATGTACTTCGTCCCGTCGTCCGCGATGAAGATATTCACGGGGTTCATCAGCCTGCGATCCTCGGTCATGTACCCGAAGGACCGTTTCTGCAGATCGAGCACTTCAACCCGCTTCTTGCCGACATCGCAGACGTAGAGCTTGCCGTCGTGGAGCGCAAGACCGTACGGCGTCATGATCCCTTCTTTCTCTTCGGCTTCCCCGAGCACGAATCTCTCGAATCCGCTCGGACCTGCGGCGCCGAGATCGGCGGGACCGGAGAGTGAGGTGAGAAACTGCAACCGGGGCTTTTCCGGTGCAGGCGGGAAGAACACCGGACCGGCGCCCTCGGGGGCCTCTTGCCCCGACGCGCAGCCCCCGATAAGCCAACACGCCGCCAGGGCGGCGGTGAGTGCTAAACCACTGCGATAAAATAAGTTAACAATCGACATGGGTTATTTCTCGTCTAATCGGATAGACTCTCTTTAGCAAATCAGCGAAGGATTTCGCCCGGACAGCGCCCCGCTCCACAAGGGGGGTCGACGGGTGCCGTCTGCAACCTCGCACTCAATAATAATGGCCCGGTATTGTCGGTAACGTCCGGGTACGCACCTTCTTCCCCGCCGGACTTGCCGAGCAATCCCGGGCCAAAGATTGTCTGCCCCCCTGTGCAGTTGGCGCCGGTAGTCCTACTTCAAGTGGCACATACGACACAACTCAGGCCCATGATGGATCTGAGTCGTCGAGCCGTCGGGATTCTCGACCGTCTCATAGCCGTAATTGTAACCACGCAGTTGACGCTCGCCCACGCCCGAGGTGTGCACGTCATGGCAACTGTTGCACTGCAGCTTGCTGCTCGCATCCAACAGGTCTTCCGCGATAGTCCGGCCGAGCGTGCTGGGTTGAGCGGGGTCCTTCAGCGCGCCGTCGGCGGCGGCCAGGGCCGAGTCATACACGAACGAGACAGGGTGGCTGTTGACCAGCTCGTCGGCCCCGAACAGCTTCGTGTCGCTCATCCACAGGAAATTCGGGTTCGCACCATCATGGCAACTGAGGCATAGACGTGAGGCCCCACTGGGTTGACCGTCGATGGTCCCGTCAAAAGTCGGACTGGAGTACATCGTGAAGGTGGTAGTCGTTTCACTGCCGTTCCACAGCGGCACGCCCGGCAACGCTGACGCGTTGTGGGGCGTGTGGCAGCCATCACAACCTACAAGGTCGGGATGCGGGCTCGCCGCCCATGTTCCTGCCACCAAAAGACCTGATACCATCACACCAAAACCTAACCTCGCCAACCACTTGCACATTTTTCTCAACTCCTCCTTCATGCATCGGCCTTACACCGATTCGTTCACCCTGCCTCCCGCACTCCAGCGAGACTTTTCTGCTTCATCACATCCATGCCGGTGAAGCAACGAGCTTCGCCAGTTCCGTCAACCAATTGCCCAAGGGCCAAGTGCACACGCACTTTGCCCGCAGTCACCTTGCTCTTGCAAACGCTGTGCCATTATGTCACGATATGCACCGCCCCAGGAAAAAATTCCCATAAACCATTTTAGTGTTGCGATTTACAGTTCTATCCGACGGCGCAATCCTCGCATTATCATAAATGGGAGGCCCGCCGGGTCTCACAACTGAGAATACATCTGCCATTGCGTCTTACTTTTGAGAAGGCACCGGCGAATCGGCGTCTCCGAAGACCTCGGCCAAAGCCCTGCGATAGTACGCCAGGGCTTTCTCGGCGTCTCCTTTCGCCTGTTGCACCTTGCCCATCTCATACAAAACACGGGGGGAATCGGGCTCAAGTTCCAGGGCCTTGGATAAGAGCGATTCGGCGGCATCGAGTGCACCCATCTGTCGCCTGGCCCACGCACGGACGAGCAGCGCGTGTCCTTCGTCCTGCTTTGTTTCGATTTTCACTTCTGCCACCGTTTTCAAGGCCGCTTCGTTCTTCCCGGCCCGGCACAGAACCTCACCGAGCTCAAGAGCAGCATCAACGGCATTCGGGTCAAGCCGGCGCAGTTTCTCAAGCTCCTTGATCGCCGAGTCGAATCGCCCCTTCTTCGCGAGTGTGCGCGCCAGTTGGATGTGCCGGTCACGACGCGCGCGGAGGGAGGTGTTCTCCAACGTCTCCACGCGCACGGACGCACCCACGCTATCGTCCAGACCGAGAGCCTTGTTCAACTGAGCGTGAAAGCCGGCGACGAAATCGTAGCCGTATCCGGCCTTGACCCATTCCAGTTTGTCGTCGGCCCCCACCACCACGGCCGTCGGGACCGCAATGACTCCGAGCTTGCCCCAGAGCGCAAAATTCGGATCTGCCAGTACTGGGAAGGCGGCTTGCGCGCCCGCCGCGCGGGAACGCAGGTACTCGCCGGCACCCGGGCCGCTCATCACACCCACACAATCGAATGCCGGCGCCTCCGATCTGAGCTTCCGGGCGAGAGCTTCCATGTCGGTTACCAGGCGCTCGAGGTGGGTCTGGCCTGCCTGCAAAATGACGACGCCCAGAACGCGTGCCCGCTCGTGCTCGTATTCGAAGGTCGTTCCATTGGCGTCCGCCAGCTTGAACTCGGGCATTACATCGCCCACCTGGAGCCGACGCAAGCCCTCCGCGCCGAACGACGGGGCTACGAGACAAGCCGCCAGAACGAAGGCCGCAAGTCGCCACAATTTACGGTTCCGTGGTGTCAACATGAGAGGCCCCCTGTCGTTTGTGCCGCCGGCTTGCCCATCGTTCAGTTTCCGCGCGTGGCGTACGCAGCCGGCGCCTTACGGTCGTAACTCAACGGTTGATGACAGCCGGGCCGGCAGCCGCCGCCGGTGTCGTTCTTCTGGAATTGGATCGGCAGGTTCCACACGCCGTAAGGAACACTCTCGCGGATGTGCTTGGGCAAGTCGCTCGCGTGCGTCGCGTGGCAGGAGCGGCAGGTCCGGCCGCGACGTTCCTTGTTCACGTGCACGTAATGCAGGTTCAAATCGCCGTTGCGAAAATCCGTCAGCTCGGAGGTCCGCTCCGTCAGCACGATGCTCTCGGGATGACAACTGAAGCACAGTGCGTAGTTGTCCTTGCTGAACGGGGAATAGAACAGGCGGGGATAGTCTTTCGCCAGGAGACGGAAATGATCGCTCCCGTGGGTCGCGTGGCAGCCGCTGCAATCCTTCTGCGCGACCGGGCCGTGGAGGAATTTCTTGTCTTTGACCTGCTCGGTAAACGATGCAATAGGCCCACCGTTTTCGGTCTTCATCGGCTCATTGTGGCACGACACACACAGCGACATCGGGGCATCCCGCAAGGCAAACTGCACCGTCGAGGCGTGCGGCGTGTGGCAGTTCAGGCACGCGTCCTTCTCCGTCACCGCCGAATGTTTATACTTGGAGGTCTCCGCCACCTTTTTGATCTCCTCATGGCAGGAGTAGCACAACGCGGGCGGCTCCGCCTTCAGCATGTGCGAGTTGCCGGCGCCATGCGGATTGTGGCACCCGATGCAGTCATTCTTCGCGGGCTCGTGCACGAACTCGAATTCCGTGAGTTCCTCTTTCGTCACGACATGGCAGGAGAAACACAGATTGGTCGGCTCATCGACGAGCAGCTTGGCGCGGTCGGCGCTGTGAGACGCGTGGCAGATGGTGCATTCGCCCACCGCCACCGGACCGTGCGGGAACGCAACATCCTTGCCCGTCTCATGGCACTTGGCGCAAAGCTCCGCGACGGTCTTCGCCTGAATCATCGCCGGACTGTCGCTGCTGTGCGGGTCGTGGCATTCCATGCAGTCACCCGTCTTCAGCGGCTCGTGGACGTTCTTCCTGATGGCCTGGTCCAGATGGCAGTACTCACAGAGGTCCCGGCCCGTCCGAGTGAGCTTGTACGTGTGGGTGGCCACGTTCGTTTCCTCATGACAGCTCTTGCAATCGCCCAGACTCACGGGTCCGTGCACGTGTGCCTTCTTGCCGTATTCCGCGTGGCACTCCGACGTCACGCACGTCTTCTGCGGCGTCGTCGGCCTATCGACAGCCCCCGCTTGAGCCACGAACGCCAGGACCAGCGTCCCGACGAATACGCAACGATACTTCTTCGCACCTGTCATATCATCAGCTCCTCGCCTGCTTGCAACATGGTACTCATTTGAACAACTATGAATAACAGGACGTAAATCGACTGTTTTCGACATCTACTTCCTCTCGGTGCCTTGCGGTACCCGCCTGTACAGCACGACAAGGGTGCCGGAGGCCGTCTTTTGATGGCACGGCTGACCCAACTCCAGCACGACCTGCTGACTCGACTGGCTTTCACTGATCGTCGCCAGCACGGCGGGACGCAACAGCACCTCGGAGGCGTTCCTCCAGGTGGTCTCGATCCGCGCTCCAAACCGAACCTCCTCGACGCCGAAGGAATACCGCTCATCGTCGAAGGGATATCGTTTGCCGAGTTCAACAGGCTCCACGCGTTTCTTGCCGTCCCGGAGGTACAACAGATGGGGCTGTGAGTCTTGCACGGCCGTGAGGATGTACCGACCTGCACCGGCCGAATGGAAATCCACGAACCGGGCCTGGAAGGGCAGCGGTCTTCTCGCGTGCGGCGAGGCGGCAAACTGAGACCAGAGCCATTGCCGATGCTCCTGCCCGTCGCCCTCGACACGAATCTCAAGCGCCGGATTCTCGGGCTGCTCGGAGGCACTCGTAACCTCCTTGGTCTGCCGGTCGATGGAATAGTGCGGCACGTACCTGAGTACCGAGAGCTTCCAGGGGGAGCCGGCCAGCGCTATCGCCCGGCCCGGCTTGACCGCGTACGCCCGTGGAGAGGGGCTCAAGGCAGGATCATGCGTTGGCGACGCCGAGCCTGTCTCGGCGCGCCACACGAGCAGCACTCCCACCACATCCGGGTCCGTCAACTCCTGAAGAATCCGGGTTCCGTCTGGTGCCGGAAGCTCCCGCATCACCACGCTCCCGATGTGGGCCGATATCGATTGTCGCTCGCGATCGCGCGCGCAAAGCCAAAGGTCCTGCTCCAGGTTCTCGCCCCGGAGGGACAGCCTGGCAATCGGGCCGCCATTGGGGTCCTCTACGGCGGTCATCTCGCGTGCCAGGTTCGGCAGATACCGTTCGAGCTTCACTTTGATCGGCGTTCCCATCACCGGTATGACCGCATCAAGCTCCTGCGGCCTGTTCTCATCGGCAATCGACAGCGGCATCCGCATCGTGACGCCTTCGTGCCCCATCTTCACCAGGACCTCCCACGGCCCTCCGAGAAAACCATGATGCGGACTGGCGGATTGGGCCGCGACGCCGCTCGCAAGCACCGCTATGAGGATGACCCCCGCCATCGTCAGCCGCTTGGTCTTTCCATCCATCAATCGATTACGCACGTGCATGGTTAACCCCCAGTCGACACGATCTTGTCCGCTTCGAGGAGCAGGGTCTCGGTGTATTTGAAGTTGTGAACGCCCCAACTGCCGTCGTAGCGAACCGAATCGAGGATGGATCTCGCCTGCTGGACCCGTCGGCGCAGTTCCTGTGCCCGCTCGGTATTCGTCTCAGCGTTCGCGAGAGCTTCAGACTCCTTGACCCGCTTTTCCACCTGCTCGTACAGCGCTTTGATTCTCTTCTGCCAGAACGGCACGTACTGGTCGCCCGTCCCCGCCTCGTGGCACTTGTCGCACGCCGTGGGAGTCGCCCGCGCAACCGTGCCGAAACTGTCGAGCGTGCCGGTCGTCCTGGCCGTCCGCTCGATATGACAGCCGGTGCATTCCACGTGAGTCAGGAACATGGGACTGAGCACCCGGTCCGTGCTGTGGGGCTGTATGGGATGCTGCGTGCCGTAAATCGTCTGCTGGACCTGATGCGTGTCGCTGTGGCAACTGCGGCAATCCATCATGGCAGATATCGACTCCACCTCGGTCCGGCCGTGCGCCATGTCGCCGTGGCAGGCAAAACACTCCACCTTATGCCCGTTGGCGTGGCTGGCGTGCAGCTCGATGCTGTTGGCATCCGCCTCCTTGCGAAAGCTGTGGCAATCCAGACACACGGTCTCCTCCACCCGGCCCACCAACTCGACCTCCGGCTTGTGGCAAGATTCTTCGCAACTGGCCTCATAAGAGACGAATTCGCTGTGGTCGATCTTGACGAAGCCCCGGCGGATGACTTCCGCCGGCACCTTGTGGCAGCTTTGGCAGCCTGTCTGGACGAGCCGGCCGCGGTCCGTGTCCTTGCCGAGGAAATGACAAGTGAAACAGACGTTCTTATTGACGGTGAAGTGTTCCTGGCCCTCGAAATGGCTGTGGCAGGTCCCGCAGGTGATCTTGATTCCGCCGACGGTCTTATCCATGTGTTTCCCGTGCGTGAACCGGACGCCGCCGTAGTCGATCGTCTCGGTCGCAAGCTCCTCGGTGCTGTGGCATTCCGACCTCAGACACGAGGCATCGGCTATCGTGGCGTTGGGCTTGGTGCCGACGCGGCCGACCGCACAGTCGATCGCCTGGGCCAGACCGTTGATTTTGCCCTTGATGTATCCGGTGAAGCCGGGCTGCAGATGGCAATCGAGACAATTCACCTCATCGTGGCCCGACGTTGTCCAACTGTCGTAGTACGGATGCATGACGTGACACGAGTTGCAGAATCCGGGCTGCCCCGTCACCTCGATCGCGGCGACGCTGAAGGCGCCTGCGCCTGCCGTCACGACGAGGATTCTCCCCGGCCAGTTCAGACGACGAACGGCACGAAGCATCAGTGCCGGCGTTTGCATCATGTTTCTTACTATCCTGCCTATCATTCTATCCGTTACAGCAACGCGTGGCAGCATGGGCAACCGCAACCCCGGTCTGCGGTCACCCGACACATTGGGGCGGGCACGGTCCCCCAACGCTACACGTCACGTTTGGGGTAGGGGCGAACCATCGTTCGCCCCGGCGGCCCCGAACCCGGCCTGCCCGTACCCCGCTCTACAATAGCCTCTTCACTTCCGCCAGCAGCATATCGGGCGATACGGGCTTGTCGAGAAATGCCTCGACCGGCAGCCAGACGGGGTCCCCGGCGGACGATTTCACCTCGATACCCGTCTTCTCTTCGATCGACGTCAGCATCAGGATGGGCGTATTCTTGAGCTGTGGGTCATTCTTAAGATCCCGCGACATCTCAAAGCCGTCCTGCCACGTCTCCATCATGACGTCGAGGATAATCAGGTCGGGCTGTTGCGTCCTGATCTTCTCCATCCCTTCCGACCGGTTGGCCGCCGTCAGCATGTCGTAGCCGGCGTTTTCGAAGATCACCTTCAGCGAATCACACAGATCGACATCATCGTCAACGACCAGGATTTTCTGCTTTCCCATGCGTTCACCTCGCCAGAACATCAGCCATCGATACAACAATATGGTCAGCCAACTGGTGAAGGCTGTCCCTGCAATCCGAAGCAATGAGAGACGGCAACTGTTGTTTGGCCCGGGCAACGCAGGAGTTGACCAATTGCCGGATTTTTCCAGGAGCCGGCGAGGAGTGGAATACCTCACCGATGTGGGCCAGTTCCCGGTCGTCGGCAACATGCCGATTCAAAGGCAGTGATTCCTGGCCCTGCCGGCAGCCATGCCAGACGGCGTACAGCAGCGGTAAGGTCACATCACCTGCCAGTACGTCCTGCCCCGGCGTCTTCCCGAGCTTCTCCTGGTCACTCAACAGGTCCTTGCAGTCATCGAGGATCTGAAAGGCGATGCCAAAGTGAAACCCGAACTCCTGGAGGGCCTTCCATATCCTCGGCTCACCGACGGTCGTGACGGCCCCCGCGCCGCAACAGGCGCCGAACAAAGCAGCGGTCTTCTTCTCTGCGAGGGCCAGGCAGCGACGTTCGGAGAACCCGAAATCGCCCCGCCCGACCACCTGCTCGATCTCCCCGTGACACATCACTCGCAGTTGCGAGCCCAGCAGCGCGAACAGACGCGGGTCCGCACAATCCGCCACCAGTTGAAGGGCTTTCGCGCACAGGTGGTCGCCCACGGCGACGGCGATCCTCTTGCCCCATTTCGCTGGAATGCTGGCGCGGTGGTGGCGAACCGCGGCCCCATCGATCAGATCGTCATGAACCAGCGAGGCCATATGAATCAACTCCACGGCCGCCGCAACCTTGATAGAAACCCCGTTCAACTTGGATGACCCATTCCCCATCCCGCAGGCTGCTCTGGCCGAGAGGAGCACGAGAGCCGGCCTGACCCGTTTGCCCGGCGACTCGAGCAGGTAATCGACGATCTCGCGCACGAGTGGGTCTCTCGTGCTTCTGAGCGTCTCGGCCAAGCGCTCGTGCACCGCCTGCAAATCCCGGGAGACGGGACGAAAGACCTGCGCCAGGCTCGGCCCGTTCAACCCGCGCGGGCAAGCACTTTTTCCAGACAGGGTCACCATTCTCTCATGCTATCGGAACGCCGGGGGCCGTTCAATCGACGCCCGCTCCGCCCCGCAGGTCACAACGTGTCTCCCAACACGGCCTTCTCAGATATGGGAATTCCACGGTGCAACGAAGTAGACCTGTCCGGGAGGCAATCCTGCGACCGAACAGGCTCTCATTCCCCAAGTGTTGAGGACCGGAACTCACGGCCGGGCAGTGAGACGCGCATCGAGTTTGAACATCCGTTTCATCGGAAGGTTCAGAACGTCCGGCGGCTGCAGGGATAATTCCGCGCGGACCTCGCGCAGGATTGCTTCGATCCTCTCCGCGTGGACCGCGATGATGGTAAACCAGATATTGAATTCATGGTCGCGCAGATAGCTGTGCGTTACCTCGGGATATCGGGCAATCGCTTCGGCCGCCCGATCCACAAGGTCTGGCGCCACGCGGACCGCCGCCAGCGTGCTGCAGAAGCCCAGCTTTCTCGAATCGAGACTCGCCCCAAGCCGGCGAATCACTCCCCGTTCGAGCATCTCTTCCATCCGCCGCCACAGCAACTCGGTGTCGAGCCCAAGCCGTTCCGCCAGCGTATCGAAGGGCCGCTCGCTCAACGGGAAGTCATACTGCAAGGCATCCAATATTCTACAATCCAGGTCATCCATTCTCATTTGTAAGAATCTTCGAAAATTCTTGTTTCCGCACGTATTTTTTGACCACCGTCCGAGGAAAACGCCCGGCTCACAGGCCCTGGGCACCTATTCCACCAATACGGACAAATACCCCTCAATCGGTTTGTTCCATCGACATGAGAGTCGGCAGCACATCGAAGCGGTGCTCGGGGTGGTGCCAGGCCGCGGAGGCCACGGTCGTCTCGTCCAACAGGTCCTTCATCCTGCGCGTGGCCGCGATCCACTGCGCGAATATCTGACAGTTGCGACCCGTCCCGCCGCAGGCACAGTGCCGCAAGGGACAGTCGTCGAACAACGGCTCACCTTCCAGGGTCTCGAACAGCTCCAGAAGGCTAATCTCTTCCGGCGGCCTGGCAAAGACATATCCCCGCGCACGGCCTTTCACAGAGCGGATGAAGCCCCCCTTGACCAATTGCTGCAACACCTTCGCCAGGTATCCTTCCGGTATGCCTTCCGTCCGGGCGATGGTCTTGCTGGTGACAGGCAACTGGGTCGCGTGCCGGACCATGTACATCAGCGCGTGCAACGCGTAGGCTGAAGCCTGGTTGATCTTCACTCACAGACTCCTGGAAACTCGCACCTCATTTCACTGTCCACCTTTCCTGGCCCGCTCTCTCCCATTCATGATCCCCAACTCATCGATCTTCCGGTACAGGCTTGAGACGCCGATTCCCAGGGCCTTGGCCGTCTCCGTCTTGTCCCATTCATATTTGACGAGCGCCCGATAGATCTGCTCCTTCTCATACGCCTTGACGGCGCTCTGCAGGTCCTCATCGCCCTCCGTGGCGAGCGCCGCGCCGGCGCCGGCGAAGCCGATATCCGCCAGTTCGATAGTCTCGCCTTCGGCGAAGATGACGGCACGCTCGATGACGTTCTGCAGTTCCCGGATGTTGCCCCGCCAGTCGTGGTCCACGAGCATTTTCATTACCTCGTCGCTGACACCCGTACAGTGCTTGCCCATCTCGGCGTTGTACTTCCTCACAAAATGCCGGACGAGCAGTGGGACATCTTCGCGGCGCTCCCGCAGGGCGGGCAGGCGAATGCCGACGACGTTCAGACGGTAGAACAGGTCCTCGCGGAAGCGGCCTTCCTTGATTTCCTTGGCCAGGTCCCGATTGGTCGCGGCGATCAGCCGCAGGTTGACCTCGATGGGATTCGTCGAGCCCACCGGCAGAATCTGCCTCTGCTCCACGGCCCGGAGCAGCTTGACCTGGCAATTCATCGGCATGTGGCCGATCTCATCGAGAAACAGCGTCCCGCCGCGCGCCGTCTCGAAGAGACCTTTCTTGTCCTCGAAAGCGGAGGTGAAGCTGCCTCTCTTGTGGCCGAACAGCTCGCTTTCGAGCAATGTTTCCGGGATCGCGCTGCAGTTGACGGGGATGAAACGGCCGCCGTTGGTCATGCTCAAGGCGTGAATGGCATGGGCGACCAGTTCCTTGCCCGTCCCACTCTCGCCCGTGATCAGCACGTTGCTGCGGGTCGGGGCGACCTTGCGGACCGTCTCGAAAACCTGTTTCATGACCCGCGTTTCGCCGATGATCTGACTGATGTCGAAACGGCCGTTCAGCTCCTCGCGGAGTTTCTGGTTCTCCGTCTCCAGCTCGACGTAGCGCAGGTGCTGGCGGATCTTCGTCAGCATCTCGTCGAAGTTGACCGGCTTCATCACGTAATCGCACGCGCCGAGCTTGATGGCTTCCACCGCCATCTCCACGGTCCCGTAGGCAGTGACCATGATGACGCGCGTCTGGGGCCGGACCGCCGTGACCTCGCGCAACACGCTGATCCCGTCGCTTCCGGGCATCTGAATGTCCAGGATGGCCACGGCGTACGGCCGTTTCAGGATGGCCTCCGTCGCCTCCCTGCCGTCACTGACCGCTGTAACGGCGAACCCTTCCTCTTCGAGGACCTTGGTGAAGGTTTCCCGGAAAGTGGCCTCGTCATCGGCCAGAAGAATCTGAGATTTCTGCTCGGACATAGGCTATCTGCTCTTTCCTACTGGATACAGCGGGTTCCTTCATTTCGTTCCACATGATCGGCGCGATTGATTTCCGGGGCCGGGGCGGCGAGGAGGTCCTTCTTGGGCCTCACGGGTATCCTGACAATCACCGTTGTTCCCTGGCCCGGCTCGGATTGCAGCTCGATCGTGCCGTCAATCTCCGTGATCAGGTTGTAACTGACAAACAGGCCCAGGCCCGTCCCTTTGCTGATCTCCTTGGTCGTGAAGAACGATTCGAACGCGCGGCGACACACCTCCGGGCTCATGCCCACCCCCGTATCACTGATGCGGATCTCGACCATTTCGTCTTTGCAGGTCTTCACAACCTCGAGTCGGTGCTCGGGACCGGCCCCCTTGGCCTCCATCGCATCCAGCGCATTGATTACGATGTTGAGCAGGCATTGCTCCAGGTTCTGGGGGTCGAGCCACACCATAGGCAGCGCGGGGTTGTGGGTGTCCACGATCGTCACATTCTGGGCCCGTTTGTCGAACCGGACCAGCGAAAGCGTGTTGTGCACCGACTGGTTGACATCGGCCCATCGGTACTCTGAGGAAGGCGGCCGGACCTGGCTCAACATGCGTTTCAGGATCGCGGAGATACGAGCCACGTGGTGGTCCACGACCGTACACAACTCCTTGAGCTCCGGCTCCGTGCACTTTCTGCTCAGGTACTGCGCCACAGACGACAGGCTCGTCAGGGGATTGCCGATCTCATGGGCGATACCCGCCGCCATCTGGCCCAGAGCAACCACCTTCTCACGTTGTGCCATGCGCACCCGGGACATCTTCAGCATCTCATTGATCGCCGTCACCTGCTCGGTGCGATTGAGAAGCTCGGCCTCCAGTTTCTTGTGTACGGTCAGGTCCTGGCCCACGATGACGTGCCCGAGCGGCGCGCCGTCGAGGCCCGTCACCGGGCAACTCCGGGCCTCGATGAACCGCGGTGTTGGCCCGCCTGTGCTGAATTCGATGGCCTCTTCCTGGTGCTGTGACCCGCAGGGGGCATTCGCCAGGGCCTTGATATGCTCCGCGAGAGTGGCCGGAAAATCGTCAATCGGCTCGCCGTTCTGCCCGGCACTGCCGTGTCGCCACCGCCCGGCGGCGGGGTTGCACAGCGCGACGTGGCCATCGGCGGTAACGAACACCAACCCCTCCCCCATGGCATTGATAATGGCGCGGAGCAGATTGCTGTTGCGAGCGGCCTCCAGTTCCTTCGACGTCATGCGGGCGATGATCATGCGGGTCAGGTACTGGGCGATCATCACCGTGCAGGCAAAGGCCACGAAAGCGGCCAGCCCATAGACGGGGTTCCGCCAGAGTCCCGCGCCGGCCGACAATTGCAGAGGATAGTGCCCGAGGATGGTCCCCGCATTCAGCTCATTTGCCGCCAACAGGCCAAAAAGGACGATGGCCGTCAAGCCTACGGCGAAAGATAGAGACCGTGGCAGAATGATGGTCGCGATGATGACATGAAAGACGTAGAACAGGAAGAAGGGGTTGGCGACGCCGCCCGAGAAGTGCAGAACCGCCGACAGGACCAGCAGATCGACTTCCATCTGCACCATGGCCAGGGTGACGGGATTGCGCGGCCGGCCGTGACGCCCGGCCGCGATGACGTAGGCGAGATTGCACGCCAGCAGGACGGCGGCGCAGGCGTAGAGCAGCCCGGGGTTCGTGAGCACAGGGAACAGATGCGTGGCGGCCATCGTGCCGACCACTACCAGGGCAGCGGCAATCCACCGCAGGGAAATCAGCCAGTGAATCTGGTCGGCAAGCGATCCCTGGAAGGGGTCCCCAAACGCATCGTATTGCGTTCGCGGGCCCAACCCACCGTGGGCGTCTGACGAGCGATGAAAATCGCAGGTTTCTAAGACCATTCTCTGTCCCCAGTTTGTCCCCCGTGTGACGCCGGGATCCCCGCCCCTCCAGAGGCCCGGGCAGTCCCCAAGCCTTGATTGTCTCTTATCCTAACGTCCGCTCATCAGGGAGACAAGAGAAAAATTCCCGCTTCTGAGAATTAATACGATTCTCTCTGTCCTTGGTATTCCCATCAGGGGCGCGACACGGTTTTCGCCCATGGAGACAGGTCGAATTGCTCGCCGGCCTGGAGGAGTTCCTCTTGCTGGGCCGCGCCGAGGCCGATTTCTTCGTCAGCCAGATAGCAGGCCGGGTCCGGGGCCCAGGGATCGCCGAAATAGGCGTCGGCCCGCACCCGCAGGCTCCCGCCGCAGGCGTCGAAGAACCGGCACAGCCGGCAGCGGCCCTTGATCCGCGCCCGACGGTCCCGCAGCCCCTGGAGCAACGGCTCCTCGGGGTCGGTCCAGATCGTGCTGAAAGGCCTTTCGTGAATACTGCCCAGGTCATACCGCCACCAGAACTGGTCCGGGTGGACGTTGCCGTTGTAGTCGATGCAGCCGATGCCCACGCCGCTGCTGTATAGGCCCCCGCCGTTCCAGGTGAGCAGCTTCCAGACCTCGGCCGCCCGCTCCGAGCCTTCCGCGAGCAGCTTCAGGTACAGGTAGACACCATCCACGTGATTGTCGACAGTCAGAATGTCCGTCTGACGTCCGGCCTGTTTGAGGAGGCGGGTCTTGGCGAGGATACGATTCAGTGCGTCGCGCGTCTGGGCATGGGTCAGGTCCTCCACCGTCGCCCCCCGGCCGCTGGGGACCAAGTGGTAGAAGCAGGCTCGTTCGATGCCCTCCGCTTCGAAGAAGCCGAACAGCCCTTTGATGTCCTGCACGTTCCTCCTGGTCAGCGTCAGTCGCAGGCCCACCCGCACGCCGGCGTTCTGGCAGTTCCGAATGCCTTTGACTGCCCGCTCAAATGCCCCGGAGACACCCCGGAACTTGTCGTTGATTGGGCCGATTCCGTCGAGGCTGATTCCCACGTAGGAGACCCCCAGCCGTTTGATCTCCTGTGCCTTGTCCTCGGCTATCAGTGTGCCGTTTGTCGAAATCACGGTGCGCAGGCCCTTGCCGACGGCGTATTCGATCAACTCGAAGAGGTCGTGGCGCATGAGCGGCTCGCCGCCCGAGAACAGGATCGATGGCACTCCGAAGGCGGCCAAATCATCTATGACGGCCTTCGCGTGGTCCGTGGATATCTCGTTACAGGTCTTGTCCGGCCCACTGTCGTTATAGCAGTGCACGCACTGCAGATTGCACTTGCGAGTGATGTTCCAGACGACGATGGGCCTTCGCTCGGAGGCTGTGACCGGGACGACTTCGCCCGAGCGCTCCCCGGAGCCTTTGCGGCCGTAGCGAAGCCAATCGCCCGGCGTTATCTGATCGCAATAGAGCTTGCTGATATTGATCATTCCGTATTCACCTTCAGAGCCCATCGCAGCAGGCGAGTTTCTTGTCCGGGTGGCAGCCTCAAGCGCAGCTTGGGGATGGCCTCCCACTGTTTAGCCCGCCCTCCCCAAGGCCTTCGGCCTTGAGGCTGCCACCCAGAAGGTATCCGAGAGAGAGCCCTGATGGAACAGGCTCTCAGTTTGAGCGCGGATTCAATCCGGGATTTCCATTCGCAATCGGGGTGGGCTGTAGGCGCAGAACGGCTCCTCGGCCATGTAGCTGCCGGTCATCCCGAATGCTCGGGCGCGACAGCCGCCGCAGACCAGCTTGTAGCCGCAGATGCCGCACTTGCCCTCCAGGGCTGCCGCGTTACGCATCCGCGCAAGGTCCTTGTTTTTGTCCCATATCTCCGTGAGCGCCTCTTCGAGGATGTTCCCGCAGTTCACCGGCAGGTAGCCGCAGGGATAGACGTCGCCCCGGTGGCTGACAAAAAGCACGCCGAGGCCCGCCAGGCAACCACGCGAATGGCCACCGTGCGGGGCAGCCGTGGGCACGTGCCCCCCCGTGCGAGTGGCATCGTCAAGCGAAGCTTGGCGACGGTTTCCCGCGAATGTACTGGAGCCATCGCCAAGGCCTTCGGCCCTCGGTGCGGAGCGCCGCTGCGCGTCGGGGACGCTGCCACCGGCGCCCGGATGACTGGTGCCTCTGTGCATCCCGTGCAGGCCCTGTTCCCTTTTGACACGTTCATAATGCGGGCCGCAGGTCACCTTGATTTGAATCTGCCCTCTGGCCTCCAGTGCGCAGATGTCCCGCATAATTTCTTCGTACTGTTCGGGCGAGAGCATGTCCGTCTGGGCCAGAGTCTCGCCGCAACCCACGGGGACGAGCATGAAGATGTGGACGGCCATCGCGCCGAGCGACCTGGCCAGCTCGTAGACATCCGCCAATTGTGCCGCGTTTTGCTTCGTCAGGGTAATGTTGATCTGAAAAGGCACGCCGCAGTCGTGCAGGTGCCGAATGCCCGCGATCGCTCGGTCGAAGGCCCCGGGAATCTGCCGCATCTTGTCGTGAACGTCGGCCGTGGCGCCGTCGAGGCTCACGGAGACGCGGGCAACGCCGCTGTCGCGAATCTGCCGGGCCTTGTCATCATCTATCGCCGTTCCGTTCGTGGCCAGGGCCGGGATGAGCCCCTGCTGCCGGGCCTTGCCGACCAGGCGAAAGAGGTCCTGCCGACAGAACGGTTCTCCGCCCGAGAAGACCAGCACGGGCATTTGCGGCTGTCGCCGGCCCAGCGCGGCAAGCTGCTCGATCAGGATTTCACCCTGAGAAGTGGAAAGATCGGCCACGTCGGCCTCGTTCGACTCCAGCCGGCGGCAATGGACGCAGGCCAGATTGCACCGGACCGTCGTCTCCCAGAACAGCATTCGCAGAACTCGCATGGATGGCGCCGCCGGTTTCATCCCCGTGTCTCTTCCTCACCTTTCGCCGCGCAAGAGATCTCGCGGGCCTGCCGCAGGATGGTATCGACCACCTTGGCCGCTTCGGCAGGGCCGGCTTCTCTCGCAACGGTGTTGACGTTCTTGATGACGCAGTGCAGCAGCTTGTTCACCACGCGGTTGACCATTTCCTCCAGCAGCACCCGGCAGGAGGCCTCCTGCCGCGGCCCGACCAGGAACCGCTCGAGTTCCTTGCGGCCGATCTGCCGGAATTCGTCCTGCACCCGGCCAATCAGAGGGCCGATGTCCTTGGCACGAAGCCAATCCATGAACTGAGCGGCCTGGGCATAGACGATTTCGAGGCCGCTGGTAACGTCCTCCTCGCGGGCCTTGAGGTTCTGCTCGGCGACCTCCTTGAGCTCGTCCATACTATACAGATAAACGTCGGCAATCTTGTTGATCGCGGGATCGAAGTTCCGCGGCACGCCGACGTCGATGATCAGCAAAGACCCGGCTTTTCGCCGGTTCACCGTCCGCTCGAACGATTCCCTGGTATACAGGTAGTCCGGCGTGGCCACCGAGGAAATCACGATGTTCGCCCGGCCGATCTGCTCGCCCAGTTCCTCCCATTTACCCACCGAGACCCAGAACCGCTTCGCGAGGTCGGCCCCGCGCTCGTACGATCGGTTCACCACGGTCACGTCGGTACAGCCGGACTTGAGAAGATGCTCCACGACCAACTCGCCCGTCTCGCCGGCTCCGATGACCACCACTTTGGCCCGGGCGATATCGGCGAAGAGCTGCAGGGCCAGCTCCACCGCCACGCCGGCCACGCTCACCCGGCCCGTCGAGATACCCGTGCCGGTATAGACGCTCTTGGCCGTGAAAAAGGCACAGTGGAACAGCCGATTGAGGATTTTGCCGGTGCTCTTGGCGGCGCAGGCGAGCTTGTAGCTTTCCTTGACCTGTCCGAGAATCTGCGCCTCGCCCACTACCATGCTGTCCAGTCCCGCCGAGACCAGCAGCAGATGTCGCACCGCCTCCTCGTCCTCATGGAAATACAGGCACGGCTTGAACTGTTCCGGCTCGATATTGTGGAATCCGGACAGAAAGGCCACCAGCCGGCCGGCCATCTGCTGGGATTCCTGCTCGCCGGCATAGTACAACTCGACCCGGTTGCAGGTCGAGAGCAGGACGAACTCGGCTTGATGGTCCAGCTCCTTGAGCCGGCGCAGCGCCGTCGCGGCTTGCGACGCGTCGAACGCCAGTCGCTCCCGAATTTCCACGGGAGCGCTCCTATGATTCAGGCCGAGAACAATAATACTCATGTCGAATTCAAACCGTCACAGTTGCTGGCGCCAATCCGAAATCCCAAATCCGAAATCCGCAATCTCGTGAGAACTTGTGCCGCGTCGCTCCGGCGACCGTGACTCCTATAATCGCGACCAAGAGCAATCCCAACGCCATAATCGTCACATAGGCCCGCACTTTGACCTTGAGCAGATTGAACCGGCCCAGAACCAGGATCGCGGCCAACAGGCCCCAGGCCCCAAGGATACAAATGACCTTGCCGTCGGCCAGCCACCCGGCAATCCCCGGGCCAACCAGTGAGGCCAGGCCCAGGCCGCTGATGACCCCAAGCGTCAGGAGGACAAAACCCACCTGCACGCCAATGCGATTCATACGGGTAAGGGTCTCCATGTTGGGGATTCGGCCCAGCACCTGCATGATTCCTTTGTGCTTGAGCCGATAGCTGCCGAGCAGATAAAGCGCGGAATTAGCGGCCGCAAACACGACCGCGGCCGTCGCCAGAATCATGGCGCTGCCATGTGCGACCGCCCAGGGTGTCGCCGCCACGTCATGGGGCCTCGAAGCGGGCCGGGCCACCAATACCGCCGTGAGGACGATGCCAAGGATGGCCCATACCATGATCGAGTTGAACCAGACCTGCTCGATGGCGGATCTCAGGAACAGGTACAGAACGCCAAAGACCAAGGCCAGAACGAGGAGTGATTCGAACAGTCCCGTCAGCGGAAACGCCTGGATCGACGCCCCCCTGAGCCCAAGCAGCACGGCTTCGAGCACAATCGCCGCCACGAGGAGCGGCAGAAGCAGCACCCCATACTGCTGATTCCTCTTGAGAAGCGGCAGGGCCGCAATCGCGCCGGCCGCCGCATGACCCAGCACGGCCAGTGCGAGCACTATTGCCTCCGTTGCAGGCAAATCAAACATCGCCAACCCCGTTCTTAACGTTCCCTGCCGGCCTCAAAATCTGTTAACCTCACAAAACCGTTGTTCTGATTTGTCATGGTGAGCGAACCGAACCATCCGGCCATCGAACGAAAGGTTTCTCACGTTCGCAGCCCGGATTCTTCGCTCCGCTCAGAATGACACTCATCGTCTTGAGATGTTCTTTTGTTGGACGTACCGGGGCGCAGCTTTCTTCAGTTCCTTGCGAGTCGAAAGAACCAAGTAATCGGATACCCCGGCAACCTGGCTCATTCGCTCCACCGTCCGGCGAACCATCTCCGGCGTCGTCCCATGTACCATCGTATACAGATTGTACTCCCACCCTGGGGCGGTCTGCCGCTCATAGACGTGGCTGACCTCCTCGAAGGAGGCAAGAACCACCCCCACATCGGCCACGCGGCCGGGCTCGACTCTCCAAACCACCATCGCGCCGTCGGCCAATCCCACCTGGAAATGATTTACGATGGCCCCCATCCGGCGTATCGTGCCGTCCTGTTTCCAACGATCGAGAACCGTCAGGAGCTCATTCGCAGAGATGCCGATCCGGCGGGCCATGTCGGCATACGGTGTGCGGGTCCTGGGCAAACCGTCCTGCAAAGCGGCCAAAATCCTATACTCAATGTCATTTCTCTGCTTCGTCACTTCTCCAGGAATCCTCGATGGATACGGTGGGTCCTTTACACCACCCCGCGCGCCCCAAATTCGATGGTACGGAACCTCCATATTATACGCTTGCGGGGTTGCAGACGCAAGCATTTTCGACTGCCGAGGTCGATGAGATGAGCCCGACCTCTTCTCTGCGGTCATTCACCCTGTGCTGAGGACCCAACTGCCCTTAAATTGTTTCTTACCGCGGATTTACGTAATTCATACATGCAGGGTCCGTTGTCCGACCTGTCAATAGACTCGCTTTACAGGCAGCCGGACTCTGAAGGTCGTTGTGCCGCCCGGCCCAGTTTCTACCGTGAGTTGACCACCGTAGCCTGTGACGATCCGTTTGACAACGGCCAAACCAAACCCGGTCCCACCAATCCCCTCGATGCCGGGGGCAATTGAGTCAAATGCACCCTCAGGCTGCCCTGGCTGGGCCCCGGCGCATGTGTCACTAAACAGCAGGTCAATATACGCTTCGCCCACTGAACAACTGATGACCAATTTCTGCTCCGCATCCCCGTCGGCGGCATCGATGGCCCGCTGGATCAAGTGGTAGAATATCTGCTCGACCTCTCGCGGCGACACAACCGTAAGCGGCACGGCGTCCATTTCCTTGATCGCGAGGGTCAGCTTGTGACGCTGAGCGCTCTCGGCAAAGACGCTCATCGTCCGCCTGGCGATCTGGTAGAGCCCCACCGGCTGCTCCGGGGCCGCCGAGCCCGGACCCGAAATCTCCATGAATCGTTTCAAGGCCGCATGGGCCTTGCGCATCTCGGAAAGGCTCTTGCTGATGCTGCCGCGCACGGTATCCGGCACCTCCGCAGCGGCCAGATCGGCAACGGCTTTCTCCAAGACAAGCTGCGTCACCGACAATGGCTCGTCCACCTGTTGAGACACGGTCGCACTCAGTACCCCGATAGCCGCCTCGCGGGCATTCCTCTCCAGTTTTCGGCGATGCTCATTGAGTTCTCTCTCCGCTTGCACCCTGGCGCTGATGTCCAGGGCTACCCCCACGGTGTTTGTGACCGTGCCCGTTTTGTCCTTCAGACCAGAGTAGTAAACCTCGAAGACGGCACTGCCCAACGCAACGGTCGTGATGAACTCCTGTCCCGAGAGCGCCCGCCGGCAGTCGTCCGCAAAGGCCGCGCCGGACGGAAAGATATCGGCGATAGGCCGGCCGCGGACTCGCTCGGGGCGCAGGCCGAGCACATCCAGGCCCTTGCCCTGGACAAACGTGACAATGCTGTCGCGGTCCGTCATGAACAGAAAGACCGGTATCGCCGAGGCAATCGTCGCGCACCGCAGCTCGCTGATTCGCAAAGCCTCCTGCGTCTCCCAGCGAAAGATGTCGAGCATGCGGATGATGCTCCAGGCCGCTACTATCGCACAGAAGGCGCGGAATACCTGGACCGGAACGCCGGTCAGGGCGTTAAAGGTCTCATAATTCAGGACAGAGGCGGGAAAGAAGCCGGCCTTCTTCACGCACAGACCCGCAAACACACCATAAATGAGAAATGTGGCTCCAGCGAGCACTAGGTTGCGCGTGACCGAATACAGTCTCATGGTCTTGAAGTCAGGAATCTGGGAGAACAGGCCCCAGGCGGTGAGGAACGTCCCCGGTGCACACAGCAGGTAGCGAGCCCAGATATCTCCCAGCAGGAGCCGTCTGTGCGGCTCACACGCGAGCAGAATGACCAGCCATCCGGCGGTCAGCAGCAGGGGAACCCTGCGCAACGGATAACGCATCCCGGCATGCCTTGACAGGATCGTGACCCCGAATTGGAGCAGGAAGAAGAACGAGACCGACAGCGTGGCCATCCGCGCCTGTGCCATGAATCCGGGCGGAAGCGGACCGCCGATGGCGATGAACATGTCGAGCCACTCGTTCAGGCCGTGGACGATGCCAAAAGCTCCGATCATCCAGATGTATCGGGCCAGAGCGAACCGGCTGCCCCGCTTGGGATAGACAAGAATCGTCACGCCCAGGATGAAGAAAGCCAGGCCATATACAAACCATACGAGGATCATTCAAACTGCCCCGATTCGACCCATGCCACCCCCGTCCGCATAGACATATACGCAACGAGGAGAGGCCCCGCAACACAATTCCCAGAAACAGTGCAGAGGTCGCAAGCCGGTGGGACCGCGCGCCGTCAATCCGTTCGGCACAAACGTGAAGCACCCCTCCCGCGGGTGAGATTAGGCCGGCCCGTCTCTCTCACTTTTGAGAGAATCGCCCCGCAAAGCGTGCATGTTTTCACGCCCGGAGATTTTGTGTTCGGCCATAACTACCTTTCTTGCAAGTAGTTAGGTGTACATCATTGAAAACAGCGCCACAGCTCAGCCCTCTGGCACGGAGCTTGCGGGGTATTTGCGGTCTGTCGCCTTGTACACCGGGCGGCAACGCTCCACGGAGGAGCATGTCGTGGTTTCAGAAAGCTTGGTTGGATCTTCAAAAGTGGAGGTTCGGACGGCAATGACGAAAGCAGAACGTAAGTCAGAGAGACAATTCGGAAAGTGGACGAACTGGCTGGCACCATCGGTCTTGCTGATGGGAGCGGTGGCACTGGTGAGCACTTCCAGCGTGGTTGCTCAAATACAAGTGGCCCATTTTGACATTTTGTCCCCGCCCGAGACCTGTGTGGTGTGTCACAGTGGATCTGGCGAGAAGAAACATCAGGCCATTTACGATGACTATGCGGATGCCAGTTCTCTGAAACTCGCGATTGATAGCGTTACAAGCATCCCTGACGGGGCCGGTGCCTTCAACGCGACTATGGCGTTCACCATTAGCAAGAATGGCGCTCCATACATAGATGCGGATGGACTTCCGTCGCTGGAACAAAAGCGATTCTACGCAGTCACCTACGACAGCGCGACGAGACAGTTCACCAACTCAAAATCGTTCTCAAACCCGGTCGCCTTGGGAAACGGCCAATACACCGTGACCGCCACTGGGATAACCTATGATCTAAGCAACTCAAACGGGCTGGCTTATGCCTATATCGCCGACGGCCTGCTGGACACTGAGAGCGGGGGTCATGTGAGTATGTACGATGACGTGGCCAACGCAAGCAAGGCCTTTGGCGACGTGGCCACCTATGGGTCTGCTGCCAACGTATCAGGTTGTGAAAGATGTCACGGTACGCCTTATATGAAGCATGGCTACAGAGCGGCTGCGGTTGCCGACCTGCCGGATTTTGCCGCTTGTAAGACCTGCCACTACGATGGCCGTACCGGCGGCCATCAAGACTGGCAGATCTTAGTGGACAATCCTGCACGCTATGCGGAAATCCACGCGGGCAGCGCCCTTACGGCCGCAGAGAAGGCCAAATACGCATACACGGCCAACGTCATGAACGACGTTCACATGTCTCACGCCATGGAATTCCCCTATCCGCAGTCCATGTCGAACTGCACAACGTGTCACGAAGGTAAACTTGATGTTATATTGGCGGATGCCAATTTCCAACTGGAAACCTGCAAGAGCTGTCACCCTATGACCGGACCCGCGGAAGGGACCCAGGCCAACAAGGCGCCGGCACTGAAGACTGTAGTGCCTCATGACATCAAACCTGAGGACTGTAGTCGCTGCCATTCCGCCGGCCGTATTGCCCCGGTCTTCAGGAGAATTCACACCGGCTATGACAAGACGATCTATGCCGCTGCTAATCGCAAGTACTCTGACGCGATTGTCGTCACCATCGATGATGCCTCTGTAGCCGACAACAAACTGACAATCAAATTCAGTGCGACTGAGGTCACGGATCTCGCAGGGATCGATGTGGCGGACATTGTACCCGCCGTGATGGTCGGAATGTATGGCTGGGACACGAAGGACTACATCGTTGGTCCACACGAGAGACTTGTCGACGATAATGACGATGGCCAGATTGCCCGCGGCGATGAGAGAGCTCTCGAATATGAAGTAGGTGCTGACCATCCGCGTTTCACGACTGTCTCGGCAGCAGGCGGCGTTTGGGAAGTGGTCGCAGACATGTCGACATGGGCCGACCTGATCGCTGATGGCACTGTCAAGAAAGTGGAAATTGCTGTCATGCCGGAACTGGAGAATGCTGCCGGCGTTCAGGTTGCGCTCAATGCTCCGTCCAGAACCTTTGACCTTGTCGCCAATGCTTTCGATGACGGCTTTTACAGCGATATCGTGAAGGTTGAGGATGGATGTAACACCTGCCATGACGCGCTTGCCACAACCTTCCACTCGCCCGATCGAGGCGGGAATATCGTTGTTTGCAGGATGTGTCACATCACGAAGAGTGGCGGTTCTCATCTGGAAATGCAGTCGAGGTCGATCGACTCCTACATCCATGCGATCCACTCGTTCCAGGCGTTTGACATTGGCGATGTCAATTTCGCCGATCCGGTAGAAGCAGTACATTACGATCTCCATGTCGAGCACGTATACCCCAATTTCACGATTAAGAACTGTGAATCCTGTCACAATGAGGGTACCTTTGAAGTGCCCGATCAGTCCAAGTCACTCCCGGGTTTGTTGTCTGGCTCGGATTACCCGCTCCAAGGCTGGGACAGAAACATCGGCGACGTGCCGGCTTATATCACCGGACCTGGCTCAAGAGCCTGTGGTTCATGTCACAGAACTCACCTGATCAACGAAGATGAAGCGGGTGAACTTGTATCCTTCAACGAGCATACCAAGCAGGGCGGCTATCTGATCGAGGAGGGCGCCGACAGTCAGGAGACCCAAGGCCTTCTCATGGCGGTAATCGACTATATCATGGCACTCTTCAATTGACCGGCATGATACGGTCGCAGCCTTCTGCAAGTAATGAGTCACGTCGAGAGCAGGCCCACCAGATGGGCCTGCTCTTTCCACGCGCGGCGGCGGCCGCTCTACACGGTGCCATTGCAAAGGGCGGATACGAATACGACGGCAAATCCTACGACGTCGAGTTCACCCACGTGCAGGGCATCGACACCTGTATCGACTGCCATGACCAGCACAACCTGGAGGTCCGCGTGGAAGTGTGTGCCGCGTGCCATCCCGGTGTCCAGACCTCCGAAGACCTGCGGAACATCCGCATGCCCGGCTCCACGCCGGATTACGACGGCGACGGCGACGACCTGGAAGGAATTGCCGCGGAGATCGAGACTCTCCAGACGGCTCTCTATGCCGCGATTCAGGCGTATGCAGCCAACGCCGGAAACCCGATTGCCTATGACAGCCACAGCCATCCGTACTTCTTCAAGGATACCGACGGCAACGGCCAGGTCGATCCGAACGAAGCCACCAGGGCCAATAGCTACGCCCCGTGGACGCCGAGACTGCTCAAGGCGGCGTACAACTACCAGGTCTCGCAGAAGGATGACTGTGCCTTCGCCCACAATGCCAAGTACATGATCCAGTTGCTCTTCGATTCCATCGAGGACCTCGACCCGGCCGCGGTGGCAAACCTCACGCGCAACGACGTCGGCCATTTCGCCGGGTCCGAAGAGCCCTGGCGGCACTGGGACGGGGACGGCAAAGTCTCCGGCAGTTGCAGCAAGTGCCACTCGGCTACCGGCCTGCCGTTTTATCTGCAGGAAGGCGTTACCGCCTCGCAGCCGCTGTCCAACGGCATGCTCTGCACGACCTGCCACGACGCGATGCCGGAGTTCACGCGCCGCGAGGTAAAGACCGTGACATTCCCAAGCGGCGCCAAGCTCGATACGGGCAACCCGGACAGCAACCTGTGCATCAATTGCCATCAGGGCCGCGAATCCGCCGTCAGTGTCAATACGAGAACTGCCGGGCTCGACCCCGACACCGTTTCCAGTTCGTTGGGCTTCGTCAACGTCCACTACCTGCCGGCCGGCGCGACACTGTTCGGCACCTCGGCCAAAGGCGCCTACGAATACGAGGGCAAAACCTACGTCGGACGCTTTACCCACGTGAGCAGCTTTGACACTTGCACCGAGTGCCACGATGCACACACCCTCGAGGTGGATACCCAGCCCTGCGCCAATGCGTTCTGCCACGGCACCCCGACGCCTCAGTACATTCGCAAGGATATGAAAGATTTTGATGGCGACGGCAGCAAGACGGAAGGACTCGCCGCCGAGGTCGAGACCCTCGCGGATATCCTCTATGGCGCGATTCAGGACTATGCCGCGGACGTGGCCAAGACCCCGATCATCTACGAGGCACATTCGTATCCGTACTTCTTCGCGGACACCAACGGCAACGGCCAGGCCGATCCGGACGAGGCCGTGAGAGCCAATGCATACAAGGCCTGGACGCCCCGGCTGGTTCGGGCCGCCTACAACTACCAGTACGCACAGAAAGACCCCTGTGCCTACGTTCACAACGGCAAGTACATCATCCAGGTGCTGCACGACAGCATCGCCGACCTGGCTACCCAGGTGCCTGTGGACATGTCAAAAATGGTTCGCCCGTAACGTCGGGCGATCAGGCACGGGCGTGTCCCATCAAACGTGAGGTCGTAACAGATGGGGCACATCGGACGGCCTCCTGCGGGTTGCTCCCCGAGCAACCCACAGGGGGCCGCATCGTTCTGGCACCGGCGAACGGCGCGGGAAGCGCCGAGGCCTACTCCAAAACGGTATCCAGTACGCCGGCCAGTTCCTTCGGAGAGACCTGGCCAAGAGCACAATACGAGTACTCGCCGATGCGAACGGAGACCATATTGCAGCTCTCGCACGCACCTTGCCAAACGGTTCGCCTGGCCACCGCGGCACCGTCTCTCATCGGGGTCAGGCCCAGAGCCTTGGGCCGGTGGGGGACCACGACGATCGATATGGGGCCGCTCGGCCCCTTGATGAGATAGCTCACTACCGGCCGGCCCTGGAATTCGCGCGTGCAACAACTGCATACACCCGACCCCGTACATGGCAGCGCCGGATTGCACCCTCTGTTTTCAAGACACCGAGCGATGCTGCCCGGATCTACGCCGCTCTCAGGCGACTCGAAAGAACCGAGATTGATGCGATGAATCCCGACCAGTTCTGCCTGTGCCGCTCTCGCCTGCGAACTTGTAGCGGCATGGAAACCAATCAGCAGCGCAACGACGGCGAAGACTGCCGCGGCGGCGAGTGCCGACCAGGTGTACCGATGAGCATACCGTGGAATGGTCCGGGACCGGCTACTTGCGGCGGCTATGTCCGCACGGATCCGGACCGTCAAATCCGGGCCCGCCTGAACCGAAGAGAACGCCTGACGTACTCTCCGGGCCAGAGCACGCTTTTCGGTCAGGCGGGCCCGGCAATCGGGGCATCGGTCAATGTGCGCAGGAACGCTCACGTTGCCCTGGAGGATATCCTCGAGTTGTTCTTCCGTCAGATGGCTCATCGGCTCGGCCCTGCGAACCCCATTTCTCTGGCGTGCGACAGCAGGTGGTGCTTCAGCACCTCTCTGGCCCGGCTGGTCCGGCTCTTGACGGTCCCGACCGCCACCCCGGTGATTTCCGCGACTTCCTGATGGCTTAACTGCTCAACATCAGCGAGGAACAACGTCAATCGCTGATCTTCCGGCAACAGCTTGAGCGCGCGAATGACCTGCTCATCGGAAAAGTTCCCAAGCAAATCCTCGGCGTCCGACCACACGGTCGGCGCCATCTGCGGCTCCGCCACCACCAGGCTTTCCTCGATCGGCACAGCGTTGCCGGCCACTTTCCGGCGTCGGAGCTCGTCGATCCGGGTATTTCTCATGATTTGCAGGAGCCAGGCCCGGCAGTTGGTTCCCGGCTTGAACGTGTCGAACCGCTCCAGGGCCTTGAGGAAGGTCGCCTGGGTCAGGTCCTCTGCCTCACCGGACCGCCCACAGACCGCCACCGCTGCTCTGTAAACACTCGCAAGGTGTGGCAGCGCGGCCTGCTCGAAAGACTCGGGGCTCTGCATCTGTCCGTCTATGCTCTTGCCAATCTGAACGTTTTTCCGGGGCAAAGCGTTCCCAAAAATCGCCCCCCACCTGGGTCAGCACAAGGCAAGATAGCAACTCGCGCGCTTTCCTGTCAAGCAATCCGGCCGCGCCACGATAATTCCGCACGCGGAGAGCAAATTTATTTTCGCGGAACCTTACCGGCCGCCAGACCGTTCAGGGGGTAAGACCACGACAATTTCGCGTCACAAGCCCATGGTTGGTCAGACCCATCCTTTTTGAAGGAGCAGGAGTATGGCGGTAATAGCGCACATTACCAGGATATCTCTCGTACTGATGGTCGTCATGGGAGCAGCCGGGCTGATCGCCGGATGCCACGAGTCGCACGGAACAGTGGCTGCCCGGGAAAGTGACGCCTGCGCGGATTGCAGACTCACGGCACAGACTATGCCGGGCGCCGGGACGAATCACACCGCTTGCACGTGCCCCTCGTGCCGAGACACTTCGACCCTCGACGAATCGACGCCTGCGGCGCTGGAACAGTACATTGGCGGTCAGGCCGGCGCTACGGTGCACACCTGTGCTCGCTGCGAGGATACCGGTGTGAACTCTTGGAAGAGAGGGCGACAGGAACACCTGCCGCCCTCTCTGATGGGAGCCATCGTTTCTGCGGCTACTCGCTCTTTGCCGGCGGTCTTATCACCCGAATATCGTCGATGAAGATCAGGCCGGTGCCACCGGGCGCGGGATCGGCCTTGTCTCCGACTCCGATGTATATTTTCTGGACCCTGGCCAGGTCCACACCGGTGAAGTCGGCCAGCGGGACCTTCCATTCGGTCCATTCGGCCGTGGTCACAACTGCCGTGTCGGGATGGATAACCGTGGCGCTGCGCCGGGAGGCATCCTCGAGCGCGAGGTACAGTTGGGCGGGAGCATTCGCTGTTTTGCCTTGCACGTAAAGGACCAGCGTGTTGACGTCATCGATTGTCCAGTCCTGTGCCGACGTGAACTCCCGCACCGTCTCGCTGTAGAAGGGCGCCGCGACGTTGTTGTAGTCCAGAGGCATGGATTGCAGTCCGCCGTGCACGATCTTCTGCTCGGCAAAGGGAGGATCCATGTAGCCGACCGTTGCGCCGTTGTCGTTGACCCATCCGTCGATCCAGGTCTCGTAGATGCGGGTGCCCTTGTTCTCCTCGTCGTTGTAGCTTTCGAAATCGTCCACCGGCAGATATGTGGTGAAACTCCAGACCGCACCGGTTCGGACAACGTCCCCAAGCGTGACCTCGTCGACACGCCAAAAGTAAGTCGTCACCGGCTGGAGCTCGCCCGGGGCAAAAGTGGCATCCGCCAACTCCAGCTCGCCCTTGTCCGCCGCGGGCGTGCCCTCATTGACGTCATCGAAGCTGTCACTGAAGTACAGATGATGTTTCAACGCCGCCTGGCCCGGCTGCCAGGAAAGCGTCGGCGTGAGGGATGCATCGACGGCGCCATCGGCCGGCACCGGGAGATACGCCGTCAAGCCTTGTGTCGTGAAGCTCCACACGTGGCCCGTATTGACCGTTGTCAGGTCCTCCTCGATCTCATCGACCCGCCAGAAATACGTCGTGCCGGGCTCGAGACCGGGTATGTGGTAGTAGAACAACGCGGCCGTCCGCGGCTGGACGAGATTGTCCGCTCCCAGGTCCGGGCTCGTACCCAAGTACATTTCATGCAAAACCCCTTTATATCCCGGTTTCCAGCGAAACAGCGGGCTCACGACACCCACGGCCCCGTCCGCCGGCTCCGGTTCTTTGGCGGTTCGCGACGGCGGACACAGCTCCGCAATTTCATCCCACGTCAGCCCGTGGTTATAGACCCGGACATCGTCGATCGCGCCGATCCAGTCGCAGCCCCACCCGTCCGAGCCGATAAGGACAGGGGTGCTGCTGCTAGTAATCGGGCCCATGCGGGTCGATTCGGCCTGCTCGCCATTCAGATAGGATGTCAGCGTCGTGCCGTCATAGGAGCAGGCGATATGGCACCACTCGTCGCGCTCCAGGTTTCGGCCGACATAGGCCCAGGCTCGGGGCGACGTATTGAACGTAAAAGCCATGTAGGGCTGAGGGCTGTTCCACCCGTATCGAACCTGCCAGCTCCAACTGGGGCTCATCCCGCTCATCGCCTTGGCCATGGGCGCCGTCTCCGTACCCTTGCCCTCCGGGTCATCCGCGCCGGGTCTTATCCAGAGGGTGATGGAGATCGGACCCTGTATGTCCAGGCTGGCCTCATTGCCGCAATCGATATAGTCCCCACCGCCGCCAGGGGCGCCCAAGCCATGGAACTCCAGGGCCGACCCCTGGACGCCGTCGATCCAGGTGGGGTTGTTGAAAATGGTCCCGTCATTGCCCTTGCCGGAAGAGTCGGCGACGGTGGTTCCGGCGCCTTCATCCAGCTTCCAGTGGCCCACCAGCTCTCCCCGGGCCGCACCAGCGCCCAGCACCAAGAGAAAAGACAATACGCAAATGAGTCTCTTACACATGACTTCCTCCTTTCGCGGACCCCCAGGGCGGTATGCGGGCCTCACACGAGGCGCGCACCGCCTGCTGCGGTACTTAACGAAAACGGTTGCACGTACTCACGACAGGAAATACGAGAGCCCTCGGAGTGCAAGTCTCTCGCCGCGGTTCTGTGCTTGACATGACAACTCCCCTTCCAGCCTCAAAGAGCGGAAAGACATCTCAATATGCCCAAGCCAAGGCCGCAAACTTCGCTGATATCGCTTGTACCACATCGCCGGCGGGATTTCAAGCGAAATCTTGGCCCGTTTTGTGCTGGATTCGGGGCGGACCTTCTGGTATCAGCAAGGAAGTGTGGCAGGGCGCAAGTTTAGAGCGCTCACGCATCTGCCCATCGCATATGCAGTATATGATGGTGGAGGACATTATCATGCAGGAGCCCGGGGCGGCGACACACACGTGGGGATTGCTATGCGTCAGTTCATTCCTCCTGGCTCTCGCGCCCTGGGACGGGACAGTCGTGGCCGAAACGAGCGGCGGGAATGTTCCCTGGCCGCGTCAGTACAAGATCAGGGCTGATCAGAAAGACCGCCTGACGGCGGCTGATGTCGCCGGACCGGATGGAATCGTATATCCCAACTGGACCCGGTGCGGCGTGCAAGGCGGCATCCCGACGGCCGAGGTCGTGACAAACATTGAGGATTTCGGCGCCAAGGCGGATGACGATTCGGATGATTCGAAGGCCCTCCAGGAGGCCTGTGAGGCGGCAGGCCGCACGGGCGGCGCTGTTGTGATCGGTGAAGGAACATACTATCTCGACCGGCCTGTAACCGTTCGGCATGACAAGGTCGTCATCAGAGGCAGCGGACCTTCACGGACCCGGCTGATCTTTCGCTACGCCATCCCGCCGGAAGGAGTGACGTTCTTCTGGCCTCCCACCGATTCGCGAGTGGGCAGGAATACACGGATTGAGATGCACGCTGTGCCCACTGGTCTGGCGAAGATGACGCTGATGGTTGATGACACTGTCATCGGTACCTGGACGCGGGGCCAGCACTCCGGCAACACCTTCGCCTTTCCCCAGTTCGGCAGAGACATTGGCAGGGAGATACCGGACGGCCGGCATACGCTCAAAGGCATCGCCGAGTACCAGAACGGCTCCCAGCGGGTGGCCCGGATACCCATCCTCCTCGACCGGCAGTTCGACGACAGGCGACTCGTCCCCGACGCGCGGGCGGTGATTACGTTCCAGGGACAAGGAACCGCCGGGCAGAAGCTGAAACTCGCCCGTGACGGCAAAAGAGGCGATACGGAGTTGCATTTGGAGAGGACACACGGCCTGCAAGCAGGCGATTTCATCTTCATCGACGGCCCGGCGACGGAGCGGTGGAAGAAACTGACCCGCAACGCCTGCGAATGGGGCATGTACCGCAACTACGAAACCGTCGTCACGCGTGTCACGGATCGATCTATCTCGCTCAGCCAGCCGCTGCGGATTGAGTTCCCGGTTATCGACGGCTCCTACGTGCAGAAGGTCGTCCCCATCCAGTCCTGCGGGGTCGAGGACCTCTACCTGGAACAAACGGAGAACCTGTGGATCACGGGCGTGCTCTTCTCGCACGGCTGGAACTGCTGGGCCCGCGGCGTGACGGTCAAGAAGTGCGGCCGGTTCCCCGTCTACGGCTCCCAGGCCAAGTGGTGCGAGATTCGGGACTGCACCTTCGACGACGCCTGGTTCAAGGGCGGCGGTGGAACGGCGTATACCGGCTGGGACCGCTGCTGGGACTGCCTCATGGAGAACGTCGAGACGTTCAAGATGCGACACGCCCCGCTGTTCCAGTGGGCCGCCAGCGGCTGCGTCATTCGCCAGAGCGTCTTCCACGAAAGCGACGCTCAGTGGCACGCAGGCTGGACGAACGAGAACCTGATCGAGCAGTGCATCGTAGAATCCGTCACGGGCCACGGCGGTTACGGCTACGGCATGTGGGCCTCGCCGCCGGAGGATAAAGCGCACGGTCCCAACGGGCCGCGCAACGTCGTTTACAACTGCGACGTCCGCTCGCCCAAGGCAGGGGTCTGGATGGGCGGCATGAATGAGAACTGGATGGTCCTGCACAGCCGCTTCATCGTGGACCGCGGCCCCGGCGTTTTCGCCAAGGCGACCAGCTTCGACCACATTATCATGGGCAATGTCTTCATCCTCAAGGACGGCAAATCGCCGATGATTCAACTGGCCGCTGCCGATTGCATGGGCGTCGAGGCGCTGGAAAACCATCTCTATGGAGGCAACGGTCGCTTCGTATCCGGCCCGGCGGAATTGGCCCTCTCCGAAGGAAACCAAGCCCGTTCCTTATCCGACGCCCCCAGGCCCGAGCCAGGCATACCCTCGATCTACGAGTGGCAACGCCAGCACGCCCGTGGCAAGTGAGAGCGTATTCGAGCCGCTTCGGACAGTCAAACCACCGGCCGTTGTCGTAAACCTGCTCACAGGTCAGGCATCCCCTGCCTCTTTCACTAAAGCCTCATAGATTGGGATGCCGATAGAGCCATACATGGAAACAGTGAGAACCTTATGGCCGATGCTGGTTGGACTTGGCGGTGCTGCTCTTGGAATCGTGACACTCTTCGGTTTCGAGTTCTGGGCGTCGCGCGGGACGGCCAGCGAAGAAGAGATCACGCTGCACCGCTTGAGGGAACA
>CAYFUB010000654.1:0-2475 GCA_964346195.1 uncultured Pirellulales bacterium
TGGATAGACGGGCGGACGTGGCGCCTGGAGGTGGATGACCGGCTGGACCTGCTGAGGCGCTGGCGCCGGGGCAAAACGGTGGATGAGCAGCGGCTTAGATCGCCCGAATACCGCGCCAAAAGGGTCTTCATGCGCGAATTCGTCGGGCTTCTTCATAAGATGGGGGCTCACGAGTTCGCGCGCCAATATGAATGGTCCACCTGCAAGAGCCAGCCGAATTGCCTGAAACGGCGCGGGATGGACGAGAATCCCGCGGCCGGACTGGTTGCAGTGGACTTCCGGGCCGGGCTGGCGCTGCTGCCGTTCTTGCCGATGAGTCCCGGCGACGCCAGATTGATCCTCAAAGGCCTGGGCCGGGGGTCCCTGGTCCAGTTTGACCGGGGCAGTCTCAGCCGGCTGGAGCGTTTCGTCGCGGCACACAGCGCGGAATTCGCGGACATGCAGGGGATTCTGACCGAGTTGAAGGCGGCGGAACGTGTCTATCGCGATTCTGTTCCTGACATCACCCACAATCATGTCCGGCTGCTCTATAGCGGCAGACTGTGGAACACGATATTCGACAGTGCCGTGACCGGTTGGAAAGTGAGAAACCTGATTGAGGAAAGACGCGCGGAGACGTTGCGGAGGAATCACGTCCTCACATTCATGTTCTTCCTGGTGGGTTGCATCCCATTTGTGGGCAAGGTGCTGCGTCGTGCGTGGGGCCGGCAGGATTGGCGCGAACACTATGCCCGGCTGTTCAGCAGCTCGCGGTATATTGGGCAGGCTTTCCGGGCGAGGGTGGCCGAGACGCTGATCGGCTGGCACCGCGCGGGGCGGGTCGATGCCGCTGGTGCGCTACGGCTGACGAATCAGCCGTGGCGGTTCCTGGGCCACTGGCCGTTGTCGCTCCTGCCGGCCGGATTGCACCGATTTCTGACCGACTGGCGGTTTGCCAAAGAGAAACTCACGTACCTGTTCGTCCGGCCGATTCGGCTGTATTTCAACGCCGAACTTCGCGAGCAGTGGCTGCGGGATATGCTGGCCGAAGGGCGGAGAAAACACATGCTCAGTGATGAGGACGCCGGAACGATTCTTGGGCAACTGGGGGAACCCTTCATTCAAAAATACCTCAAGAGTCTGGCGGTGCACGTTTGCACGTTGCCGGTAACGCAGGTCGTTTCCGTGACGATCGCGCTGATCTACGTCCTGACACACCCGGACCTGCCGCGCGTGCAGGCGTGGGGGATCGGACTGGGCATCGTCGCGCTGTTCCAGGTGGTGCCCCTGTCGCCGGGGTCGCTGACCCGAGGCTTGTACGTGGTTTATCTGGTCGTGCGGGAGCGCAATTTCAAGGACTACAACATCGCCGTCTTTCTGGGTTTCTTCAAATACGTCGGGTATCTGGCCTTTCCGATTCAGATGACCTACCGTTATCCGGCCTTGGCGCGTTTCATGGCGGCACACTGGGCGACGGAGGGGACGCGCGTGGTTCCCGTCTTCGGCGAGCGGGGAGCATTGTTAGAGCACTGGGTCTTCTGTCTGTTCTATAACTGGCCCTTGACGATCCGGCGGCGGATGCGACGGCGGATGGAGATGCGGATTTCACTGCCGGTGCGTTACTGGCACGCCAGTCCGTGCATCCTGGCCGCGACCGCGGTGTTTGGCCTTGTTGGCTACGGTCATCTCACCCGCACCGGCCAACTGCCCGCCCTGAAGGAATACTGGTGGCTGGTGATGGCGGTGCCCCTGTTGTGCGGGTCGTTGATCGCGCTGGGCGGCGGCGGGGCAAGCTTCGGCCGGCGCGTCGGAATGGCCGCGTTTTCCGGGGCCCTGACAGGCGTGGCGGCGACGCTCCTGTCCATGCTGATCGCCCGGACAACTCCGGCGGCCGAAACCTATCTTGTTCTTATCCAGGGTGTATGGCGGGTATTTCTTTTCACGATTCTGTTCACCGTGGGAGCCGCCGTAACCGAACTGGCCTTGCCCGAGCCAAAACATGGTGAGCCAGGCGCGCCGGCGCCGGATTTGGCAGCCGCGCCCGGCCCGGAGTTCTTGCGCCAATCGTGAATCATGCTTCAGAAAGCTCGAAACCGAAAGAATCGTTTTGAAATCAGAAAGAATCTGGTTTAGCATGAAGATTTCGCCTGAAAAACAGTACGGAAATTGCCGATTGCGTGTATAATGAGTATTGAATGAGTCGGTATAGGCCCGAAGTCCGGGTGCATCACGGCTCGACTGGATATAGAAAGAATTCTGTGGAGGGTTCTTTTCCCCCATGCCAGTGAATAGTTATAGCTCTTTGTGCGACGACTTCTACATTGACATGTTCGTGAACACGGAACTGGACCTGCCCACAGAGCGCGATACGATCCTGACGTTTTTCGATCGGATCCAGAGGCAGTTTCCAGGGATGGGCCGGTTCTCCCGTCGTGATAACAGCGAGTATTGCCTGGAAGAAGACCGCAGTCCCGGGCAGTACCGCTGGGTGAGCCT
>CAYFUB010000655.1:0-1807 GCA_964346195.1 uncultured Pirellulales bacterium
TGCGGCTGAGGAATCTGCGGCTGGCCCTGTCCGGCGCGGACGTGCGGCAGGCCGGGCACGGTGTTCGTCCCGGCCATTTTGAATAAAAGGGACAGATACGAATGGCACTTCCTTAAGCGGCGACATGGCGTTTCCATTGTTCTCGTGTGCATCGTAATCTCGGGTAGTGTTTCTTCTCGCGGCGGATGGCGCGGGGTTCCAGGCGTCCGGGCCGTTGGCGCACGCGGCAAGCAGCGATTTCCCAGAGCATGGCGGCATAGATGCTGGTCAGTTTCCACGCCGGCGCGGTGGCCAAGGCCGGGGCGAACGCCAGGATCGCCCGCAAGGCATGGACGAAGCTCAAGGCCATGGGGTCCTGGCCGTGCCTCTGGGCCGCCTCGAGCATGATCGCCCGCACCACGTTGATCGCGCACAGGCGTGCGGCGAGTTCTTTCTGCACACCCGCGACGCTCTTGCTGCGCAGCACGTCGGCCGAGAGTCGGACTTTCATTTGCAGCAGCAGCGTTTCGATCCGCCAGCGTCGCCCGTAGAGGCCCACCACTTCCCCGGCAGGGTACCGCGTGTCGTCCAGCAGCGAGGTGACGAACCACGTCGGCCTGCGTCTGCCGCGAATCGTCACGGTCGCCCGAATCAGACGAACCCGCACGCTCTTGGGCAGCGTCGGGTCTTTGCGTCGATGAGCCGCCGTCATCGGCAGATCGGTCACGAAGTCATGGGCGGCGTACCCCCCCAGCCGGCGCAGGCGAGAGACCTTCAGCCGCTGGTGGGCCCGCGTGAGGAACGCCAGCCCGCCGGCGGCATACTGCGCGTAGAGGTTGGCACCGGCAAAATGCCGATCGGCCACCAGCAGGTCCCCGCGACGCAACTGCTCCAGCAGGGGCCGCAGCAGCGATTGTTCGCTGCTGTCGTAGCGTCCGACGGCGTAGGCCACCACCGACATCGTGTTGGCCAACGCCAAGGCCACCATTCGCGCCAAGGGATAGTGGCGTGTGCCTCCTCGGCCTGTGCTGAGGCCGAAATGCTCGAACAATGCCGCCGTCGCCGGCATCGACACGCACGTGCCGTCGACCAGGATCACCCGGTGGCCTCGCCAACTGGCCCACGGTTCGGACAACCGCTGGACCTCCGCCGCCAGGAAGTCCCAGATTCGCTTCCAAAGTGCCAGCGGAAGCCGCGCCCGGGCCTTGGATACGGAACCGGAACCGGGCCGGCGACCCTTCAGGCCCCCAAAGGCCGCCGCAGCGTTGTCCCACAGCATCTGCCAACTGGCCTGGAAGGATTCCTCCGGCCAGATGGCCGCCAGAATCATGTGCAGCACCGTGACGATGGGGCCGATGGTTCGCTTGCGATAGGTGTGCCCCACGTCGCGGCAGGCCTGCTCGACGGCCTGATCCGGCAGAACCTGGCGAACCGAATTCAACGTGACTTGCTGGAGCTGGAATGAAACGGCTGAACCTTTCTCGGCCTCCGTGCCGATACGTGAATTACGCATAGTACGGTCTCCTTACCGGTGTCTTGTTCGTGATAAAACAGCCATCGGTAATCGGAGACCGTCTTGTTTACAGAACCTTAAGGAAGTGCCATTCGTATCTGTCCCTTTTACCCACGATGTGTATCTTAAGGTCAAGGTTAGGGCCTATGCAGGTGTCTGCGTAGAATAGGAGAGACCTATGCTTGGAGCAACGCGGAATACTGTCGTGGTGTTGTTCTTTGTTGCATCCGTTGCTTCCGGGTTGTCCTGTTCTGGCCGTGGTGACAGCCGCGCCGCTGAAGCATTGGCATCCTCTACACCGGCGAGCAAACCCGG
>CAYFUB010000656.1:0-7340 GCA_964346195.1 uncultured Pirellulales bacterium
GGCCCGTGCCGGCGGATGCCGAGGGCCCGGCCGACCGCCACGCCGGGGATCTGCCCGAGCGAGCCGCCGGAAATCTCGATGCCCGGCGTCCGCGTGCTGTCGGGATGGCTCTCCAGGTGTGCGCCCCAGGCCCCGTAGCGCGTCAGGTCCTCGATGGGGAAATAGCCGAACAAGGCCAGGGCCGCGTACAGCCCCGGGCAGGCATGACACTTGGACAGGTAGAACACGTCCCGCTGCGGCCATTGCGGGTCTTGCGCGTCGAACCGCAGGACGTAGTTGTACATGACGGCCAGCCATTCAGCCTCGGAGAAGCTGCCGCCGGGATGGCCCAGGGCCGCACAGGTCATCGAGTACACCGAATAGCTGCGGATCAGGTAGGCGAGCGTCTCCGTCCCTGTGACCAGTTGGGAATAGTCTTCATGGTGAGCGAAGACTTCCTGGAACCGCCGCGGGTCCTCCCGGAACGGCTGCCAGAGCCTTTTGAAGTCAAATGGATTCATTGTCAACGTAGTCCCCCTCGCTTGTGGCATAGAGACACGCCGTGCGAATAGGCACTTCGTCGTGTGTCATGTCGAGCGAGGCGCAGCGAAGTCGAGACATCTGCTGGAGCTGGCTCAAGACTGCCTGCTTGTTCGTTGCGTGAGTCTCCACGAGTCGCACCATCTCTTGCTGGTCCGCGCCGGCGGTCGCGAGCATCAGGGGCGAGACGATCCATGCGACGGCCCAGACACGCTGTGATGCACGGGGGTGTGAGAACATCGTTAGCTCCTCTGTACGGCCGCGCCTGGGCGAACGAGGGCCAGGACCAGTGCGGCGACGATGACGCAGAACCCGACGACGGGCCACAGCAGGTAGCCCGTCTGCCAGAGGACGGCCAGGAGGAACGAGATGACGGCGCTGGCGAATCCGAGGCTGGCGACCAGAGGCAGCCAGGTCTTGAGGCCCTCGGCCTCGGTCAGGCCGGTCATCTTGACGAAGACCCAGAACCCGCTGTCGTTCATCCACGAGCCGATCATGGAGCCACCGCCGATGGCGGTTGCGAGCAGGACGTGCGGATAGCCGAGCGCTTCCATCGACGGGACCATCGCGGCGACCATCGACGAGGCGGTGATCATCGCCACCGTGCCGGAGCCCTGGGCGACCTTCATGATGCAGGCGATCAGGACGCCCATGACGAGGAACAGAATGCCGCTGGTAGTGCCGCCGGCGTCGCTTTTGAAGAGAGCTTCGATGGCCGGACCGACCTCGGCGGCCTTGAGCATCGCGCCGAAGGCCCCGCCGGCGGCCGTGATCAGGATGATGATGCCGCCGCTCATGAGCGAGACCTCGACGACCTTGGCGAGCTGCGCGTTCGTCAGTCGGCGTTTGCTCTTGAGGACCCACATGGCGATGGCGGCCGACAGAAGCATGGCGAAATTGACGTTGCCGACGATGGCCATCACATCGGCGGCCCGTTGCAGAGTGGAAGGTTCGGCCGTGACGGCGGCGGTTTGGGCGGCCTGCGCTTTCGCCGCGGCTTTGGCGGCGGTCGAAATGATCGTGTTCATCGAGACGAGCACGACGGGGATCAGGATGGGCAGCAGGGAGGGGAGCAGGGCGGGCAATTGGTCATCAGCGAGCGGCTGGGCTTCTTCCATGCCGTCGGCCAGAGGCCGCATGGCGATATTCGTCCGGCGGTCGAGCCACCTAGAGAAGCCCATGCCCACCAGGGCGCAGGGGATGCCGATAATCGCACCACAGAGGATCATCACGCCGAGGTCGATGCCGAGTTGATCGGCCATGACCAGCGGACCGGGCGTCGGCGGCACGAGCGAGTGCGTGACCACGCCGCCGGCGGTGATGGCCAGGGCGTATTGGAGCGTGTTCCGGCCGGTCCGACGACAGGCCGAACGGGCCAGCGGGACGAGCAGGTAAAACACGGTGTCGAAAAAGACGGGCACTGAGAGAACGAAGCCGCTCGACATCAACGCCCAGGAGCATCGCTTTTCGCCGAGCAGCGACAAAAAGGCGCGCACGATCCGGTCGGCGGCGCCGCTGTCCATCATGCACTTGCCGATGACCACGGCCAGCGCGATGACGATGCCGATGCTGCCGGCCGTGCCGCCGAATGCGACCGCCACCCGGCTGATCCTGTCGGCCATCGCGCCGGGGGCCAGCAGGCTCACCACGATCGCCGAGACGATCAGGGCGATGAACGCGTTGAGCCGCAGGGCCGCGATCAGGAAGATGATGCTGAAAATGCCGATGGCGAGGATGAGCAGTGGATGCATCGCGTCTCTCCTGTCAAAGCGCCGAATGTCGGTCCGACATCCGTTTTCCGTAAGTCCGTTGGAGCAGGGCCAGCGCCTCGGCCTTGCCCGTCTCATGGGTCAGCATTTTCCAGGTGTAGGAGGGGTTCTGCGTGCAGCCCATCGCCCCGGCGGCGATGGCCCGCTCGGCCTCCTGCGGCGTGACATTATTAATCCACATCTTCGTCGGCGTCAGAGCGGCGACCCGATGGAAGTAACCCTGCTTCATCCGTCACGTCCTTTCCAGACCGTATTTGCTCGTCACGTTGTTGCTCTTGTCAGCGTGCGTATTATACCGTCTGCCCATCGATCGTGCGCTATCATTTCGACTTGCCTGGGCCAAGCCGCGAAACCCAGCCCACGGCGCGAAGGCCGGATGACACTCCTCTGTCATCCCGAATCGTCACGGCCTTGTCATTCCAAGGTGCCACTATCTTGTCATTCCGACGTGCCACCACTTGTCATTTCGAGCGCAGCCGAGGAATCTGCCTGCGAATGGAAGACACGCCACGTTCGCGGCCAGATGTCTCGACTACGCTGGCGCTTCGCTCGACATGACACACTGTGAAGGACTCCTTTCCTGGTTGCATCACTTTTCGCCAGAGGGTTCTCTCGTTGTTTGTTTCTTCTGGCGTGCGGCGGGGTCGTGGGCGTCGTAGCGGCCTTTGAAACGCTTCAGCAGTTGCTCGCGCGTTTGCGGCCTGCCTTCGTTGTCGAGGAAAACATCCGTCCAGGGCGGGCGCGTGTTCGGATCGACCAGAATCCGGTAGGCATCCACGTTGCGCAGGTTCTTCTGGCCGAGCTTCGGGACCCACAAGCCGCCGTATTTGCGGTCTGTCCGTACCTGGAAGGGTCGCAGCGCGAATGCACGCCAGCCGGGAGACTCGGCCGGGAGCTTGCTCATCAGCTTGCCCCGCGAATCGACGCCGTAGGAGCCACCGTTGAAGACGGCCAGCACGATGGGGATTTCGCTGTCGAACGCCCGGGTTGGGACGATGTGGCCCATGTCGTCGGCGATGGAAACGTGGACGATGACATCGGCGCCGAGCAGTTCCTCGCAACGGACCGTCTCGGGGAACCACATGTCCGCGCAGATGCTGATGCCATACTTGACACCGGCGTATTCGATGGGCTGGAACGATTCGCCCTGGGACCAACCCCACCAGGTCTGCTCGCCCAGATTGGCCTGGACCTTACGATATTTGCCGACGAACCGGCCGTTCGGACCGATGAGAAACGCGCAGTTGTAAAGCTTGCCGTGGTCGCTCTCGACCAGCCAGCCCAGGATGGCCGTGCGGGTCTCCTGCGCGAGGGCCCTATAGCGCGAATACCACGGCCCCTCGCCCGGGATACTTTCCGCCAGGCCATTGATCACCGCCTCCGGCGGGTACGGCCAGCCCGAAATCGCGTATTCCGGGAAGACGATCAGGTCGGGCTTGTCGTGCGCCGCCTCGCACACCAGCCCGGCCAACAAATTGAAGTTGGCCTCGCAGCCCGGATTGCCGGTCTTGCTGTGCGCCGTACCGGCCTGCAATACGGCGACGCGAACAACGCGATTGGGGTCCCTGACGGCCGGACGGGTGGCAGCGTCAAGACCTCCGGTCTTGGCGATGGCATCACGTGCGGCGGGTGAGCCCGCCCGTGGCTGCGGTCCCTGCAATCCGGCAATACCTGTCAACAAGAGCAATATCACGCTTTGCATCATGGACCTCATGGTCTCCAAGAAAATGGGTATGCCCGGTGTCCATTCATCGCCCCTGTGACAGCGGGTTCGACTGCGACGACTCTGTCATTCCTGCGCAGACAGGAATCCAGACATGGCGCGTGGGACTGTGCCGTGCATGTCGGCACATTCACACTTCGCGCGTTGCCTGGACCCCTGCCTCCGCAGGGGTGACAGATGTGCGATGACTACGGCAACTGTAGCAGTCGTCGCACGTGTGCTCACGTCGGAGGCTTTCAAGATCAATCATTCCTCCGTCTTCCGGAAGTGGAGCAGCACGGCGCGGGAATCCGGCGCGTCGAAGGTGAACCGCTCGGAAGTGCCCGCGCTCAGGATGCGTTTCCGTTTGTCGATGGCGTCGTAAGACGCGGCCCGCCACTGGCCCGGCGGCAACGCGATGCGGATGCGCGAGCGGGCCCGGTTGGTCCCGAGGACGTATTCATGCCCCGGCCATTCCATGGCGCGAAAGTCCGGATGCACATTCCGGAAGACCCCGATCGTGCCGTCGCCGGTGTTGGGGTCGTCTATCGGGACCATGCGCCAGAACGTGATGTCTTCATCAATCGCCCGGCGCAGCCAGGCGAGATTGTCCGCCGCCCGGTGCTCCGAGACCTTGAAATGCCCCCAGAAGTAGTGGCCCTGCTTGTTGGCCGGTTTATGGCCCGTGGTGCCGTAACCGCCGCCGAGGAAAGCGCCGAGGTGCGCTTCGATGACATCCTCTTCGCTCCAGCCGTCGCCCGCACCCTCGTAGGCAAGCTCATCGTCAATAACGGGAACGTGGCCGCCGAGGGCGTAATTGCGGGCGACCCAGTCGGCGGCCGCCGGCAGCTTCTTAAGTTTCCTCTGAATGATGACGTGGTCGTGCCAGGGCGGGACCGTGTTGAGCGAGGTGTACCAGTTGCGCGCGCTGGCGTGAACGCTCACCGGCGTCGGGTAAGGCAGGAACCGCCGCAGGGTCCCGCCGAAACGAGCGATCTCGTCGGTCGAGTACTTCGGCGTCTTGATGTCGAATTCGTTGCACAGGCAGACCCAGACGTTCGGATAGCTGCCGTAGCGGGCGGCGATGTACCGCAGCAGGGGGGTAGGGTCGCCACCGTTGTGCCCGGCGTGCAGGACCGAGCGCGAGTCCTCCGTATCGGGCCCGCACAGGATGAGGTCGGCGATCAGGTCGCACTCGTACGCCGTCCGCACGGCCAGGTCCACGCGGCTATGGAACCACGCCGGATTCGGCCGCTGCGAGAAGTCGCCGCCGTCGGTGGGGTGCCCCGCATCGTCGAGAAACGGCTTGACCTGCGGATGCGGGTACCGGTCGCCCGTGATGGAGAACCGCACTTTCTTGAAATAGTCGGCGTTGCCCCGGATGTCGTCGGCAATGTTGCCGCCGCTCGGGCCTCTGTTGTCGTATCCGGACAAAAAGCTGTACATCGTGTTGCCATAGATATAGGGATGCGAGCCGCCGGACCGCCGGTACCAGCGCCCGCCGGCCTGCTCGCCATCCACGAGCCAGAAGCCCGGATGGGCCGAGGCGGTGCAGGCAAGCGCGTATCCTTCCTTTTGCCGGCTAAGCTCGGGTCGGTTCGATGTCACCTCGACCAGCGTCCACTTGCCTTCCGCGACCGGGCAGAAGCGCACTTTGAAGACACCGCCCGAGACCCCTCCTTCACCGTCCCCGTCCCAAAAGCCGTGGATTCTGTACGTCGGCGCGCCGCTCTCATGCCGCCACACCGTGACCAGCTCGATATCGCGCGCCGGCGCATCCGTCGGCCCGCACGCCGGACCCTCAAAGACAACCTCGTGCACGCCATAGAGCGGCACTGTCGCCTCTGCGGCGCTGCCACCGGCGACAAGAGCCAGCGAGAGAATCGTGACCATGACGGCGGTATGGGGCGGGACGTACGGTCGCATAATGGCTCCTTGAGGTACAGGATCGAATCGAGCCGTTGCCTGCGACGGCCGGCAGAATTGTACACGGAATCCGCCGACGGTCAACTTCGTCAGGGTGACTTTCTCTCGTTGGGAACAGACTCCCATCGCAGGCGCGGGTAAGATTTGCCTTCCTGAATCATCCAGACTTCCTCGAAGTCCCAGCCGAAGTTCTTGAAAGTCGCCGCCGTGCGCATCTCGGCGGTCGTCAGGCGGGTGAGGCCGCCCTGGGCGTCGGCCCCCGCTCCCAGCCCCCGCGTCATCCCCGACGCCTCCGCATCCCAGAAGCACGACTGAATGGCCGGCCGATACACCACGCGCCATCGGGGCTTCTGATCCGCCGCGCCACCCGACAAGGCGGGGCTCTGGACCTTCTCCACAATAAGCTGGCACGGTGGATAGCGGGCCAAGTCCCCGGCGTCTGCGGGCATCTCGTTCTTGCCGATAAGGCCGCCGGTCTGGTCCCCGCCCGTGACCTGACCGGCCGAGTAACAGCGGATGATAGAGGAGCCCAGGTTTTCCCCGACCAGGCCGCCGACCATTCCCTTGCCAAGCACCGGACCTAGCGCATGACAATCTTGCATTCTGCCATCCCCGGCGAGATAGGCCACGAGCCCTCCAACAGCATACACGCCGGTTACTGAGCAATCCGATCGGCAGCGAAGGATCATCCCAGGGTTCGTTGCATCATCCGGCCTCTCTTGGTGCAAGCCCAGAGAAAAGCATTCAAAATCCACCGACCCGACAAGGCCACCCACGCCTTCATGACCTTCAACATGGCCCGAACTGCTGCAATCTGTTATGTCACCTCCGACCAATGCTCCGATCAAACCACCGACACTTATGTGGCCGCAAACCCTCGTAGTTGCGCTGCAGGAAGCCACTTGACCCTCCGCGACCCCCACAAGCCCCCCAACACCACCCATGACGCCCGAGCCCGTGACACTGCCCGACACCGAGCAGTTTCTGATCCTCCCGGCGTAGAGTGTGCCAGCAAGGCCACCCGCGTCATTTTCTACCTGGATGGTTACATTCTTCAGATGGAGGTTTCTGACGTGACCTCCAACTCGGCTGCGACTCGCCGGTTCTCCAACGACTTGCCCTATACATCCGAAAAGACCCAGCGGAGGCCCAAATTCACGCTCCATGTGGAGGTCGGCAATCGTGTGGCCCTGGCCATCGAAGAGACCAACGAAACCATGCTTCCTGTCGCCGATAGGATTGACCGCGTTCGGGTCGATGCGTTTCATGTCCAGGTCGTGGGTGAGGATGAAGTGCTTGTCCCAGAGGTTCGGGTCCTTGCCGATGGCGATGAGTTGTTCGGGCGTGGCGATCTGGTAGGGATCGTTCGGCGCGCCGGTGCCGCCGGCGAATGGGACGCTCCCGGCGGCTGCACACGAGGCCAG